>JALRBT010000029.1 GCA_023262255.1 Ilumatobacteraceae bacterium
GTGAACAAGCCGAGGTCCTGGGTGACGAGGCCGCAGACGACGAGTTGCGGGCGATCGTGTCGGAAACCCCTAGCGCAGTTGCAGACCATCGGGATTCCCAGAAGCACTACGCGGCGATCCGGCGACATTTGGAGCATCTCGAGCGCTCCATTGCATTGCTCGAGGCGGAGCAGAACGTACTCCTCGACCGACTCTCCTAGGGTGTGCGCGTGACCACCATCGTCATCGCCGAGGACGAAGCCATCATTCGTCTCGACCTGCGTGAATTGCTCGAAGAGGAGGGCTACGTGGTCGTCGGTGAGGCCGGCCGTGGAGATCAGGCCGTCGAGCTCGTTCGGCAATTGAAACCCGATCTCGTGATGTTGGACGTGAAGATGCCGGGGATGGACGGCATCGAAGCGGCGCGTCGAATCACCACCGAAGGTATCTGTGCCGTGTTGATGCTGACGGCCTTCAGTCAACGTGAAATCGTGGAGCAGGCGCGTGACGCCGGCGCGGTTGCCTACCTGGTGAAGCCGTTCCAGAAGACGGATCTGGTTCCGGCAATAGAACTTGCAATCGCTCGGTATGCCGAAACGCGGGCATTGGTGTCCGAGGTGGCGGAGTTGTCCGAGCGTCTCGAGGTTCGAACACTCCTGGATCGCGCTAAGGGGCGTCTCATCGACGACCACGGCATGAAGGAGTCCGAGGCCTTTTCATTCATCCAGAAATCGGCGATGGCAAAACGGACTACGATGCGAGCCGTTGCGGACGCGATTCTGAAGGGTGAGATCGTTCCATCTGCATGACGCCTCGCCCATGACAACGCCGGTCGTCGCGCCATGAAGGTGATGGCCCTCGACGGCAACTCCCTGGTGTACCGGGCGTTCTTTGCCCTGCCCGACACCATGGCAACGGCGAGCGGCGAGGTGACCAACGCCGTGTTCGGATTTTGCTCCATGTTTGCAATCCTGGTGAAGGACCACGAACCCGACGCCATCGTCGTGGTGTTCGACCGCAAGGAAAGGACGTTCCGCCACGAAGCGGCGCCCGAGTACAAGGCGCAACGAGAAAGGCAGCCGGACACGCTGTATCAGCAACTCGAGGTGGTGAAGAACGAACTCCTGCCAGCCGCCGGGGTGACCACGCTCGACTGCGCAGGGTTCGAGGGCGACGACATCATTGCGACCATCGCCAACTCCATCGGCGCCGGTGACGAACTGCTCATCGTCACGGGGGATCGTGACGCGTACCAGTTGGTGCGGGATCCGAACGTCCGGGTGTTGTACAACAAGCGCGGCGTTTCCGACTATGCGCTCTACGACGAAGCCGGTATCAAGGAGCGCACGGGTGTGTCACCGGCGCAGTATGCCCAGTATGCGGCCCTTCGAGGGGATCCGAGTGACAACCTGGAGGGTGTCCCCGGGGTCGGTGAGAAGACCGCGGCGAAATTGATGAACCAGTACGGGTCGCTCGACTCGGTGTTCGACCATGCCGACGAGCAGACGCCGAAGTTGAAGGCATCGTTGAAGGAAGCACGGGAACGCGTTCTCCGCAACGCCGACCTGATGCGACTGCGCAGCGACGTGCCGATTTCGATCGATGCGAAGTCTTGGACACCCAAACCGCGGGTCGATGCATTGCGTTCGCTCTTTGCGCGGCTGGAGTTCTCGTCGATGGCCACACGATGGAAACCGTTGACGACCAGGTTCGGCGGCGACTCGATTTCCGCCGACTCGTTCGGCGGTGGCACTGACTCGTCGCGCGATGAGGACGGCGCCGGTGAAGTGGTCGGCGCCGGTGACGTATCGGTGACGGTGGAGTCCGCAACGCTCGACGACGCGATATCGATGCTCGAGCGGGATGCACCGCTCGGGCTCGCAGTCGTTTGGACGGGGGATCCCGGGCGCAGTGAGATTCGCGCGCTCGTTGCATGTGCCGATGCCGCCGCGGATGCGACGACGTACACCTGTCGGTCGATTGCCGGAGATCTCGTGGCAAACGCCCGACTGAAGACGGCGCTGAGCGGTGCCACCAACGTGGTGATGCATGATGCCCGCAACGCGATGCGCGGAATGTTGGCCGTCGGAATCGACCTGCGGAATCTGTGCTACGACACCGCCATCGCGGCGTACCTCGCGGACTCGGGAGCCGGTGCGTACGACACCGCCACGGTTGCGCAACGGTGGCTGGCACGTCGCGTGGCGGGGGATGGCACCACCGCGAACGGACAATTCGACTTCGATGCTCCAACACAGGACGCAGGCGAGCACGGTGCAGCCTGCGAAGCGGTGGTCGCATTGCTCGCCCGCCCCGTGCTCGAACGCGAACTCGACCGCCAGGGTGTCGCGGATTTGTACGTTGCAACCGAGCTCCCGCTCGTTCGTGTGTTGGCAAAGATGGAACACGCCGGCATTGCCGTGGATGCAGCTGCGTTGAAGGCCCTCGAAACGTCGCTCGGAGAACGAAGCGGTGCGCTCGTCGCCACGCTGCACACGCTGGCTGGCAAGGAGTTCAACGTGAACTCCACCAAGCAGTTGAAGGAGATCCTGTTCGAGGAGCGCGGACTGACGGGTGGAAAGAAGACGAAGGCAACGAAGGGCTACAGCACGGACGCGGCGTCACTCGAGAAGATTCGTGACGAATGGCCGGATTTCATCGACGCATTGATGGAGTACCGCGAAGTGGAGAAGTTGCGGGCCACCTACGCGCTCGGCTTGCTCCACAGCATCGGCTCGGACGGTCGAATACACGCCAGTTTCAATCAGACGGTGGCGCGCACCGGTCGGCTGTCGAGCGACCAGCCGAATCTCCACAACATTCCGATACGTAGCGAGTCGGGCAAGGTCTTCCGCGACGTATTCGTACCGGCCGATCGACACGAGTTCTTGGTTGCCGACTACAACCAGATCGAACTTCGCTGCATCGCCCACCTCGCCCAGGATCCGGGGCTCCTCGGGGCATTCAATGAGGGGCTCGACATCCACCGCGCAACCGCAGCCCAGGTATTCGGTGTGTCGCTCGACGACGTGACGAGCGAGAATCGGAGCAAGGCGAAGATGGTGTCGTATGGGCTCGCGTACGGCATGGAGGCCTACGGGCTCAGCCAACGCCTCGGCATCGACGTGGGGGAGGCAAAGGTGATCCTCGAGGCGTACTTCACGGCGTTTCCGCGGGTGAAGAAGTACATGGACGACGCGGTGGCCCGCGCCACCAAGGATGGATACACCACCACGTTGTTCGGTCGGCGTCGCCGCATCGAGGGAATCCACAGCCCGATTCGCCAGGTGCAGGCAGCTGCCGCACGAATGGCCATGAACGCAGGAATCCAGGGTCTCGCCGCCGACATCTTCAAGATCGCCCTCGTGGCGATCGACCGCCGACTCGAAGAGGACGGGTTGGCCAGTCGTTTGGTGTTGCAGGTGCACGACGAGGTGATCGTGGAGGTCGCCGCGGGGGAGCACGATCGGGTGGAAGAAGTGGTGTTGAACGCCATGCACGGCGCTGCGACGTTGGACGTGCCGCTGGTCGTGAATGCTGCGTGGGGTGCGAGTTGGGCGGCTGCGAAGGTAGCCTGACCTTTCCGCCGCGAGGCGGTGAACGTCCCATCCCTACTCTTCCATCCACCGAAAGTTACCTGTGACCGATACAACGCTCAGCCCAGCCGCTTCAATGGGCACCTTCGACCAAAGCGGAAACTACATCCCCCGCAAGATCACCGAACGCGATGCATCGTTCGCCGATGAGATCAACAACACCTTCGTGGAAATCAAGGAAGGCAAACTCGTGACCGGAACCGTCGTGCGCATCGCGCGCGAGGAGGTGTTGCTCGAGATCGGCTACAAGACCGAGGGTGTCATCCTGGCGCGCGAACTCGCGATACGACAGGACGTCGATCCGCACACCGTGGTGAAGCTCGGAGAGAAAATCGAGGCCTTGGTGCTCACGTTGGAGGACAAGGAAGGTCGCTTACTGCTCTCCAAGAAGCGCGCACAGTACGAGCGTGCATGGGGTGACGTGGAGCGCATCAAGAACGAGGACGGCACCGTCGAGGGTCATGTCATCGAGGAGGTGAAGGGCGGCCTCATCGTCGACATCGGTCTGCGCGGCTTCCTTCCGGCCTCACTGGTGGAATTGCGTCGCGTCAAGGACCTGGCGCCGTACGTGGGTCAGAAGATCCAAGCCAAGATCCTGGAACTCGACCGCCAGCGAAACAACGTCGTGTTGTCACGTCGTGCGGTGCTCGAGGCGACCCAGCGTGAAAGCCGCGACGGCTTCCTGGTGAACTTGAAGGTCGGCGAGACCCGCAAGGGCCGGGTGTCATCCATCGTGGCGTTCGGCGTGTTCGTCGATCTCGGTGGCATGGACGGCCTCATCCACGTGTCGGAGCTCTCCTGGAAGCACGTGGACAACCCGAACGACATCGTCAAGATTGGCGACGAGGTCGAGGTGAAGGTGTTGGAAATCGACGGCGATCGCGAGCGCATCAGCCTGTCGCTCAAGGCGACGCAGCAGGACCCGTGGCAGGCATTCGCCCAGGGACACGCCGTGAATCAGTTGGTGTACGGGCGCGTCACCAAGATCGTTCCGTTCGGCGCCTTCGTCCAGGTTGGCGACGGTATCGAAGGTTTGGTGCACATCTCCGAGATGTCGTCGCACCACGTCGAGGCTCCCGAGCAGGTGGTCACCCCCGGCGAAGAACTGTGGGTCAAGATCATCGATCTCGACCTGGCTCGTCGTCGCATCAGTCTGAGCATCAAGCAGGCTGCCGAAGGCGGAGAATTGGCCCCCGAATACCGCGACCAGTTCAAGGCCGACGAACAGGGCAACTGGGTCGGCACCGACGACGCCACCCGCGAAGCTGCCTGGGGTGACATGTTCCAGGCCGAGGGCCAACCGAACACGTAATTTGGTACCCGGAATGGTGACGAGATGATCCTCGTCGGGCTCACGGGCGGCATTGGTTCCGGGAAGTCGGTGGTGTCGTCGCAACTGGCCGCCCACGGCGCCGTCATCATCGACGCGGACGTGATCGTGCGCGATCTACAACGGCCGGGTCAGCAGGTGTTCGCAGACATCGTGGCCCGCTTCGGCGACGTCGTGGTTGCGCCGAGTGGACATCTCGACAGGGCTGCACTCGCGGCAGAGGTGTTCGCCGAGGCCCAGGCGTTGGCCGACTTGAACGCAATCGTCCATCCGGCGGTTGGTCGGGAGATGATGCGACGAATCGAGGCGCTACGCAAGACCAAGAAGGTGGTCGTGCTGGACGTACCGTTGTTGGTGGAGAATCCGCGGTCCGGGTTGTGTGGCACGCTCGTGGTGGATTTGGATCCGGATATCGCCGTCGAGCGCCTGGTGGCCCAACGCGGTTTCACGGCCGACGAGGCTCGAGCCAGGATCGCTCGTCAGGCAACGCGCAGTGTTCGACGGTCGGTGGCCGACTGGATCATCGACAATTCCGGTTCGCGTTTGGATCTGGCTCGTCAAGTTGCAATGGCGTGGTTGTGGATGTGCTCCCTGCCACCTGCCGGTGCCGATGCCGGTCGGGTGAAGGGCTCGGCGGACTCGTAGGCTCGCCGCGTGGTCGATACGCGCGCCAAACATCTCTTCAAGGTGGTGTCGGAATACCAGCCCGCGGGTGATCAGCCGCGCGCAATCGCCAAGCTGGCCGAGGGTGTCGAGCGCGGGGATCGATTCCAGACCCTGCTCGGAATCACCGGCTCGGGAAAGTCGGCCACCATCGCCTGGACCATCGAGCGAGTGCAGCGTCCGACGCTGATCCTGGCGCCGAACAAGAGCCTTGCCGCACAACTCGCCCAGGAGATGCGGGAGTTCTTCCCGAACAATCGCGTCGAGTACTTCGTGAGCTACTACGACTACTACCAACCGGAGGCGTACATACCGTCGAGCGACACCTTCATCGAGAAGGATTCGTCCATCAACGACGAAATCGATCGACTGCGACATTCCGCGACCGCAGCACTGCTCACCCGACGTGACGTGATCGTTGTGGCGTCCGTGAGTTGCATCTACGGCATGGGCGACCCGGACGAGTACAAGGGCCATCTCCTCGAGCTACACCAAGGCGTCGACTACGACCAGCAGAGCATCCTGCGACGCCTCGTCGACCTGCAGTACGAACGCAACGACACCGCATTGGGACGTGGCAACTTCCGTGTGCGGGGCGACACTATCGAACTGCATCCTGCGTACGAAGAGAGCGTGACGCGAATAGAGATGTTCGGTGACACCGTCGATCGAATCAGTGTCGTCGACCCGGTCACTGGAGAGACGCTCTCGACTCCAACCGAGACGGTGGTATTCCCCGCCACGCACTATGTCGCGGGGGAGGATCGGATGCGCACGGCCATCGGGAGGATCGAAGCCGAGTTGGCTGACCGCCTCGCCTGGTTCAACGAACGGGGGAAGCTGTTGGAGGCCCAGCGTCTTGGTATGCGGACCCGCTACGACATCGAGATGATGCAGGAAATGGGGTACTGCAACGGCATCGAGAACTACTCGATGCACATAGATGGACGGTCACCCGGCGACCCGCCATTCACGCTGCTCGATTATTTCCCCGACGATTTCCTCCTCGTGGTGGACGAAAGCCATGTGGCGGTTCCGCAACTGTACGGACAGTTCGCGGGAGATCGAGCGCGCAAGAACACGTTGGTCGAGCACGGGTTCCGTCTACCCAGCGCGTGCGAGAATCGACCATTGCAATTCGAGGAAGCGCTCGAGCGGGTGAACCAATGCATCTTCATGTCGGCCACTCCCGCCAAGTTCGAAAGGGCCAATTCGGTGCAGATCGTCGAACAGGTGGTTCGTCCGACCGGTCTGATCGATCCCGAGGTCATCGTCAAACCCACCAAGGGACAAATCGACGACATCATCGTGAACGTTGCACAGCGGGTGGAGAAGGGTGACCGTGTCCTCGTCACCACGTTGACCAAGAAGATGGCCGAGGATCTCACCGAGTACCTGCTCGAACAGGGTCTGCGTGTGCGGTACCTCCACTCCAACATCGACACCATCGAGCGGATCGAGATCCTCCGTGCACTTCGACTCGGAGAGTTCGATGTGTTGGTGGGTATCAACCTGCTTCGGGAGGGCCTGGACCTTCCGGAGGTTTCACTCGTGGCAATCCTCGATGCCGACAAAGAGGGGTTCCTGCGCAGCGAAACCTCCCTCATCCAGACCATCGGGCGAGCCGCGCGAAACGTGGACGGTCAGGTGATCATGTACGCCGACAACCGCACGGCTGCGATGGAGTCGGCGATCTCGCTGACGAACGCCCGTCGCGAGAAGCAGCGTGCGTACAACGCCGAACACGGCATCGAGCCCAAGACCATCCGCAAGGCGGTGGGTGACATCCTCTCCATTCTGCGACCCGATGACACCGCCGCGTACCCGGGCAAGGGTCGACGCGCATCTCGCGAGCGTGACAAGGTCATCCGCGATCTGCGATCCCTCGGTTCGAGCGAATTGGAGCGCCTCATCCAGACCCTGGAGGAGGAGATGCACCAAGCGGCCGCCGACCTGCATTTCGAGCAAGCAGCACGACTGCGGGACGAGGTGCGCGAACTGCGCCGCGAGCTTCGCGACGTCGGACCGAAGAAATAGTCTGACGCCGTGCCCGATCGCATCGTCATCCGTGGTGCTCGCGAGCACAACCTGAAGAACATCAACGTCGAGCTGCCGCGCGATCGACTCATCGTGTTGACCGGACTGTCGGGTAGTGGCAAGAGCAGCCTCGCGTTCGACACCATCTACGCAGAGGGTCAGCGCCGTTACGTGGAGAGTCTGAGTGCGTACGCCCGACAGTTCCTCGGGCAGATGGACAAACCGGACGTCGACGTGATCGAAGGGCTGTCCCCGGCAATCTCCATCGATCAGAAATCGGCGTCACGAAACCCGCGGTCCACGGTAGGAACCATCACCGAGGTGTACGACTACCTACGGTTGCTGTACGCGCGAATCGGCATCCAACATTGCGTGCACGACGGGCAACGACTCACCAAGCAAACGCCCGAACAAATCGTCGACCAGGTGATGGAGTTGAAGGACGGCACCAGATTCCAGGTACTTGCCCCGGTAGTTCGCGGAAGGAAGGGGGAGTACGACTCCCTCCTCACGGACTTCCTGGCACAGGGATTCACCCGCGCCAGGGTCGACGGCTCCGTGGTCGACATTGCGGAGTTCCAGAAATCGGGAACCAAGTTGGCACGCTACGAACAGCACACCATCGACATCGTCGTCGACAGACTCGTGCGCAAGGCAGGACTGGGTCGTCGGCTCACCGACAGCATGGAGACCGCGCTGCGATTGGCCAACGGTGTGGCGACGGTGGAGGTGATGGGCAAGGGGGATGAGGTGAGTGAGGTCATGAACTTCAGCCAGCAACTCGTATGCCCGAAGTGCAGCACCTCGTACGACGAGCTCGCACCGCGGAATTTCTCGTTCAACACCCCGTACGGTGCGTGCGACAAGTGCCTGGGACTCGGTACGACGTACGAGGTGGATGCCGACCTGGTGGTGCCCGATCCGGACCTGAGCATCACCGAGGGTGCCATCGCTCCGTGGCGGAGCGCCCACACCATGTACTTCACCCGGATGCTGGAGTCGGTGGCCAAGGAGGAGGGAATCGACATCAAGCGGCCGTGGCACAAGCTGACGGCGAAGCAACACAGGATCATCATGCAGGGACTCGGGGACAACGTGCTGGTGAAGTACCGGAATCGCTACGGCAAGGTCCGTGAGTACAGCACCACCTTCGAAGGTGTCATCCCGTGGTTGAAGCGTCGGCACGAAACCGCCGAGAGCGACCATCAGCGCGAACAGTATGAGAGCTACATGCGAGAACGACCGTGTTCGGCGTGCAAGGGTGCACGGTTGAGGCCCGAGTCACTCGCCGTGCAGGTGAATGACCGAACCATCTCCGACGTGTGTGGTATGTCGATCGGTGAATCGGCAAAATTCCTCGTGGGCCTCAAGCTCAACAAACGCGAGAAACTCATCGCCGAGCGAATCACGAAGGAGATCAACGCGCGTCTCGGGTTCTTGTTGGACGTCGGTCTGGATTACCTCACACTCAGTCGCTCGGCGAGCACGCTGGCAGGCGGCGAGGCGCAACGGATTCGGCTCGCAAGCCAGATTGGTTCCGGACTCGTCGGCACGCTGTACGTGCTGGACGAGCCATCCATCGGGCTGCATCAGCGGGACAACCACCGGCTCATCGATACGTTGCACCGATTGCGTGATCTCGGGAACACCGTCCTGGTGGTGGAGCACGACGAGGAGACGATTCGAGCCAGCGATTGGATCGTCGACATTGGTCCGGGAGCCGGTGAACATGGTGGCGAAGTCGTGTACAGCGGGGTCGTGAAGGGAATCGAGAAAGCCGGCGATTCGATCACCGGTCAATACCTCTCGGGAAAGCGTGCGATCGAGGTGCCAAAGAAGCGACGATCGATCGGGTCCGACGCACTCGTCGTGCGCGGGGCACGGGAACACAATCTGAAACAGCTGGACGTGCGGATTCCCCTCGGCTGTTTCGTGGCGGTCACGGGCGTGTCGGGTAGCGGAAAGAGCACGCTGGTGCGGGACATCCTGTTGCCGGCACTCATGCAAAAGATCTACAAGACCAAGGAATCCCCGGGTCGCCACAAGAGCGTGGGGGGTATCGACCTGCTCGACAAGGTGATCGACATGGACCAGTCGCCCATCGGCCGAACACCACGCTCGAACCCCGCCACGTATACGGGGGTGTTCGACGACATCAGGAAACTCTTTGCCAATACGCCCGATGCCAAGGTTCGCGGCTACCAGCCCGGTCGATTCTCGTTCAACGTGCCGGGTGGGAGATGCGAGGCCTGTTCGGGGGACGGAACCATACGAATCGAGATGCAGTTCCTCCCCGACGTGTACGTGCCGTGCGAGGTGTGCAAGGGTGCGCGTTACAACCGCGACACGCTGGAGATTCGTTTCAAGGGCAAGAACATCGCCGACGTACTGGAGATGCCGATCAGTGAGGCGGTGGAGTTCTTCTCGAACCAACCTCGCATCGCGAGACACCTCCAAACGTTGATGGACGTCGGCTTGGGCTACGTGCGACTCGGTCAGTCGGCCCCCACGCTGTCGGGTGGGGAGGCCCAACGTGTGAAGTTGGCGAGCGAATTGGCTCGGCGAAGCACCGGTCACACCATCTATCTGTTGGATGAACCCACGACCGGACTGCATTTCGAGGATGTTCGTCGTCTCTTGGTGGTGCTGGCCAGGTTGGTCGATCAGGGCAACACGGTGCTGGTGATCGAGCACAATCTCGACGTGATAAAGACCGCAGACTGGATCATCGATCTCGGTCCGGAAGGTGGCGACGGTGGCGGCAGCATCGTGGCCGAGGGCACGCCCGAACAGGTCGCGAAGGTGAAGGGGAGCCATACGGCCCGGTTCTTGGCGGAAGTCCTGCGCGGGTAGGTGACCACATCAACGGGCGACTGATCGTGTCGATGGAAGCGCAACGAACGTGTTGAAGCCGAATCTCACCGAGGTGCCGACGGGTCCAGGCTCGTACCAGTTCAAGGACGAGCACGGTCGAATCATCTACGTGGGTAAGGCGTCGAACTTGCGGGCTCGGTTGGCGAACTACTTCGTCGACCCGGCGCTCCTGCACACCCGAACGGCAGCGATGGTGACGGCCGCACGAGAGGTGACGTGGATCGAGGTGGACAACGAGGTTGCCGCATTGTTGTTGGAGTACAACCTAATCAAGCAACATCGGCCGAGATTCAACGTTCGGCTCCGTGACGACAAGAGCTATCCCTTCCTCGCCGTGACGCTCGACGAGGAGTGGCCGCGTGCCGTGGTGATGCGTGGTCGAAAACGGAAAGGCACCAAGTACTTCGGGCCCTTCACCCACGCCTGGGCGATTCGCGACACCTTGGATGCGCTGTTGCGAACGTTCCCCGTGCGCACGTGTTCGCCGGCCAAGTTTCGTCAGCACGAGCGGCTGGGTCGGCCGTGTCTGTTGTTCCATATCGAGAAGTGCGCGGGGCCGTGCGTGAACGAAGTGAGTGTCGACGCGTATGGCCAGCACGTGCGCGGCCTCACGAAGTTTCTCGGCGGCGACACCGAAGGCGTTCGTGACGACTTGCAACGAGCGATGGTGGAAGCGTCCCGGAACGAGCGCTTCGAGGACGCAGCCCGTCTGAGGGACCGGTTGGGGGCGATCGATCGAGCGCTCGAGCGCCAGACGATGGTCGGCGAGCGCGGCGACGATTTCGACGTGGTGGCACTGTGCGACTCCGATCTCGAGGCCAGTGTTCACGTGTTCTATGCGCGCAAGGGGCGTGTGCTCGGCAACAACGGCTACGTCATCGACAAGTCGGAACCGCTCACCGCCGGTGAATTGATGAGTCGGGTCATCGTCGATCTGTACGCGGACGAGCCGGCGCTGGGTTGGCCCAAGGAGGTGATGGTCAGTGTCGAGCCCGACGACCTCACGACGTGTGGCGAGATGCTGTCGCAGAAGCGCGGTTCGCATGTGGATTTACGTGTGCCGCAACGAGGAGACCGACGAGAGCTACTCGCCACCGTGATGAAGAACGCCAACGACGCGCTCATACGTCACAAGATCCGACGGGCGAGCGACCACAATGCCCGAAGTCGGGCGATTTCCGAGTTGCAGGATCTGCTCGGGCTGTCGCAAGCACCGCTTCGTATCGAGTGCTACGACATGGCCCATCTCCATGGAACCGATTACGTGGGGTCCATGGTGGTGCTCGAGGACGGATTGCCCGCGAAACGGGAATACCGCAAGTTCAAGGTTGGCAGCGTCCCGGGCAACGACGACTATGCAGCGATGCGGGAGGTGCTTACCCGACGGCTCACCGCGTACGTGGCCGAGCGGGATGCGCCAATCGAGGAGCGTCGGGAGAAGCCGGGAAAGTTCGCCTATCCACCGCAGTTGGTGTTGGTGGATGGAGGAAAGGGACAGCTCGGAGTGGCGATCGAGGTGGTGCGCGATCTTGGTCTGGAGGACGAAATCAACGTCGCCTCCCTGGCCAAACGATTCGAGGAGGTGTTCGTGCCCGATCGCCCCGATCCGGTGCGAATTCCACGTGGCAGCGATGCGCTGTACATGTTGCAGGTGGTTCGCGACGAGGCGCATCGCTTCGCCAATTCGTTCCATCGACAGCGTCGATCGCGTCGCATGAAGTCCAGCGAACTGGATGGAATAAGGGGATTCGGTGCTGCTCGTCGGGAACGTCTGCTGAAGGAGCTCGGTGGAATCGCCGGCGTGCGCGCAGCGTCCCTCGCGGATCTCGAGGCGCTCTCGTGGCTGCCGACGGAAATTGCGCGCGCCGTTCACGCTCGGATGCATCCCACTCGGTAGTCTTCGCAGCGTGGCGGAGATTCTGCTCATCACCGGCTTGTCCGGTGCCGGGCGTTCGCAGGCGGCCGACACCCTGGAGGACCTCGGTTGGTTCGTGGTCGACAACATGCCCGTGGAGCTGGTCGACAAGTTCGTGGAACTGGCCGGTGTATCCGGCGATACGCGGTCACGGCTGGCACTGGTGATCGGTGTCGCAACACAGCAGATCGATGCCGTCAAGTTGGTGCCGAGATTGCGGGGTGCCGGACACGAAGTGCGGATTCTGTTCTTGGAGGCGTCGACCCAGTCGCTGGTGAAGCGCTATACCGAATCGCGACGCAAACACCCCTTGCGGTCCGAAACGGGAACCGTCTCGGAGGCGATCGAGCACGAACGTGACGTACTGGAAACCGTGCGCGGGGTTGCCGACAAGGTGATCGACACCACGTCGTTGCAACTCTCGCAATTCAAGTCCCAAATGGTCGAGTTGTTCTCCCGGGAAGACCTTCCCGACACGTTGCAGGTCTCCGTCATGTCGTTCGGGTTCAAACACGGTCTTCCGCTCGACGTGGACTCGGTGTTCGACGTGCGGTTCATCCCGAATCCCCACTACGACGAGGCGCTTCGTCCTCTGAGCGGTCTCGACGATGCGGTGCGCAACTTCGTCCTGTCGCAGCCGGCAACCAAAGACTTTCTCGACCGTGTGGAGGGACTGTTCGAATCGTTGATTCCGGCATACCGGAACGAAGGAAAGAGCTACCTCACCATCGCAGTGGGGTGCACCGGTGGACGGCATCGTTCCGTGGCGATAGCGGAGGCGTTGAGTTTGCGGTTGGCGAACCGCGGTATCCAGGCGCGAGTGGCCCACCGCGACATCGAAAAAAACTAGGCTCTCCCGCATGACTGTACGTGTGGGCATCAATGGCTTCGGCCGTATCGGGAGAAGTTTGTGGCGGGCGATCGCGCGGAGCGGTGCCGATATCGAGGTGGTGGCCGTGAACGATCTGGGCGACAAAAAGACCATGGCCCACCTCCTCAAATACGACTCGGTGATGGGGGTGCTGCCCGACGTCGTTACGTCGACCGATGAAGGTCTCACCATCAATGGTCGTGCATTGAAGGTGTTGTCCGAGCGTGACCCTCGGAATCTGCCATGGGCCGCCTTGGCGGTGGATGTCGTCGTGGAGTCGACCGGATTCTTCACCGAGCGTGACAAGGCCGCCGCGCACCTCGATGCGGGAGCCAAGGTGGTGATCGTTTCGGCCCCCGCAACCGGAGCCGACGCAACGTTCGTCTACGGCGTGAACCACACCGACTTCGATGCCGCCAAACACAAGGTGGTGTCGAACGCCAGTTGCACCACCAACTGCTTCGTTCCGCTGGTCAAGGTGCTCGACGATGCATTCGGGGTGGAAATGGGGATGATGACCACGGTGCACGCATACACGGGGGATCAGATGCTGGTGGACGGTCCGCACAAGGACCTGCGTCGCGCACGTGGGGCAGCCATCAACATTACGCCAACCTCCACCGGTGCGGCTCGTGCCACCAGTTTGGTGATGGCGGCGATGAAGGGAAAACTCGACGGCACGTCGTTGCGCGTGCCGGTACCGACCGGATCCATCACCGACTTCGTTGCAAACCTCAAGAAGCCGGCTGCCACGACGGAGATCAATGCCGCATTCGAGTCTGCGGCCGCGGGCTCGCTGAAGGGTGTTCTGGAATATTGCACCGCGCCAATCGTGTCGAGTGACATCGTCGGGAATCCGCACAGTTGTGTGTTTGACTCGGAACTCACCATGAGCATGGGAACGATGGTGAAGGTGTTCGGTTGGTACGACAACGAGTGGGGCTACTCGAACCGTCTCGTGGATCTCACCAACTACATCGGTCGAAGCGTCAAGTGACGACGACGGACTCCTGGGCTGCGTGAAACTTCCACTCCTGGAGGACCTCGGCGACGTGCGGGGTCGCAACGTCTTGGTTCGAACGGACTTCAACGTGCCGATGAGTGGCGCCGATGACGCACGAACCATCAGCGACGACTTTCGTATCCGCGCCGCACTCCCGACGATTGCGTGGCTGACGGACCGGGGAGCCAACGTGGTGTGCGTGAGTCACCTTGGCCGTCCCAAGGGGGCTCCATCGACCAAGTATTCGATGGCACCGGTGGCCGCGCGCTTGGCCGAGCTGGCACCCGGCGTGGAGGTACGCGAGAACCTGCGATTCTTGCCCGGTGAGGAGGGCAACGATCCTGCGTTCGTGGCCGAGCTCATCCGCGGTATGGATTTGTACGTGAACGATGCGTTCGGTGCGGCGCACCGGGCGCATGCATCGGTGGTTGGGCCGCCGCAGTTCCTCCCGTCGGCCGCGGGACGCCTGATCGAACGGGAAGTAGCGGTCTTGGATCGCCTGCGTTCCACGCCGAAGCGTCCGTTCGTTGCCGTGCTAGGTGGAGCGAAGGTGAGCGACAAACTCGGGGTCATCGACGCTTTGGTGAAGGTGGTGGATCGGTTGCTCATCGGTGGCGGCATGTGCTTCACCTTCCTGGCTGCCCAGGGGTATTCCATCGGGGATTCGTTATGCGAGCCTGACCAAGTGGAACACTGCCGAACGTTGCTTCGTGAGCATCCGTCCATCGTGTTGCCCGACGACATCATCGGTCTGGATGCCGACGGCGTGTACGCGACGTTCGGCAAGCGACTACCCGACGGTGCAAAGGGCATGGACATCGGACCCGGTAGCGCCGCGGCATTCGGCGATGCGGTGATGGATGCGCGGTCGGTGTTCTGGAACGGTCCGATGGGTGTGTTCGAAGATCCGAGGTTCGCCAAGGGAACCAGGACGGTCGCACAGGCGATGGCGGACACCAAAGCCTTCACGGTGGTGGGCGGTGGGGACTCGGCGGCCGCACTGGCGCAATTTGGTTTGGACGGCGACGTCGACCACGTATCCACCGGTGGTGGGGCATCATTGGAGTTCCTCGAGTTCGGCGATCTGCCCGGACTCGAAGCACTACGAAAGGCACCGAATGTCAAGTGAACGTCAGCCGATCGTGAGCGGCAACTGGAAGATGAACAACAACCACTTCGAGGCGATCCAGTGCGTCCAGAAACTCGCATACCTCCTTCAAAAGGAGGACTTCGATTCCGTCGAAGTAACGGTTCATCCGCCGTTCACCGACCTGCGCAGCATGCAGACGCTCATCGACGCCGACCAGTTGCGCTTGAAGTTGGGTGCGCAGAACTGTCATTCCGAGGACAAAGGTGCCTTCACCGGTGAAGTATCGCCGGTGTTCCTCGGTAAGTTGGGTGTGCACTACGTGATCGTCGGACACAGCGAGCGGCGTGAGCTGTTCGGTGAAACCGACGAGGTCATCGCGGCGAAGGTGGCCGCCGTTCTGAAACACGGGATGTCACCGATTCTGTGCGTGGGAGAGACCCTTGCGGAGCGCGAAGCCGGTGTCACGCTCGACAAGGTGAAACGGCAGGTGGCGATTGCCCTGGAGAAGCGGAGCAACGAACAAGTGAAGAACATGGTGATTGCCTACGAACCGATCTGGGCGATCGGGACGGGCAAGAATGCGTCGCCAGCCGACGCACAGGAAGTCATTGCCGCGATTCGTGCGCAGGTCGCGTCGGTGGCCTCCGCTCCGGCTGCCAATGCCATTCGGCTGCAGTACGGGGGCAGCGTGAAGGCGGGGACCATCGCCGACATCATGCGTCAACCGGACATCGACGGGGTGTTGGTGGGCGGGGCCAGCCTGGATCCCACGGAGTTCGCCCGCATCGTGCAGTATCGACGTCACGCGTTCTAGGTCCGCAGTACGTCGCTGCGCAGCCCAGTGTGGACGTGGGTCGGGGGGGTGACCCGGGCGGTGATGGGGCGACCCCGGGGGCGGTCGTGGTTACACCGGCTGGGTAGTCTTGATTCGTCAAACATGGGGGTGACGCCCCACCTCATTCGACGGGGAGGTCGAATACATGAAGAAACACAACAAGGCGATTCGCGTCGCTGCGTCGTTGTTCGCGGTCTCGTTGATCGTGGCAGCGTGCGGTGGCGACGACGATGATGCCGCAACGGAGGACACCACAGCAACGGAGGAGCCAAGCGCAGAGCCGGCTTCCTACCCGACGCTGGCCGAGTGTGCCGACGTTACCTATGACTACACCTTCACTGCTCCGGCATCCGCCGGCATGACGGTGACCTATGACATCGCACCCGAAGCCGTGTGGGAAGATGGCTCGGCCATCACCGCCGCCGACTTCAAGGCGACATGGGAAGCAGCATTGAACACACCAGGTTCGATCTCGACCGTGGGCTACGACCAGATCGATTCGGTCGAAGCCGGTTCCAGCGACAAGCAAGTCGTCGTGGAATTCAAGTCGGTGTACGGACCGTACAAGGGTCTCTTCGGTGGTCTCATCAAGGCTTCGGCCGTCGAGAACGCTTCGGACATCTCGGCGGACTTCGCCGACTTCCTCTCATTCTCGGGTCGCCCGTGGAAGATGAAGTCGTGGAGCCCGAGCCAGGTTGTCTACGTTCCCAACGACAAGTACTGGGGTGACGACAAGGCCGTGACCAAGGAACTCGTCATGGTGCCGCTGGCAGACAGCGATACCGAGGCAGCAGCCTTGAAGGC
>JALRBT010000002.1 GCA_023262255.1 Ilumatobacteraceae bacterium
GGCCGCGTTGCCGCGCAATGCGACCGACAGCGCCTTGCCCGTGCGCTTGCAGTCTTCGAGGATCGCGAGCGCCTCATCGAGATCCTTGGCGCAGACGTCGACGTAGCCCGTGCGCAGGCGGAAATCGATGCTCGACTGGCGGCATTTGCGATTGCGAGCGAACTCGAGGGCCATCCAGACAATGCCGCCGCGTCGGCACTAGGCGGGCTAACCGTGGCTGCGGCCGGTCGGGCGATACGTGTACCAATCGTCGTGGACGCCGACGTGGTGGTGTGGGTTCCGGAGATCACCACGTCCACCAAGGAGTCGCGCACCAAGTTGAATCCGTCGGTGAGCCTCACCGATGCCGTTGCAAACGTTTCGCGATCGTCGTTGTTCGTCGCCGCGATGGTGACGGGAGACGTCGCCGCACTCAATGACGCCACCCATGATTGTTTGCATCAAGACGTTCGGCTGGCGATGGTGCCCGACACCAAACATGCGATGCGCGCGGCACTGGAGGCGGGGGCGTACGCATCGTGGCTGTCGGGATCGGGACCGACCATGGCATGTCTCGTGGATCCGACACGCGCCGATGCCGTAGGTCGCGCCCTACCGAAGGGTGGTGTTGTGCATCATCTGAAGATGGATCTCAACGGTCCGGTTGCGCGTTAACGGCACTGCTTGCCGCGATATCGCGCAACATTCCACTCGGGAGATCGAACAGCCTTTCGAGATGTGCCAGCACCAATTCGTTCGGGATGAAGGCGCGCCGACCCGGACGAGTGGACAGTTCGGCACGAGTGGTCCATATGCGCTGCTGATCGACCGGATGGTTCTGCTTGAGGAGATCGTACGCCTCCTGGGGATCGAATCCGTTTGCAATTGCAATGCCCCACGCCGATGAGGTGCTGCGCGACATACCGGCGTGACAATGCACGAGAAGGTTGCGCCTACCGGTTCCCCACTCGACAATCTCGCGAACGTGATCGAGCGTGGGTGCGCGGTATCCGGCGTACGACACCGTGACGTCGTCGAAGGTGACGATCTTGTGCTCGGGATGCTCGAAGTCTGCAACTTCATCGAGGTGCGGACCGACGGTCAGCACACTCTGAAAGTCGTGGCAGGTGTCGCGCGCTTCGTCAATGTTGCGCACGGTGGGGAGGAGATCGCTGCTAATGGAGGTGGGGAGTGAAAACGTCATGGGGTGTTTACGCACGTCCATGACCCAGATGTGATGGCGGACGCTGAAGATCCCCCGATGACGGAGACGTTCGAGATGTGGTGGGGCTAGATGTGGTCGGGGCGATCGCCGGGGAACTCGCCGGTGTAGTCCATGTTCCAGAACTCGTTGCCACATTCTGGGCAGATGGTGAAGTCGTCGTCGTAGAAGGTGATGAGGGTGCCGCAGTAGTCACACGGCGTGCCATCTTCGATGATGTCGATGCTCACGAGGACGAGTATGGCAAGGGGGTGCGACGCCGTTGATCGAGGCGTTCGAACCCTGGCACACCCGTTGGCCACGGTGGTTTCATGCGACAAGACCATTCGGCGGTGCCACAATGCCGCGCCGACGTGTCCGCCGACAACCGACGCGTCAGCCTCATTATTTCCTGTGATACGTGTGTAATGCGCGAAACATCCGCATGCGACGACTGCATCGTGCCCATGTTGTGCGGCGAACCCGATGCCGTCATCTTTGACTACGAAGAGCTGCGTACGTTGGCGGCACTGACCAAGGCCGGATTGACCCCGGGAATACGACACCAGCGCACCGCGTAGCCGATACAACGGTCGGGCTACAGTCGCCCTCATGAGGAGTCGCGCGCACCTGCAAGCCATGCGAACGTTGCCGACGACAGTGACACGTTGGGCGACGCCGCTCGCAGTGTTGGCACTCGCCACTTCCTGTGCTGGCGGCATCGGCGTTGGTGACCGATCGGTGGCGGTGTTCACCAGTCGGTGCGGTACTACGCCGGCAACCTCCGGAGTGGGCGTCGTCGTTGATGAGGGTGTCGTGCTGACTGCCGCGCACGTGGTGGTTGGTGCGGGATCGGTCACCGTCTCCACGACGGGCGACGTCGTTGGGTCGCTGCCGGCCGACATCGTGCACCTGGACGTGCGCCGTGATCTGGCGCTGCTACGCGTCCCGGAGATTCGTGCCCGGCCCGTCGACCTCGCCGCTGCGAGCAGTGGCGACGATCTGACCGTGGCGTTGCCGGACGCCACGTTGGGGCGTGTGACCGTCACGCGACCGGTCACCATCAACATCGACGATGTGCGGGCGGACACGCGCTCGCGGCGCGCCGGGTACGAACTTCGCGGCGAATTAGTTCGCGGTGACAGTGGTGCCGGTTTGTTCGATGAACAGGGGAACCTCGTCGCGATGTTCTTCTCCAGATCCGTGACGCGAGACGTGATCTATGCCATCGGATACACCGAGATCGCACACGTGCTCTCGGCACCGCGTGCGCTCTATTCCTGTGATCTCGACGAGTCTCGCGTGGTGATTCGATAGGTACGTAGCCTTCGGGGTCGTGGACGGTGTCGTGTCGTACGGCGAACGATTGATGACCATGGTTCGCGCGGCCGGCGCAGACCGTGCGGGAATCACCACCGCCGAACCACTGACGAGGGCCCGTCAGGCAATCGAGGCCCGTATTGCCTCGGGGATGGCCGACGGTATGCAGTTCACGTTTCGAAATCCGCAGCGATCGACCACCCCGACCATGTCGGTGCCCGGTGCGAAGAGCATCCTGGTTGCTGCCCGGTCGTACTACGTGGACGAACGTTCCATGGGCAACCCCGATGCCAACGTTCCGGCTCGAGTCGCTCGCTATGCGTGGCGCAATCATTACGAACCCCTCCGTGACTGCCTCAGGGTTGCTGCCACGCAACTGAAGCGCGACGGGTACCGGGCGACCGTGTTTGCGGACGACAATTCGATCGTCGATCGTGAGGTGGCGTATCGTGCGGGGCTCGGCTGGTACGGCAAGAACGCGAACCTGTTACTGGAAGGACTCGGCAGTTGGTTCGTGCTGGGCTGCGTGGTG
Source organism: Ilumatobacteraceae bacterium (assembly GCA_023262255.1). Lineage (GTDB taxonomy): Bacteria > Actinomycetota > Acidimicrobiia > Acidimicrobiales > Ilumatobacteraceae > F1-60-MAGs027. The sequence continues at coordinate 3,033 of JALRBT010000002.1, forward strand.
ACGACCGCGGACCTCACTCCGACACATCGCAACGTGGAGGATGCCTGTGGAACGTGCCGACGGTGTATCGACTCGTGTCCCACCGGCGCAATCGTTTCACCGGGTGTGGTGGATGCCCGTAGATGTCTGGCATGGCTCATCCAGAAGCCCGGGGTATTCGATCCCGCATTCCGGGATGCGCTGGGGACACGTATCTATGGCTGCGACGACTGTCAGGAGGTGTGTCCACCAACGCGGCGTGGCGCTATCGAAAGTGATGGCGGTGATCTGAGCACCCGCAACGTCGTCGATGCATTGGAGATTCTCACGGCTCCCGACGCCGAAGTACTCGAGATCTGCGATGAGTGGTACGTTGCCGACCGCAATCCTCGGTGGGTGAGACGTAATGCGCTCGTCATCGTGGGGAACAGCAACATGGGAGAGACTGAGGAGGTGGCGTTGGTCTTGTCGAAGTACATACACGGGGACGACGCCCTACTTCGAGAACATGCCCAGTGGGCTGCACGCAAGCTTGGTCGGTTGGATCTGCTCACATGAAGCACCTCTTGGTGACCAACGACTTTCCGCCGAAGGTCGGCGGTATCCAGAACATGTTGTGGGAGTTGTGGCGAAGACTGGACCCCTCGTCGTTTGCCGTGCTCACCAGCCCGCACCCCGATGCGCGGAGCTTCGACGCTCGGCAACCATTTCGCATCGAGCGGATCCGTGAGCCGGTGTTGCTTCCTCACCCGCTGATGGTTCGTCGAATAGAGCGGTTGGCCGCGGAATTCGGCGCCGAGCACGTGGTGATCGACCCGGCTTTGCCGCTGGGGCTCGTCGGGCGTTCTCTCTCGCTTCCGTACAGCGTGATGGTGCATGGAGCAGAGATCACGGTGCCGGGTCGCCTACCGGCTTCACGTCAGGTACTCGCACACGTGCTGAATGGAGCCTCCCAGGTACTCGCATCGGGCCGGTATCCGACGGCGGAGGCGATCCGGGCGATGGAACGCACGCGGCGACGCGGGCCCGAGATCGTGCAGATTCCACCCGGTGTCGACACCGAGCGTTTCGTGCCACTCGATGAGCCAACTCGACGGGCGGCACGCGAACGATTCGGGGTGTCGCCGCACGCGCCACTGGTGGTGGGGGTCAGTCGCCTGGTGCCCCGCAAGGGCTTCGATGTTGCCATCCGTGCCGTTGCCCGGCTGGCGTCAGCCGCTCGAAACTCCAGTGACGCGAGTGAACTCGCGGATGTCACGATGCTGATCGGTGGAACGGGGCGCGAGCACGCACGACTACAGGCGCTGATCAAGGAGCTGGACGCACCGGTGCGACTGCTGGGCCGAGTTTCGGACGCCGACCTTCCAGCGCTGTACGGCTGTGCGGATGCATTCCTCATGTTGTGTCGTAATCGGTGGGCAGGCCTCGAGCAAGAAGGCTTCGGGATCGTGTTCGCCGAGGCTGCGGCATGTGCCGTGCCCCAAATTGCCGGCAACAGTGGAGGCGCAGCCGACGCCGTCGTCGATGGCGTCACCGGCTACGTGGTGAGCAACCCCGGGAGTGTCGACGACGTCGCCGAACGATTGTCCTTTTTGCTGAAGGACGCGAACCTGCGAACGAGGATGGGTATGGCTGCCCGAGCCCGAGCAGTTGCCGAGTTCGATTACTCGGTGCTGGCGGCCCGCCTCGCGAATGCTCTCCGTACGACCAACTAGCCTTGCCTGCGTGATCGACCAGGCGACCGAAACGGAACACGTCGCCGCGGGTCCCTCCCGTTGCTTCGACGTTGCGGTGGACTTCGAACGGTACCCGGAGTGGGCGCGCGACGTGAAAGAGGCCAACATCCTCGAGCGTGATTCGAGTGGACGCGCGACCAAGGTGGAATACCGCGCAAGCGCCCTCGGGCGAAGCACCCACTACACCTTGTCATACGACTACTCCCAAGCGCCGGAGCGAATCTCCTGGTCGCTGGTCGAGGGCGACATCATGAGGGCGATCGACGGCGCGTACACGTTCGCTGCGGCGGACGGAGGAACCGACATCACCTACTCGCTCAAGATCGAGTTGATCATTCCCCTCCCGGGTTTCGTGAAGCGTCGCGCAGAGGTGCGCATCTTGCACACCTTGAAAGAATTGAAGACTCGCGCGGAGTCGTGACCCTCGCTGCGGGAATCGACGTCGGCGGCACCAAGTGTCTCGGCGTCGTAATCGATGTCGATTCGGACATCGGCAGCGAGCACGACATCCTCCGCGAGGTGCGTTACCCAACGCCACACGCTTCCGAGTTGGTTGACGCACTCGCCGTGTTGGCCGCGGAGCTCGGAGAGGTGGAGACGTTGTCGGTGGGGGTTCCCGGACTCATCACCTTGAGCGGCGTCATGAGGGCGTCACCGAACATCCCCGGTTCGGTGGACGTCGCGGTCGGCCCCGATCTTTCGAAGCGACTCGGCCGTCCCATCCACGTCGACAACGACGGCAATGCCGCCGCGCTCGCGGAATGGCGCTACGGCGCCGGTCGCGGCGCACGCAACATGTGGATGGTCACGCTCGGCACCGGAATTGGCGGTGGGCACGTGCTGAACGGGGTCGTGCAGCGCGGTGTCAACGGTTTCGCAGGGGAGATCGGACACACGGTGGTGAACCCCGATGGGCCTCGCTGCACGTGCGGACGAAAGGGTTGTTGGGAGGTGTATGCCTCCGGGCGCGGCCTCGGGATGTTGGCGAGCGGTGAACCGGGAGAGAGCGTGATCGAGCGGTCGCGTCGCGGTGACGCCGATGCGATAACGGTGCTGGAGGCCTACTCGCGGTGGGTGGCGATCGGCCTTTCGAACCTCACCAACGTGAGTGACCCCGATGTCATCGTCATCGGAGGGGGAGTATCCGAGGCGGCAGACGTGATCATGCCGATGGTGAAGCGCTGGTTCGTCGAAACCCTCTACTCGCCCGAGCAGCGACAACATCCTGATCTTCGGGTTGCGCAGTTGGGTGAGCATGCCGGAGCAATCGGTGCCGCCTTGCTGCCACGCTTCACCGTCGCGTCTTAGGCTTGCGTCGTGGACTTTCGTCGCATAAGCAACCTGCCACCGTATGTGTTCACCATCATCAACAATCTGAAGATCACTGCTCGTCGCGATGGCGACGACATCATCGACCTCGGTTTCGGGAACCCCGACATTCCATCGCCCGACATCGCAGTGGAGAAGTTGGCGGAGGCGGCGCACAATCCGAAGAACCACCGGTACTCGCTGTCGCGTGGCTTGCCCAAACTCCGTGAGGCCGTGGCGGGAATGTACCAGCGCAAATTCGGGGTGACACTCGATCCCGACCTACAGATCACCAACACGATCGGCTCGAAGGAAGGATTCAGTCACCTGATGTGGGTGCTGCTCGAGTCAGGGGATGCAGCAATCGTCCCGAGTCCGAGTTACCCGATCCACATCTTCGGTCCACTCTTTGCCGGAGCCGATCTGCGACAAATCCCCATGCGTAGCCAACGACGGCTGCTATCTCCTACGGATGTCGACGTCGAATATCAAGACGAGTTCTTCGACGCCATGCACAAAGCCTGGGAGGTGGGCTGGCCGAAGCCGCGCGTGCTGGTGATCTCGTTCCCCCACAATCCCACGGGTGCCACCGTGGATCTGTCCTTCATGCAGCGCGTGGTGGACTTTTGTCGCGAGCGGGAGATGATCGTCGTGCACGACTTCGCCTATGCCGACATGGGCTTCAACGGGTACGAGCCGCCGTCGATACTCCAAGCCGACGGCGCGATGGAGTGTGCCGTGGAGCTGTATTCGATGACCAAGGGGTATTCGATGGCGGGCTGGCGCTGTGCATTCCTCGCGGGGAACACCGAGGTGGTACAGGCCCTCGTGAAGTTGAAGTCGTACCTCGACTACGGAACGTTCCAGCCGATCCAGATTGCAGCGACCGTCACATTGAACGAGGCGCAGGACTTTCCCGTGGAGGTGTGCAAGACGTATCAATCTCGTCGAGACGCCTTGATCGACGGACTCGAACGTATCGGCTGGTCGATTCCGTCACCTCGCGGCTCGATGTTCGTGTGGGCTCCGATTCCCGAGGCATACCGCGAAATGAACTCGGTGGAGTTCTGTTCGCATCTGGTGACGGAGTGCAACGTGGCGCTATCACCGGGTTCCGGATTTGGGCCGGGCGGCGAGGGCTTCGTACGTTTCGCGCTGATCGAGAACGAGCAGCGCATTCACCAAGCCGTTCGCAATCTCGACCACGGTCTACCGAAGCTCTAGGGGTCGTAGCGATCCACTGAATCCAGGGCAGTGCCGCCCACGGTGACCAGTACCGATCCACGTGGACGAAAACCACGTCGGCAGCCGTTGTGTCGGAAGGCTTGACAAGTTCCGTCGGTGGTCTATCGTGCCCCGCCATGACTACGCGAAGAATCTCTGCCTCGCCGCGGTGTCGTGCGCACACAGCTGGTCGTGAGTATTTCCGAAGCAGAGCACCACGTCGAATCACCGGACGCCAAGCGTCCGATCCAGGGTCCACCGCCGGACGCACAGTGTCTCCGGCTTCATCATTCGCTACGAGAGAAAATCGGGATCACCGTGGCGGATGATCTCATGGAGTTTCTCCCGCCAGGGGGCTGGGGTGACCTGGCGCGTCGATCGGATGTCGAGGTCGTCGAGCGCCGGCTCGACGCCAAGATCGATGCGCTTGGTGCGCGGCTTGACGCCAAGATCGATGCGCTCGGTGCGCGACTCGATTCACGAATCGACGCACTCGAAGCCCGCATCGACGGGTTGGGGCAACAGATCTCGTAGCTTCGCGACGAGGTGCGGGCGCTCGGCAATCTTCGAACCACCATCGTGCTCACGGGTGCGTCCATGGGTATCTCACTCTTCGTTGGATTGGGTGGGCTCATGGTGGCAATCGTGCAACTCGCCGGTTGACAACCCACCATGAACGAAGAAGCCGAACTACGTCGTGCGTTGCGTGGCCCGCTCGGGCGGCGCGGCGCCGATGCCATCAGTGACGCCATCATCGAAACTCGCTCCCGTGTGCAGCGTGACATCGACGACGTTCGACGGTCGGTGCGGCGACTCGATCGCCTTCCTGAGCGCATCGAACGTCTTCGCGTGGTTGTCGTCGTTGCTGCTACCGCCATCTTTTTGGGGCTGAGTGGCGTGGTGTTGGTCGTGGGGCAGTTCGTGTCGCGCTGAGCAACTCAATTCGTTATCCAGTGACGCGAGCGCTCGATGGCACGTAGCCACTGGGCGTGCGCCGTGTCACGTTCGGTACTGCGGGGAGTAAAGCGTTGCTCGAGTGCCCAACGCGCGGCGATGTCGTCGGTTGAAGCCCATACTCCCTCCGCGAGACCCGCCAAGTACGCCGCACCCATGGCGGTGGTCTCGAGCTCCGTTGGTCGTAGAACGTCGACACCGAGTTGGTCGGCCTGCAGTTGCAACATCAGATCCATGACCGCCGCACCGCCATCTACACGCAGGTCACGAATCGCAACACCCGATGCGTGGGTCATTGCGTCGACGACGTCGCGTGTCTGAAACACCATCGACTCGACGACGGCTCGGGCAACGTGGGCGCGACCGGTGCCCCGTGTGATGCCGAACATCGCGCCTCGTGCATACGGATCCCACCACGGACTACCGAGACCGGCGAATGCGGGCACCATCACCACACCCCCGGCGTCCGGCACGGACTCGGCGAGAGGGCCAATGTCACTCGACTTCGCGATGATGCCGAGCCCATCACGCAGCCACTGCACTGCGGCACCGGTCACGAAGATCGCGCCCTCCAGTGCGTAGGTGGCGGGACCCGTTCCGAGCCGCCATGCCACCGTGGTGAGCATGCCGTCGGTCGGAGACGGACACTCGGTGCCGACGTTGAGGAGCACGAAACTGCCGGTGCCGTAGGTGTTCTTGGCGCTTCCGGTCTGAAAACATGCCTGGCCGAACAGTGCCGCCTGCTGGTCGCCGGCAACTCCGCTGATTGGAACACCGGCAGGAAGGTCTCCGTCGCCGATCGTTACACCGATTCGACCACTCGAGGGCACCACGTCGGGGAGGGTTCGTGAGTCGACGTCGAACATCGCGCACATCGGCGGGCTCCATTGAAGAGTTCGGATGTCGAAGAGCATCGTGCGCGATGCGTTTGATACGTCGGTGGCGAACGCCGCGCCTCCGGTGAGGCGATGAATCAGGAAGGCATCGATGGTGGCGAACGCAAGGTTCGGGTTGTCACCAACGCTGGTGTTTCGCAACAACCATTCCACCTTGGATCCTGAGAAGTACGGGTCGAGTACGAGGCCGGTGGTAGCGCGAACCTCGGGGAGGTGCATGGCGAGCGCATCGCAGCGCTCTGCGGTTCGGCGGTCTTGCCAGACGATGGCGCGATGCAATGGCGCCCCCGAACGTCGATCGATCGCAACCACCGTCTCCCGTTGGTTGGTGATACCGATGGCGGCGATGGGTTCGTGGATTTGCCGGCATACGGATTGCAGTGTGGTCCGCGCTGCGCGCCAGATTTCTTCCGCATCATGCTCGACCCAGCCGGGTTGCGGATAGTGCTGGGAGAATTCGCGGTACTCGGCGATGGAGGGCCGACCATCGCTGAACACCGCCCTGGTGCGAACGCCGGTGGTTCCGGCGTCGATCGCGAGGACGACTCCTGCACCTGCGAGATTGGATGCGGTCCTCGTGGCCATGGCGAGACAATAGTGCCGACGGATGGACGGTTACGACGAAACCGCCGACGGATGGGTCGCTACGACGAAACCGGCGTGACGACGTGGGGTTGTGGTGATTGCGAGGACTCGCACGGCAGCTCCACCACGAACCGAGCACCCGTTGTGCCGTCGTGACGTGGCTCCACCCAGGCCCTGCCCGCGTGGAGACGAACGTGCTCGCGCACGAGGGCCAATCCGAGTCCTGCGCCCTCGGACGTGCCGCGCTTGCTCGCTCCGGCACCGCGAGAGAATCGTTCGAAGATTCGCTCTCTGTCGGTGGTGGAGACGCCCTCGCCACGGTCTTCGACGACGATCCACACGTGCCCTGCCGAGTCCTCGGCAGGGCAGACGTGTACGGAGATCGTGCCGCCACCATGTGTGCGTGCATTGTCGATGAGGTTGGCCACCACCCGGGCCAGTCGCCGCCGGTCGCCGTGAATGCGGACGTCCGTGCAGCGTTCGTCGATGCCGATCTCCGTTCGGGGCATGCTGCTGGCGAGCACCGCTTGCCGAACGAACTCACCAATCTCCAGTTCATCGCGGGTCAAACGCACGGCACCGGCGTCGTAGCGGGAGATCTCCAGCAAATCCTCGACCAGACCGCTGAAGCGGGCTACGTCGGCGACCAACAAGTCGAGTGCCGCCTGGCCACGCTCGGGCAGTTCGTCACGCCGCGACACCATGACCTCCACGGATGCGGCCAGCGTCATGAGGGGTGAGCGCAGTTCGTGGCTGACATCCGAGGCGAAGCGCGCATCACGTTCGACGCGATCTTGAAGTCGGGCAACCATCGCATTGAACGAATCGGTGAGTGCGTTGAGGTCGGGATCGTCGGTTGGCTCGAGACGCGTATCCAAGCGACCATCCGCGATGGCGCGGGCCGCTTCGGCGGCACCGGCCAACGGGCGAACGACTCGCTCGCTCGAGACGATTCCCAACATGAAGCCCACCAGCACCGTGATGACCGTGGCGAGGATCAGCGACGCGCGGACGCTCGCGAGGGTTTCGGCGATCAGCTGATTACTGAGCCCCAGTTCTCCTTCCCGGTCGCGAAGGTTGCTTCGCGTCAGGGTGTACGTGAGGAAGAAGAGCACGCCCGAGAGCACCAACGCACCCACCACGAAGGTGAGGAGAATTCGTGTTCGGACTCCGACGCGACGCGGACTCCAACGCCTCCGGAGTGCCCGCAGGCGGCCCCACCACGACGTGCCTAGCGGGCGAATCGGACTCGTCACGACTGCAGTCGATACCCCAACCCGCGCACCGTCACGACATGGCGCGGATTTGCAGGATCGACTTCGATCTTCATGCGCAATCGCCGCACGTGTACGTCCACCAAACGACCGTCACCGAAGTAGTCGTAGTCCCACACCTTCTCCAGGAGTGCCTCGCGGCTGAAGACTCCACTGGGGTTCTCCGCAAGAACGCATAGGAGCTTGAACTCCGTCTTCGTAACGGGAACCTCCGCGCCGGCAAGTGTGACACGTCCCTCCTCGGGGATGATCTCCAAATCGCCGAAGGTGAGCGTGGTGTGGGGTTGGTCGCTCGGGCGGATTCTTCGAAGCAGGGCTCGGATTCGAGCAGAAAGTTCCTTCGGTGCGAACGGCTTGGTGAGATAGTCATCGGCACCGGCTTCGAGTCCGGCAACCACGTCGTGCGTATCGCTGCGAGCCGTCACCATGACGATGGGAACGCTGCTCTTGGCACGAATCTGACGACACAACTCGAACCCGTCGATACCGGGGAGCATGATGTCGATGAGCACCACGTCGGCGGGCTGTTCGCCGAAACGTGCCACCGCATCCTCACCGGTTCCCGCTTCGTCGACGGTCCAGCCCTCGTCCTCGAGCGCCAATCGCACCGAAGCTCGGATGCGCTCGTCATCCTCAACGGTGAGAATTCGCGTGGCCACGACGCCCCAAGGTAGTGCCGTTTCGCACAGGGTGGCGAACGGTCATGTGGCGACGTGCGGATGTCGTCGCTGCGAGGCAACGAGGAGTGCCGACAGCGAGCCGAAGACGCCCGGTGCCGAAACAAAGACTTCGGCCGGTCGAAGTTCACCACCACCGAAGTCGCCACTTCTGGCACCGGCCTCGCGCGCGATGAGTTCGGCGGCGAGCACGTCCCAGGAGTGCAAGTTCTCCTCGAAGTACGCGTCGAGTCGTCCGCAGGCCACGTAGCAGATGTCAACGGCGGCGGCACCCATTCGCCGGATATCTCGAATGAGGTGAATGAACTCGGTAACGCGTCGCGACTGCACCGTGCGATGCGCCGGCGTGTAACTGAACCCGGTAGCGACCAATGCCTTGCTCACATCGGTGAGCGGCGAACACCGAATCGGATTGCCGTTCAAGGTTGCACCCTCACCGCGTGCGGCCGAGAACATCTCGTCGAGATCCGGCAGGTACACGGCACCTGCGAGCGCACCATGTTTGTCGCGGGCTCCGATGGAAACGCACCAGGTCGGCAGTCCGTACATGAAACTGGTGGTTCCATCGATGGGGTCCACGTGCCATTCCACTCCCGAGGTGCCACGGTGGCCACCACCTTCTTCGCCGACGATGGAGTCGTCGGGTCGTGCGGCGCGGAGTCCGCCGATGATCATGGCCTCCGCCTCGCGATCGAACGTCGTCACCATGTCGGTGTCGGTGAGTTTCGTCCCGACCACGCTCATTCCAAGCGATCGACCATCTCGTGCGTGGGTGCCAGCCCGTCGGGCAAGGTCCTCGGCGAGTGAACGCAGCCCGTCGGTCATCGTCGTTCGCGCCATTCGCCCATGGCTCGTAATCCGAGAACGGCTACCACGCTCATGCCCGCGGCAAACCCCACGGCACCGACGAGCATTCCGATACCCGTGGCCATATCGCAGTCACCGCTGGACTGCACGTCGACGAGTGCATAGCCAATGGTGCCACCGGCGAGACCGGCAACGAGCACGGATGCAAACGCCACGACGCGGGCGGTTCGCGACGGCAGGGCGGAGAGTGGGCGCTCGTTCATCGTCCCAACACGGTATTACTAAGGTTGCCGGCATGTCGTCGACTGGTTCGGGGACACCCGTCACGCAGCACCACGCCCGGCACCCACGACGCATCCTGCACGTGGATATGAACGCGTTCTTCGTGGCATGCGAGCAGTTGCGGCGACCGGAACTTCTCGGGAAGGCGGTGGTGGTCGGTGGATCAGCCAAACGTGGCGTCGTGGCGGCTGCGTCGTACGAGGCCCGGCAATTCGGGGTTCGCTCCGCGATGGCGTCAGCGCAGGCCAGTCGACTCTGCCCAGATGCGATCTTTCTCGATGGTGATCACGAGTACTACGCCGACGTCAGTTCGCGGGTGTTCGAGGTGTTCCGGCAGTTCACGCCACTGGTGGAGGGCTTGTCCTTGGACGAGGCGTTCTTGGACGTCTCCGGTGCGGGGCGGATATTCGGCGACGCGCGCTCCATCGCGCACGAGGTTCGTGGAGCGGTGAGAGTTCACGTGGGTCTGGCATGCAGCGTGGGAATCGCAACCTCCAAGTTCATCGCCAAACTTGCAACGGAGTTTGCAAAGCCCCGCGCCTCGCGACAGCGCATCGATCCCGGGCCCGGAGTTTTCGAGGTGTGCCCCGGTACCGAGGTGGAGTTCCTGACGCCGCTGGATGTCGGGATGCTCTGGGGTGTCGGACCCGTCACTCTCGAGAAACTCCACGGCATCGGTTTGCGTACGGTCGGTGATATCGCCAACTGTCCATTGCGGATCCTGGAGCTCGCCCTCGGTGAAGGCCACGCCCGACACCTTCTCGAGCTCAGCCGCGCGATCGACGATCGAAGTGTGGAACCCGAACGCGAGGCGAAGTCGATTGGCAGCGAGGAGACCTTCGGCGAGGACGTGACCGACCGCGGCGAATTGCGCCGACACCTGCTGCGAATGGCGGACAACGTCGCGCGTCGGTGCAGGGAAAGCGGAATTGCGGCACTCACCATCACCCTCAAGATTCGCTACGGAGACTTCAGCAACATGACACGGTCACACACAGTGGAGGATCCCGTGGAAACAAGCCAGGCGATCATGGCCGTGCTCGACGAAGCGCTGAAGGAAGTGGATGTGCAAGCAGGGGTTCGGCTGGCGGGTGTGAGTCTGCGAAATTTCGGTGTGCCCGATGGCCAGTTGAGTCTCTTCGATACATCCGATACTCGGTCCGATGCAGAATGGCGAACTGCGTCGAGGACAGTCGACGAAATTCGACAAAAGTTCGGTGACGACGCCATCAGTACGGGAGTCACGGACGATGCACGGAGCACCCCGTGGGGTCCGCGGCGTGACCAACAACATGAGCGCTGAGCGATTTGCGTTTTGACACCGCGCTACTACGCTCGCTACAAATGAATCACCCCATCAACGTCGTGCGAGGTGCCGGCTGTGCCACTGTCTGACAACGAACAGCAGATCCTTCGCCAGATCGAGGCGCAACTCGAGAGCGACGAGCGCTTTGCGCAGGCCGTCTCTCCGTCCGGTTTGTACCGACCGGCGGTCAAGAAAGTGCGTTGGGCCGCACTCGGAGCCGTTGCGTCATTGGCCCTCGTATTCGTCGGTCTGCAATTCCATTTTTCCGCCGGGTTCGCCGGGTTCGCCCTCATGCTGCTGTGTGTTCTGGTGATCGAGCGGGAGTTGCGCGCGGTGGGCAAGGTGGGGCTCCGGGACGTGGGAACTATGTTGCGAACCACGCGCGAGAACGCCAAGCAGTTTCGCGACAAGATGGGCCGCGACCAGTAAGGGTCGCGGACTCGGGTTGAGGTAGCGGTGAATCAGGCGTATCTCGCCGTCGATATCGGCGGCACCAAATTGTCATCGGGGATCGTCTCGGCGAACGGGCGAGTGCTGACGCACGCTCGATGCGATACTCCTGACGAAGGCGTATGGGATGAGCTCGCAGCGCTGGTACTCGACGTTGCATCACGAGTTGCGTCGATCGATTCGCCGGATGGTGCGGGTTATCGACTCGTCGCCTGCGGCGTGGGGTCGGGCGGTCCGATGTCGAACGAAGGCGACAAGGTGTCGACCCTCAGCATCCCCACGTGGCGCGACTTTCCACTTCGGTCATCGCTCGCTTCGTTGACGGGGCTGCCCACCTTCGTGGACAACGACGCAAAGGCGGTGGTGCTCGGCGAGGCTTGGTGCGGTGCCGCCGTCGGGGCTCGAGACGTCATCGGCATGGTCGTATCCACCGGAGTGGGTGGCGGCATCATCACCGATGGCAGGTTGCTCGACGGCAACACCGGAAATGCCGGACACATCGGTCACATCAACGTGGTGCCCAACGGGCGATTGTGCAAGTGCGGAGCGAGAGGCTGTTTGGAGGCCGTCGCATCGGGAACCGCCATCGCCGCGATGACGGGAAGGTCGGCGGCGGATGCGACACCCGAAGTCGTACACCAGACTGGCACGTACGTGGGCCGAGCCGTCGCATCGGTTGCAGCGCTGCTGGATCTGCGCCTGGCGGTGATCGGCGGATCGGTGGCGTTGGGTTTTGGCGAACCGTTTTATCGTGCCGCACAAGAGGAGGCCGACCGTTACGCCATGATCTCGTTCGCACGCGGAGTGCGAATACTCCCCACGGGCCTCGGCGGCGATGCACCACTCATTGGTGCTGCCGCGGTAGCACGCCGTCAGCTGGACTGAACTAGCGTTGCCCACATGCGTCCGACCTACACCCCAGAAGCAGAGGCCTACCGTGAAAAGGTGCAGGCGTTCCTTTCCGAAAAGCTCCCCGCCAACTGGAAGGGCATCGGGGCCCTCGACGGCAAGGAGCTCGAGACGTTCATCACTGAATGGCGAGCACACCTCGCCCAATCCGGCTACCTGGCGCCCGGTTGGCCGGCGGAATACGGCGGCGGTGGTCTGTCGGCGCTCGAGCAGGTGATCGTTGCCGAGGAGTTCACTCGCGCCGGCGTTCCAACGGGTGCAATGAACGACGTCTTTGGCATTCAGATGCTGGGCAACACGCTGTTGTTGTTCGGCACCGAGGAGCAGAAGCGCCACTACTTGCCCCGCATCATCGCAGGAGACGACATCTGGTGTCAGGGCTACAGCGAACCGAATGCCGGGAGCGACCTCTCCAATCTCGGCCTGAAGGCAGAGCTGGATGGGGACGAATGGGTACTGAACGGTCAAAAAATCTGGACCTCGGCGGGCCACCTTGCGACCCACATCTTCACCCTGGCTCGTACCGATCCGACCGCGCCCAAACACAAGGGAATCTCCTTTTTGTTGGTGGACATGCGCCAGCCCGGCATCGAGGTTCGTCCCATCAAGATGATCTCGGGTGAGAGCGAATTCAACGAGGTGTTCTACACCGACGTTCGTGTTCCCAAGGACAACGTGGTGGGCGGAGTGAACAACGGCTGGGCCGTGGCCATGGCGTTGCTGGGTTTCGAGCGCGGTGAAGCGGCAGCCACGGGGCCCATCCGTTACGAAGCAGAATTCGACCGACTGGTGGCGTTGGCGACCGAGCGGGGAGTGCTGAACGATCCGCGCATCCGACAGCGTCTCGCGTGGTGTTATTCCAAGGTGCAGGTGATGAAGTATCTGGGACGTCGCACGCTGACGAAGTTCCTCGCCGGACACCATCCCGGACCCGATGGTGCGATCTCCAAGCTGTACTGGAGCGAGTACCACAAGAAGTCCACCGAACTTGCGCTGGACATCCTCGGAATGGATGCAATGATTCCGGTTGGTCGCAAGCCGAGCACCGCCTTTCAAACCGACGACGCCGGGGCCCCGAATTCGTCGATGAGTTGGGCGATGACCTTCCTCAATGCTCGTGCCGGAACCATCTACGCCGGCTCATCGCAGATTCAACGCAACATCATCGGTGAGATGGTGCTCGGCCTGCCGAAAGAGCCGAAGCCCGGCTGAAAATCCCCGTGCCCGAGTCGACGTTCACGGCGGTGGCGCGGCGTCCACGATTGTGGGGTGTTGCAATCGTGCAGGTGTTTCGTCTCGCGCCGAACGGATGGTGGCGCAGAGCGCCGTTCCTTCCGTTGCCCGATCGGCGTTACCTGCAGTTCCGAATGGAAACGCAGTACGGTGATGCCATGCACCGTCCCGAAGCGAACGACGTCGTGACGTATCTCTCCTGGTGTCGATCGCTGCGTCGTGAACTTCGGGCGCGACGCAGGGACGAATTGAGTAGACCCAGAGCCAGGGCGTAGCCGCATGAGGAGCGCGCTCGTTCTCAATGCAACGTTCGAGCCGCTCAGCGTGGTGTCGGCGCGGCGCGCCATTTGCCTGGTGCTCTCCGAAAAGGCCGAGATCGTCGAGGACGACGGCACCGAGGTTCGGGCGGCGTCCTTGGTGATGCGCTCACCACTGGTGATCCGACTCAATTACGTGGTGAGGGCGCCCTTTCGCCGCCGTACGGCATTGTCGCGCCGTGCCGTATTCGCTCGCGACGGCTACAAATGCCAATACTGCGGTCGTCCGGCGGACTCGATCGATCATGTCGTGCCGCGGTCCCGTGGTGGTGAGCACGTGTGGGAGAACGTGGCTGCGGCATGTCGCACGTGCAATCTCCACAAACGCGATCGCACGCCCAAGGAGGCGGGCATGATGCTGGCCAAGATTCCGCACACCCCCCGGGACATGGCGTGGATCACCGTGTCGGTGGTGCGCGTGCCGGAGGCGTGGAAGCAGTACCTCTCGATCGCCTCGTGAGGGGCTCCGCGGGCGAGCTGCACGCGCGACCGATCGTGGCGTCCGCCGTGGTGGAGCAGTTGGAGATTTCGCGTCAGGCCGTGGTGATAGGAAGTACGCAATCATTCGACGTCGTGAATGCACCAGTGGCTCGTGAACTCGGATTCGACGTCGTGCGCCGTCGCAGTGGCGGGGGCGTGGTGGTGCTAAGACCCCGTGACCACGTGTGGATCGACGTCACGGTGCCACGAGGACACCGTGAGTGGTGCGATGACGTCGAGCGAGCAAGCTGGTGGCTGGGTGAAGCGTGGTGCAAGGTATTACGTGATGTGGTGGGGGGTGGGCCCGTCGACGGTGGATGGCGGGTGTGGCGCGACAAACTCGTGGCGACCGCACCAGAACGTAGGGTGTGCTTTGCTTCGGTTGGGCCGGGTGAAGTGGTTCATGCAAACCGCAAAGTGGTGGGAATCTCACAGCGTCGCACGAAGGACGCCGCTCGATTCCAGTGCACCGTGTTCGGCACGATCGACGTCTCGCTTTACGAGTCGCTGCTGTGCGAGGTCGTACCGAGCCGCCTGAACGACGCGGCGGGCGTGGGCGACGCTCTCGACGCCCTTGCGAGTGCTGCGCTCGCGCACTTAGCCGAGCTGCTGGACTAGGTGGTCACGTCGGGCTGGGTGGAAGCGAACATGCCACCGGCACGCATTTGCCGTGCGTAGGCACCATCCAGCGCCATCAACTGGCGATGGGTGCCGTGTTCGACGATGTGTCCGCGCTCGAGCACCACGATGCGATCGGCGGTGGTGATGGTTGAAAGTCGGTGCGCAATCACCACCGATGTGCGACCCTGCATGGCATCGTCAAGGGCGGCCTGCACCAGCGACTCACTCTCGTTGTCGAGGTGGCTGGTTGCTTCATCGAGGATCATCACCACGGGATTCTTCAACAACATTCGAGCGATTGCGAGACGTTGCTTCTCGCCGCCAGAGAACCTGTAGCCCCGTTCACCAACCATGGTGTGGTATCCGTCGGGTAGTGCCGTGATGGTGTCATGGATTCGTGCGTTCTTGCATGCGGTCATGATGTCGTCGAGGGAAGCGTCCGGTCGCGCGTACCGCAGGTTGGACTCGATGCTCTCGTGAAACAGGTGCGGGTCCTGCGACACCACGCCAATTGCAGAGTGCAGCGAATCGATGGTGAGATCGCGCACGTCGTTGCCATCCAGTCGGATACTCCCACTCGTGACGTCGTACAACCGGGGGATCAGCGCGGCGAGAGTGGACTTGCCTGAGCCGGACGGTCCGACGATGGCCACGGTTTCGCCGGGCGCGATCGAAAGGCTGATGTCGGTCAGCACGTCGCGGTCCGGGTCGCCCGCTGGGGTGCCGGGTGCCTCGAGCGACGCGATCGATACGTCCGCGGCGGGCGGATAACGAAAACCAACGTGTTCGAAGTCGATGCGGCCTCGGGGTTCGCGTAGGTCGAATGCGCCGGGGCGATCGACGATCGAGGTTGGGGCATCGAGTACTTCGAACACGCGGTCGAAACTGACGAACGACGTGAGGAGCTCCACCCGGGCATTGCTCAGTGCCGTGAGTGGCATGTAAACGCGAGTGACGAGTGCTGCCAGGGCAACGAGGGTGCCCGACGTGATGTCTCCGGACACCACCAACTGTGCGCCGATGCCATAGACGGCAACCGCGCCGAGTGCCCCCACCAAGCCGAGGGCAACGAAGAACACGCGACCGTACATCGCGGCCAAGACACCCGAATCCCGCACGCCTGCGGCGCGACCCGAGAACGCCCCCACCTCGTCGCGGTGACGCCCGAAGAGTTTCACGAGAAGCGCCCCGGACACGTTGAATCGCTCCTGCATCTGGGTGTTCATTTGTGCGTTGAGATCCATCTGGCGTGCCGCGATGCCCTGCAACTTCTTGCCGACACGACGTGCGGGAATGATGAAGGCCGGCAGTACCGCCAACGACACCACCGTGAGGCGCCACTCCAACGCCACCATTGCCGCAATCGTGGTGACGAGAATGACCACGTTGCTCACCGCCGTGCCCAGGGAGGAAGTGACTGCACTCTGGGCACCGATCACGTCGTTGTTCAGCCGACTGATGAGCGACCCCGTCTGTGTGCGGGTGAAGAAGGCGATGGGCATGCGCTGCACCTTGTCGAAGAGTGCAACACGAAGGTCGTAGATCAGGCCTTCGCCGACTCGCGCCGACCCCCATCGCTGCACGATGGCCAACGCCGCTTCGGTGAGGGCGGCCAGCACCGCTACGAGTGCCAGCCACCACACCATGGCCCGGTCGTTGGCAGGGATTGCGGTGTCGAGAATCGCGCGAAACACGAACGGCGGAACGATGGCAACGAGGGCCGACAGCAAGATGGCCCCGAGAAAGATCCCGATCGTCATGCGGTACGGCCGGGCGAAGTGCCACACTCGGCGCAGAGTTTCGCGTTCGAGGGACGCGCCCGCCACGGCGTCGGAGTGACGCGGCAGCAGAGAGTGCGGGTGCATCTGCACCCCGAGACGATACCCATGGCACCCGTCGAGACGAGCCGGGACCGATGGCAGCCGTCGGGACGTGTCCGCGCTGGTCGGTTGGGGGGGCATCATGGGGGCTCCACGGGAGAGGTGGGGTGGAATGGTTGACAGTGGGGGGAAGTGGGGGATAGCGTTCGGGGCGATGGGGTCACCCATCACGGGATCCGAGCAGTCGGATGGGAAGGAAGACAGCGGAAGATGTTCGTCGGATTACACGAACGACAACTCGATCCAAAGGGTCGTGTTGCACTTCCCGCCGCATTTCGTCCGCGCCTCGAGCCGCGTTGCTACCTGCAGATGGGCGCCGACAAGTGCGTCGACATTCTCACTGCCGAGGCATTCGAGGACGTCGCCAAGGACGTCATCGAGAAGGTTCGTCGCGGCGAGATGGATCGCGTCCAACAGCGCGCCCTGGCCGCAAGCGCAGTGGAGGTTGCGGTCGACGCCCAGGGTCGAATCAACATCGACGAAAAGTTGCGCACGTACGCCGGGCTCACGCTGGACTCACGCGTGGTGATCAGCGGGTCGTTCGATCGCTGCGAAATCTGGGATCCGTCACGTCACCAACGAATCAGCGAAGCGGGTGCCGAGCAGATGGCCGGCGGCGCCTCATGACGTTCGGTCACGAGAACATGACGTTCAACCACGAAAACAGAAGGGAGAACCGAGGCACACTTCGACGCGACCACTGGTCACGTTGAGGTTTCGCTCATCAGCAGTCTCCCGGTCAGCAAAGATGGACAGCCCCAACTCCGCCCGCTTCCGTCTTCGTCATCCGGGGAGAAATCCCGGAGACAAATGTTGGCCGGGGGACTGCTGATGAGCGAGATCCACGAACCAGTGATGATCGCAGAGATCGTCGAACTGTTCGCGATAGTCCCCAACGGAGTGTTGCTCGATGCAACGCTCGGGATGGCGGGACACGCAACGGCGATACTCCGGCGACACGCAGGTCTGCATGTAGTGGGGATCGATCGAGACATGATGGCCATCGAGCACGCAATCGAAGTGAAGAACTCGCTGGGCGACGCCGACGCGCGGCGTTTCACCGCGGTGCACGCAAGATTCGACCGTGCCGCCGAGGTGCTCGGGCGGCTCGGCATCACGCGGCTGTCAGGCGCGCTGTTCGATCTCGGAGTCTCTTCGCCCCAACTCGACATTGCGGATCGTGGGTTTTCCTACCGGACCGACGCACCCCTCGACATGCGAATGGACCGCAGCGAAACCCTCTCGGCGTGGCACGTGGTGAACGAATACGACGCCGACACCATCGCCGAACTTCTGCAGCGAAACGCCGACGAACGCTTCGCGAAACGTATCGCCGAGGCCATCGTTGCGGCCCGACCCATCTCCTCGACCATGCAGTTGGCCGCCGTGGTTACCGCGGCGATTCCCGCGGCGACGCGTCGAAGCGGTGGTCACCCGGCCAAACGCACGTTCCAGGCCATTCGGATCGAAGTCAACGCCGAGTTGGACATCCTGTCGACGTCGTTGCGCGACGTCATGGCGATGATTGAACCACGAGGACGAATCGCAGTGTTGTCGTACCACAGTGGTGAGGACCGCATCGTAAAGAACGTCATGCGTGAGACAGAAGTGGATTCGTCTCGCCCGAACATCGCCACCCCGTTCGCCCACCCGTCGCGCACGGCCCCCCGTGCGTGGCGCAAGGTCCGTGTGGCGAAACATCCGAGCACCGCGGAGCAGCAGCGAAACCCGCGTGCCTCCTCGGCGCGACTGCGCGCGATGGAACGCTGCGAGACGCCCCTATGAGGTTCGTCGGGGATTGCGGGTCGACGCCATGACATCGTCGGCAACTGCCCGTGCGCGAGCACGCCGTCAGGCGCGAAGCTCGGTTGCCGTGTCGGCGAGGCGCAGTTCGTCCCGATTCGATGGCTCAGCCGAGCGGATTCCCGACTACGACGATGCGACCCCCGTGGCAGTACCCACCCATCACCGGGATTCGGGTGCCCATCTGCGAGTGGTGCCGCAGCCCGTTCGTCGACGCAGCCGCGTTTCGCGCGCGTCGTTGGTGGTGTTCGGACTCGCCACGTTCACGATCGGGGTGATCGTGTTCCAGGCGACGATCGCGGAACAGCAGTTGCGACTCGACGCCCTCACGACCGATCTCCGACTTGCCGAATCGCACTACGACAATTTGCGCCAGGAGCGCGCTGAACTGCTCTCTCCGGGCAGATTGCGGGAGGAAGCGACGATGATGGGCATGTACCAGGGACTCAGCACCAAGTTCGTCGAAGTTCCGGCCGATGTCGTGGCAGAGGTTATGGCGAGCACTGCGCGCATGAATCCGCTCTTTGCCGACCCGCCGGCCGGGGTGGCGACGAACGGTGCGTTGGCGCAAGCGCAACGGTTCGAGGTGGTGGGTACGCCATGAACGACACGTCACCGATTCGTCGACCGCGTTCCATGACCACGAGCGACTTCTTCGGAGCAATCTCCGCGTACGGCGCAACGAAGATGACCGACAACATCCATGCCGGCGACATGCGCAAGCGCATATCGACGATGTTCATGGTGATCTTTCTGGTGCTCTCCCTGGTGTACCTGCGGGTGTTCGTGCTTCAAACCGTCAAGGCATCCGAAAATCGAGAGCACAGCGTCAATCAGCGTGTTCGGTCCAACGTCGTTTTTGCCGAGCGCGGGAGCATCTACGACCGTGACGGGGCGGAGTTGGCGATTCCGATTCCGACGCGCACGATCTTTGCCGATCCCAGGGAGGTCACCGACCCGATCACCACCGCTCGCGCCTTGGCGATGGTGCTGCAACTTTCGCCCGAGAGCGAGAACAATCTGGCGTCCCGTCTGCAGAACAAGAAGTCCAGCTTCACCTACGTGATCCGACAAGCCGACACCGCGACCTCAAAAGCGGTGATGGATTTGAAACTCCCAGGTGTGGGTTCGACTCGCGAGAGCGGTCGCGCGCTGACCACCGAGAGCCTGCGACCGATCGTCGGAAGAACCGACCTCGACGGAGTCGGTATCGGCGGAATCGAGCTGCAGTACGACGACGTACTCACCGGCGTGAACGGAAAGTCCGAGCGGCAAGTAAACAGCCGTGGACAGAGCATCGCATCGGCGGACTCCACGTACGTCTCGCCGGTGGACGGCGGGGATCTCGTCACCACCATTCACCGCGCGCTGCAATTCCAGGTCGACGGCATCCTGCAACAGCAAGTGGAACGGGTGCTCGCGCGTAGTGGTACGGCGATCGTGATGCACACGCAAACCGGGGAGATCTACGCGATGTCGAACGTGCGTCGCAACGAGGACGGAACCTACGGCCACAGCTCGGGGAACTTCGCCGCGGTGGAAGCCCACGAGCCGGGATCGGTTGCAAAGGTCTTCAGCGTCGCCGCAGCGATCGAGGAAGGAAAGGTCACTCCACAATCCAGTTTCGTGGTGCCCGGCAAACAGGTGTTCAATCAGGGGACCCAGTGGGAACAGGAGATCAAGGACGCCTACCCGCACAAGACCGAGCCGATGAGCGTGCGCAAGATCCTGGTCGACTCATCCAACTTGGGAACGATCCAGATTTCGCAGACGCTGAGCACCGAGCGCAACCGACAATGGCTGGCGGCATTCGGATTCGGCGACAAGACGTCGCTGCAGTTTCCGGGCGAGTCGAAGGGCTTGCTCAAGTTGGCGCGAAACTGGGAAGGTACGGAGAAATTCACGTTCTCGTACGGATACGGGTATGCATCCACCGCCGTTCAGTTGGTGTCGGCGGTGAACGTGGTCGCGAATGACGGCGTGTACATCGGGCCAAAACTGGTGACTGCAACCGTGAACGATGCCGGCGTGAGCACTGCGACACCCGATGCGCCGACGCGGCGCGTCATTTCGAGCGCAACCGCCGCAACCATGCGTTCACTCATGACCGACGTGGTCTGTTACGGAACGGCACAGCTCGCCAAGATGCCCGGTCTTTCGGTGGCTGGCAAGACGGGTACCGGCTACATTCGCCAGGACAACGGCACGTATCTGAAGGACGACGGCTCACGCGCATATTTTGCGTCCTTCGTCGGTTTCCTACCGGCAAACAAGCCCCAGTTCACCGTCCTGGTCTCCATCGACGAACCAGATCCGAGCTCACGTGACCGCTTCGGTGGTACCGCGGCGGCACCGGTGTTCGCACGTATCGGTCAGGTCATCGTCAACGAGCTGAGTTTGCGGCCGGAACCCGGTGACACCGGATGCATCGGGTCGCGACCAGCAGAACTCGGACCGGGGCACTAAGGCGATGCAGACGCTCGGCGGAGTGCTCGCACGGGTGGGGAGGCCCGGGCGGGGTCGGCCCATCGCATCGGGCTCGATTCCGTTGATGCGTGTCGAGGGTGATACCGCGGCCATCGTTTCCGACGTCACGAACGACAGTCGCAACGTACGTGCGGGGTCGATATTTTGTTGCGTGCGCGGCGAACGTTTCGACGGCCACGACTTTGCTCGCGAAGCAGTGCGGTCGGGGGCGGTGGCGCTCTTGGTGGATCACTCCCTGCCCGAGTTGGAGGTCCCACAGATCATCGCGACCGACACTCGTGCAGCCGTGGGACACCTGGCTGCAGCATTCCACGATCATCCGAGTAGCAGTGTGGAAGTCGTCGGTGTGACGGGCACCAACGGAAAGACCACCACCTCCCACATGTTGGGTGCGATTCTCGAGCATGCGGGTCGGCGCACGACCGTGCTTGGAACCCTGAGCGGCGCGCGAACCACGCCCGAAGCCCCCGAACTTCAGCGCACCCTCGCCATCGAACGTGACGCCGGGACGCACACCGTGGTGATGGAGGTGTCGTCCCATGCCCTGGCCCTTCAGCGAGTTGCCGGCATGCACTTTGCGGCCACGATCTTCACCAACCTCGGTCACGATCACCTCGATTTCCACCGCACCCATGACGCGTACTTCGCCGCAAAAGCGAGCCTCTTCACGCTCGACTACACCTCGCGGGCGATCGTCAATCACGACGATGTCTACGGTCGCAAGATCGCCGAACAAACGGACGTGCCGGTGACCCCGTTCGGCAGCGACGATGCCGACGATGTCCGTCGGGTGGTTGGTGGAAGCAGTTTCACCTGGAGGGGTACGCGAATCCACTGCGCGGTCGGGGGAGACTTCAACGTGCTCAATGCCCTGGCCGCGGCGACCACGGCGGCTGAACTTGGAATCACCCCCGAGCACATCGCTGCCGGGCTGGCCACCATGAAACAAATTCCCGGACGATTCGAGGTGGTGCAACACGACGGCAACTTCGCCGTGGTGGTGGACTACGCGCACACGCCCGAGGCATTGCGCAACGTCCTCAATTCGGCACGCGATCTGCTTGACGCCGAGGTGGGGGCGAAGGTCACCGCGGTGTTCGGTTGCGGCGGAGATCGGGATCCGAGCAAGCGTGCGGAGATGGGGGAGGCCGCTTGTGTGGCCGACCGGATCATCGTGACGAGCGACAATCCCCGCAACGAGTCGCCGGAGGCCATCGTTGCGGCGATCGTGACGGGTATCCCGGATTCGCACCATGGTCGGTTGGTGATCGAGATCGATCGTCGACGAGCCATCGAGATCGCGTGTTCGACGGCAGAAGCGGGAGACGTGGTCGTCATAGCCGGCCGCGGTCATGAGGCGACGCAAACCATCGCCGGTGTCGAAGTTCCGTTCGGCGACGCCGACGTTGCACGCCAGATTCTGGGGGCAGGAAAGTGATCGCGATCCTCATGGCGGGTGCCATTGCCATCGTCCTGTCCATCACGTTCACTCGGGCGTTGATGTGGTTCTTCTCCCGATTGGGTAAGGGTCAGCCCATCCTCGGCGCAGAGGATCGCGGACCGACCCACCACATGCACAAGCAGGGCACACCAACCATGGGCGGCATCGCAATCCTGCTCGCGGCATTCGTCGGATGGCTCATTCCACACGCTCGTGAAGGCTTGGTCTTTTCCGACCAGGCGTTGTTCATGTGGCTCGCCATCGTGATCCTCGCGGCGATTGGCTTTCTCGACGACTACCTGAAGGTCCGACGCCAACACAACCGGGGAATCTTCTGGAAGAAAAAGGGCTGGATCACCTTCGGCATCGTCGTGGTGCTGATGTGGTTGATCGCCACGCAAACGGGTGTCAGCGAAACCATCTCCTTCACCCGCGCGGAGGTGCCGGGTTGGGACGTGAGCACGCCCGTCTGGGTCATCTGGACGGCACTCATGGTGTGGGCCACGACCAATGCGGTGAACGTGACCGACGGTCTCGATGGTCTGGCGGCTGGATCCGCGATGTTCGGTTTCGGGGCGTTCGGGCTCATCGCCTACTTCGCATTCCGAAATTCCGACATCTACTCGTCGATGGTGAATCCGCTGGATCTGGCGGTTCTCGCGGCCGCGATGGCCGGGGCGTGCGGCGGATTCCTCTGGTGGAACGCGGCTCCCGCCCGAATCATCATGGGCGATGTCGGTGCCCTCGGCATCGGTGCGGCACTCGGTTTGCTTGCGGTCACGACGAACACGCACTTCTTGTTGCCGATCATTTGCGGTATCAACGTGATGGAGGCGGGCTCCGTCGCTGTTCAGATGGGCGTGTTCAAAGCCAGCGGACGCAAGAAGCGCCTCTTCAAGATGTCCCCAATCCACCACCACTTCGAACTGTCGGGGTGGCCCGAGACGACGGTGATCATTCGCTTCTGGTTGCTCGCCGCGTTGTGCGTTGCCGCCGGTGTCGCCCTCTTCATCGCCGACTTCACGAACGAGATTCGACTCATCGGCGACGCGGTGTTGTGATGGAGGGCACGCAGTGACCACGCTCGTCTACGGACTTGCCGTCGCCGGTCGAAGCACCGCGCGATTCCTTGCGGCGCAGGGCGAGCGACTCATCGTCGCCGACGATCGCGTATCCGAAGAGCACCAGTCGTTTGCAACGTCCATCGGTGCGGAGCTGCACCAAGGTCCCGATGCGGCCATGGCCTGCGCGCGGCGGATGGGGGAGTTCGTGCAGGTTGCACCGAGCCCGGGAATTCCCGAGTCGCATCCGATCATCGCGAGTGCGTTACGAGCCAAGGTGGAACTCGTCTCGGAGATCGAACTCGCGTATCGTAACGAACGGGCCGGCGGTGCACCCCGCCCGATCGTCGCGATCACGGGAACCGACGGCAAGACCACCACGACGTTGATGGCGGCGGCGATGTTGTCGGCATCGGGTCGGCGGGCCGCCGCGGTGGGCAACACGGAAACTCCTTGGGTCGAGGCTCTCGACGAAGCACACGATGCCTATGCCGTCGAGTGCTCCAGTTTCCGTCTCCATTACACACGCGACTTTCGAGCCGAGGCCGCAACGTGGCTCAACCTGGCCCCCGACCATCTTGATTGGCATCGCGACCTCGAGTCGTATCGGCGAGCCAAGGAGCGAATCTGGTGTGCGGCGCGTAGCGGTGACGTCGCGGTTGCACCGATTCGCGATCAGGCCATCCTGGCAAGCGCACGAAGAACTGCAGCGAGAGTGGTCACGTTCGGACTGAAGAACGCCGATTACCGGGTGGAAAACGACGCACTCGTCGGGCCGCACGGTCGCATCGTCGACGTGGGTCAACTCGGTCGCGCATTGCCGCACGATCTGACGAACGCACTGGCGGCGAGTGCGCTGGTGCTGGAGTCGGGGCTCGGCACGGTGGAAGGTGTCGCCAATGCGTTGGCGCGGTACCAGCACGCGCCGCATCGCATTCAGTTCGTCGCCGAGATCGACGGCGTGTCGTACTACAACGACAGCAAGGCCACCAGCCCACACGCCGCACAGGCCGCTCTGACGTCGTTCGACCGAATCGTGCTCATCGCCGGAGGCAAGAACAAGGGTCTCGACCTGTCGTCCATGGCCAGTCAGCCGCAACGCATGCGTGCGGTGGTGGCAACCGGCCACTCGGCGGATCTCGTCGCCGAGGCGTTCGCTGGCGTGTGCACGGTCGTCCGCGCAACCAGCATGGAGGAAGCGGTGCGAGCGGCACAACGGAGCGCAGAACCGGGCGACGTGGTCCTGTTGTCGCCGGGGTGTACGAGTTACGACTGGTACTCGAATTACGGCGAGCGCGGCGATGACTTCGCGCGGTGCGTCCAAGATCTCACGAAGGAGAAGGCAACATGACGACGGTAAGTGCAGACCCCTCGGGTTCCATCTCGATCCCATCATTGCGCGAACGTCGGCGAGCGGTGCTCGCCGGGCGACGCTTGAGCGGGAACGTCGGTTCCGAAACCCAGCCGGGAAAACTCTTCTACGGAATCCTCCTCATCGTCACCGTGTTGGTGGCCCTCGGCCTCGTCATGGTGCTCTCCGCGTCGTCGATCGTGTCAGTCAACAATGGCGGCTCGGCGTTCACCATGTTCCTCAAACAATTGATGTGGGCGTTCTTTGGAGTGATCGTGGCGTTGGGCACCTATCGGATGCCGTACCGCGCGTGGCAGCGACTCAACAAGCCGATGCTCACCTTCGTCATCGGATTGAACCTGTTGCCATTGAGTCCGCTCGGCATCACCGTGAACGGTGCGCGGGCATGGGTGGAGATGGGGCCGATCAGATTCCAGCCCTCCGAATTGCTCAAGTTTGCCCTCATCATCTACCTCACGAACAACCTGGGTCGTCGTCAGCGCGAACTCACCGATTTCAAGCGCACGTTCCGTCCGGCGGTGTTTGCGTGGCTGGTGGCGGCCGGACTTGCCATGGTGCAGAGCGATCTCGGGGCGGCCATCGTCCTGTCGGGGATTGCCTTCACGGTGTTGTACATGGCTGGTTGCCCGGTGCGGTGGATCGGGGTGACCGCAGTCGGTGCTGCGTTACTTGGTGTCGGATACGTCCTCACCTCGGCATCTCGCCAGAGTCGCTGGACGGCCTTCCTCGACATCGAAGGAAATCGTGAGCACACCAGTTACCAGGTGTGGCAGTCGATCATCAGTATCTCCAATGGCGGCATGCTGGGTGTCGGGCCCGGGGCTGGCACCAGCAAATGGGGATACGTGCCGCTCGCCCACAGTGACTTCATCTTCACGGTGATTGCGGAGGAATTCGGTTTGTTCGGGTCCACCCTCGTAATCGGGGGATTCTTCCTGCTCACGTTCTTCGGCTTCGTCGTGGCGATGCGCGCGCCCGACTATTCCGGTGCGCTCCTGGCCGCGGGAATCACGGTGTGGTTCGCCGTTCAGGCGCTCATCAACATCGGCGGTGTGGTCGGTGTCATTCCGGTCACCGGCTTGACGCTGCCACTGATCTCCTACGGCGGAAGTTCGCTCCTCATCACGTTGGGTGCTGCCGGGTTGCTGCTGAACATTGCGCGAAAGGTTTCGTGACCGCCCGACGCGGCCACGGCACAGCGGTAGCGTTCGACGCAGTCTCGTGACGACAGCGAACATCCCTTCGTCGCCCAAAGTCTTTGCCGTCATCGCCGGCGGCGGAACCGCGGGCCACATCGTTCCTGCACTGGCGATTGCCGAGCAGTTGGTCGGCGGCGGTCGGGCGCCGCGGTCCATTGCATTCGTGGCGTCGCAGCGCTCCAGCGATGTCCAACTGCTGGCCGGAACCGAACATCCACGTCTCCTGCTCAACGTCGATGGTCTACAGCGGAGCCTGAAGCCGGGCGCGGTGTGGCGCACGATGCTTGCCGCTCCCAAGATGGTCGTGGCAACGGCGCGGGCCACGAGGCAACTTCGACGTTGGCAGCCTCGAGTGGTGGTGAGTGTCGGCGGCTTCGCGAGCGAACCTGCCGTGCGTGCCGCGGGTGCGCTGCGAATACCCGTCGTCGTGGTGAGTTACGACCGGCATCCCGGACTGGCCACGCGTCGTCAAGCCCGCAAGGCGGTCGCGGTAGCGGCGGCGTTCGCAGGTTCGACGCTTCCCGGGGCGGTGCACACTGGCGCACCCGTACGAAGCGACGTGCGCCAACTCGCGCGCGACGCCGCCGTAACCGCCTCCCAACGCGCACGGGCCGCATCCGTCTTCGGGATCGATCCAGCCCGACGAATCGTGGTGGTCATGGGTGGTTCGCTCGGGTCGCGCGTCATCAACGACGCCATCGAGCGGTTCGTGCAGAAGCACTCCGCGCGAACGGACCTTGCGGTGCTGCATTTGGTGGGTGAGCGCTACATGAGCGAGTCGCCCCCATCTCCCGCCGGTGCCAGCCTGCAAAACGTCCGCCGCGCACGCCATGATGTGATGGCCGATGTGTGGCAGATTGCCGACGTAGTGGTGTGCCGCGCCGGCGCGAGCACGATCGCCGAACTGGTGACGGTTGGCTGCGCCGCGCTGATCATTCCATGGGCTCAGGCAGCCGACGACCACCAACGTCTCAATGCGCACTGGCTGGGTACGAACGGGGCGGCACTCGTCCTCGAGGAGACGGACCTCGAGTTGCAGTTCGACCGACGATTGCTGGGCATCATCGACGATGATGCCCAGCGCGAACGGCTGCAGGCGGCGTCACGTGCATTGGGCGAGTTGAATCGGTCCGCGGCAATCGGCTCGCTCATCGAATCGGTGGCGCAATGACGCATCCGGGTCGAATCCACATCGTGGGTGTCGGCGGCCCGGGCACGAGCGCCATCGCCATCGTCCTTGCCGAGATGGGTGTGGTGGTGTCGGGGAGCGACGTTCGCGAGTCGCCGGTGCTGGAGCGATTGCGTGCCCGCGGCGTGCGTGTCAACGTTCCGCACGACCCGACGTCGATACTCGGTTGCGACGTCGTGACGCATTCCGCCGCCGTACGAAGTGGAAACGTGGAGTTACGTGCGGCGACCGACGCGAACGTTCCGGTGTGGACGCGAGCCACGATGCTCGCATGGATTACTCGTCAGCGACCAACGATCGCCGTTGCCGGCACGCACGGAAAGACCACCACCACCACGTTGCTGACCTTGGCACTGCGTCAGGCGGGAATGGACCCCGGATACCTGATCGGGGCCGACGTTCCCCAGTTGGACCAGAGCGCACACTGGGGACGGGACATGTTCGTCGTTGAAGCCGACGAGAGCGATTCCAGTCATCTGGCGATAGCACCTCAGGCCGGCATCCTCACCAACGTGGACGTCGACCATCTCGATGAGCACGGATCCTTCGACGGCATCGTGGACTCGTTCGACCGATACCTCGGGGCGATTCCCGGTGCCAAGGTCGTATGCGGGGACGATCCGCACGCACTGCGCCTCGCCCGCATGCACGCGGCGCGCACCTACGGAGTGAATGCGGCCGATGGCAGCGCGCTCGACGTCACTGCGACCGACCTGCACTTTGCCGACGGCGCCACCACGTTCGTAGTGCACTCGCCGTGGGGTCGGGCGAACGTGTCGATTCCGCTTCGTGGTGTTCACAACGTTCGCAATTGTCTGGCAGCGATCACGATGGCGGGAGAGTTCGGTGTGGAACCGTGGGTGGCGGCCGCTGCATTCGGTGATTTCGCAGGGGTGAAACGACGGTTCGAGACTCGCGCCACACATGGCGGGGCGACCTTCGTCGATGACTACGCGCACCTGCCCGCGGAGATCGCGGCCGTGCTCGCGGGTGTGCGAGCGGATCGTTGCGGGTGGAAGCGTGTCGTGGCGGTGTTCCAGCCGAACCGGTTCAACCGCATGGCGGTGATGTCAGAAACGTACCGCGATGCATTCGTCGATGCCGATGTCGTCTTCATCACCGACGTGTATGCATCGGGAACCGAGCGAATCGACGGCGTCACGGGGGAGTTGGTGGTCGATGCCGTTCGTGCCGCCCATCCGACGCTGCGCGTGGAATGGTGTGCCCAACGTGCCGACTTGGTGGATTTCGTCGCCAAGGAAGTTCGCGACGGTGACATCTGCATCTCCATGGGCTGCGGCGACATCGAAACATTCCCCGACGAGGTGGTGGCCCGTCGGCGAGACTTGACACGTGCCAACTGACGACACGGACGTCGTGGCCCGCCAGCGGCGGGCGCTCGATCGGCTCGGCATCCTGCTCGGGCCGCGGGTTCGTCGGGACGTTTCGTTGGCCCAGTTCACCACGTACAAGGTGGGTGGACCGGCCCGCTTGTTCTTGAAGGCGCGTTCGATCGACGATTTGCACGCCGTCAGCAATGCCCTGCGCGAGCAGAGAGTGCCACTGCTCGTCATCGGACGAGGAAGCAACCTGTTGATCGCCGACGAGGGTTTCGACGGCCTCGTCGTGATGCTCGGGGAATTCGCCGAGGACATCACGTGGCCGGAGCGACCGGCAGTCCCGCGAGTGGTGGCAGGGGGAGCGGTGGCACTTCCCGTTCTTGCCCGCCAGAGTGCGGCGCGGGGCTTGACGGGTTTCGAGTGGGGAGTCGGGGTGCCCGGTTCGGTGGGCGGTGCCGTGCGAATGAACGCCGGTGGTCATGGCTCCGACATCGCGTCCAGTGTGGAGAGCGTGAAGGTGTTCGACCTGGCAAAGGGCATCGTGGCAAACGTGAAGGCCGATGATCTCGGCCTGCGATTCCGCGGCAGCGACGTGCGTGCGCATCACGTGGTGCTCTCGGCATCGTTCGCGTTGAGTTGGGGGGATCAGATGGCCAGCGAGAAGGAGATCTCCGAGATCGTGCGCTGGCGACGTGAGCGGCAGCCCGGTGGACACAACGCCGGTTCGGTGTTCGTGAATCCGGAACCCGACGGTGGATCGGCGGGTGCCATCATCGATCGCCTGGGGTTGCGTGGACTGCGAATCGGTAGTGCCGAGGTGTCGGAGAAGCACGCGAACTTCATCCAGTGCGATCCCGACGGGAGTGCGCACGACGTTGCCGAGCTCATGGCGCACGTGCGTTCACGCGTTTACGACGAATTGGGAATCGACTTGCGCAGCGAAGTTCGACTCGTCGGATTCGATCCGGACGTCGCACGTGATGCAGGAGCACAAGTAGGAGGGGAGTACGACGCCACCGACGGATCCGCCCGCACGCCGACCAAGTTGGATGACAAATTCGGCCCACTCTCACCCGACGACACGCTCGGTGCGGTCACGATTGCGCCACCACTCCCACCGGAGGCCGTGGCCGAATTGGAGGAACTCTTCGGCGCGCCGGGTGCGGCGTCCCGATCGGACGCCACACCGAGCGACGGGTCGTCGCGCGGATCGCAAGACGACCACGCGGGTGCCGACACGCCCGTCGCCGAGGTGGTCGATATCTCCACGGCCGCACAGTTGCGCACCGCCCAGGATGCTGCAGCCGGGGTTCCGGTGGTGATCGACGACTCCGATCACTTGTTGCCGCACGAGCGCACCGAAGGGTCGGCGTCACTGACCCTGGATCCGACCAGCCCGTATGCCGATCCATCCGCATCGCTGGGTGCCACGACGTTGGCGGACGTCATCGTCGACGAACGAATCGGCCGACGTGCATGGTGGAGGCGGTTCGTGCGCCGACGCATCTCGCCACTCGCCGGTTTCGGCATGCTCATCGGCGTCTTCGCGCTCACGCTGGTGGTGCTCGCCTCACCACTGTTCGGCGTCCGTCGAATCGAGGTAACCGGCGTAACGTACGCCGATCCGACGTTGTTGGAGAGCGTGACCGACTCCTTGCGCGGGGCGAGCGTATTCACCGCCGACTTGGACGGCGCGCAACGGCGACTCGAAGGCGACCCGTGGGTGGCTCGAGCGCGATTGTCGTGGTACCTGCCGAACCGTGTCACGATCGAGGTCGACGAGCGAGTCGCGGTCGCCTGGTTCGTCGGCGTGGACAATCGGGCCCGTGTACTCGACTTCGAAGGTCGCGTTCTGGCGGTGTTGGACGGGCAGCCCACACAGTTCATGAAGATCGAGGGTGTGGGGCCGAATCTGCCCCCGGGAACCGTACCTTCGTTGGTGTATCAGGCGGCCGCACAACTGGCGGTTTCGCTGCCAGAATCACTCGCACCGCGGGTCAAGCACGTCACGGTGAGTGGACCCGAGTCGCTCGGGTTCACGCTGAAATCCGGCACCGAGGTGACCCTCGGAGCCCCGACGGACATCCGGAACAAGCTCATCAGCGTGCTGACCGTGCTCAATCAGCAGAACGTCGACTTCATCACCGGCATCGATGTATCGGCTGGACAGCCCGTGGTGAAGAACGACTAGTGTGCCTTCGGTAGAGGTTGAGCCTCATGCTCAACTTGGGGGTGAGACACAACATGCCGAGCAACTCGCAAAACACGCCGATTGCGGTCATCAAGGTCGTGGGTATCGGCGGCGGAGGAGTGAATGCCGTCAATCGAATGATCGATGCCGGATTGCGAGGAGTCGATTTCGTCGCCATCAACACCGATGCGCAAGCGCTCATCATGAGCGATGCGAGTTACAAGATCGATATCGGTCGGGAACTCACTCGAGGTCTCGGCGCAGGTAGCGACCCGGAAATCGGTCGCGAAGCCGCCGAAGCCCATCGCGACGAGATACAAGAACATCTCGCCAGTGCCGACATGGTGTTCATCACCGCCGGTGAAGGCGGCGGCACCGGTACCGGAGCCGCACCGGTGGTGGCCGAAATCGCCAAGGCCGAGGGAGCACTCACGATCGGCATCGTGACGCGACCATTCAGTTTTGAAGGGCGTCGCCGTTCGGTGCAGGCCGACCAGGGAATCGCCAAGTTGAAGGAGAAGGTGGACACGCTGATCGTGATTCCGAACGAGAAGCTGCTGTCGATCGCCACCGACAAGACCACGCTGCTGGATGCATTCAAGAAGGCCGACGAAGTACTCATGCAGGGTGTTTCGGGAATCACCGGCATCATCACCACACCGGGTCTCATCAACACCGACTTTGCCGACGTGAAAACCATCCTCGCGAACGCGGGATCGTCGTTGATGGGTATCGGTGTCGCCAGCGGCGACAAGCGCGCGGCGAACGCGGCGATCGCGGCGATCACGTCGCCGATGCTCGAGGCGGCCATCGAAGGTGCACGCGGAATCCTGCTGAACGTCGCTGGTCCGTCGGACATGAGCCTTTTCGAACTGAACGAGGCTGCAGAGACGGTGCAACGCGTGGCCCACCAGGACGCCAACATCATCCTCGGAACGGTGATCGACGACGACCTAGGCGACGAGGTTCGCGTTACGGTCATCGCCTCGGGATTCGAACGCTGGGACGCCGGCGCCGGCCGGATCGGTAACCGCGTCGACGCCACATCGACTCGGGGGGACGCACGTCCGGAAGCGGGCAAGGGCAGTTCGCGTCTGCGTGAAATCTTCGGAACTGACGACGGCGACGACGACGATCTCGACGTGCCCGATTTTCTGAAGTAACCACAGTTCGTTGGACGAGTCGGCGGTTGCAGACCGACTGGCGGAACTTCGTCGTGTCGTGAACGCCGGGGCCACGCGTGGCCCGGTCACGATTTGCGCGGTGACGAAGGGATTCGGAGCCGATGTCGTCGCGTTGGCTCAGCGACTCGGATGCGATGCAATCGGGGAGAACTATGCCCAGGAGGTGACCGCCAAGATTGCCACGGTGGGAACGGACCATCCGCCGGTCCATTTCATCGGACGATTGCAGTCCAACAAGGTGCGTTCGTTGGTCGGGGTGGTCACCGTGTGGCAGAGCGTCGATCGTGAGTCCATCGTGGACGAGCTCGCCAAGCGCAGTCCCGGAGCACACGTCTACATACAGGTCAATGCCACGTCTGAAGCCGACAAGGGTGGTTGTGAGCCCGAAGATGCGTCCGGATTGGTCGAGCGGGCCCGGCGGGCAGGACTCATCGTGGACGGACTCATGACCGTTGGACCCACGGACGGGAATCCTCGACGAACTCGAGACGCATTCGCGATGGTCCGTCGGTTGGCCGATGTCGTCGGCGTGGTCGGTTGCTCGATGGGGATGTCGGGCGATGTGGCGATCGCCCTCGAGGAAGGTTCCACCATGGTGAGGGTGGGGTCGGCGCTCTTCGGAGAGCGTCCGTCAGCCACCGGTAGCCCTGAGGTAATCTGAGCCATATGTCAATGTTCCGTCGGGCCATGGAATATCTGGGACTCGGTGCCGACGAGGTCTACGACGACAGCGATCAATCGGTGCGAGCGCGTCGACCGGTACGCGGGCGTGCCGAAATGGTCGACGAGGAGTACGACGACGAAGACATCGAAGAGGACTACGAAGACGTTGCTCCTCCGGTTCGTCGCGCGCGAGCACGCGACGACTCCGGTGTCACCGTGCGGGGTCCGGTCGGCCAGCCGCAGAAGAACGTGAAGCCTCTGGATTCCGCGACGGTCGAACCCGTAACGCTCAAGCCGACCAGCTACGGCCATTGCAAGGAGATTGCCGAGCGCTTCAAGAGCGGCCAGCCCGTCATCATGAACATGATCGCCACTGATCCCGAGGAGGGTCGTCGAATCATCGACTTCGTTTCCGGCTTGGCGTTCGGACTCAACGGTTCGCTCGAGCGCATCTCGCGCGGTGTGTTTCGCATCACTCCCAATGGTGTGCGAATTCCCCGCGACTGATCGACGAGCACGACATCGCATCGCCGTGTTGAATGGAGGAGGACCCCACCCATGATTTCCCAGCTCATCTCCCTGTACACCTTCGTCATCTTCGTGCGAATCATCCTCAGTTGGTTCCCCAACTCGAGTGGTGGTGCGTTGTCGTCGGTGAATCGCGTGCTGTACCAAATCACCGAGCCGGTGCTGGGTCCTGCCCGTCGGATCATTCCCACCATCGGACCGCTCGATATCTCCCCGATCGTGGTGGTGTTCGCCCTCGGATTCGTACAGCGAATGCTGGCCTCCGCGGGGCTGTGAGCGTCGCCGTCTGATGGCTGGCTCCTACCCGCCCGTTGCGGCACAGCCGAACCTCCCCGAGGTGGAGCAGCGCATTCTTGCCTTCTGGGAAGCCGATCGAACGTTCGTCGCCTCGGTGGAACAGCATTCACGCACGGTTGCAGGCACGTCCGGCGCCGACGACGCGGAGTTCGTGTTCTATGACGGTCCGCCATTCGCCAACGGACTCCCGCACTACGGACACCTGCTGACCGGATTCGTGAAGGATGCGGTACCGCGTTACCGAACGATGAGTGGCAAACGCGTGGAGCGGCGCTTCGGGTGGGACTGTCACGGGCTGCCGGCGGAAGCGGAAGCCGAACGGCAACTCGGGATCTCGGGTCGACAAGCCATCACCGACTTCGGAATCGCCAAGTTCAACGATCATTGTCGAACTTCGGTCCTCCAATACACCAACGACTGGCGGCGATACGTCACTCGCCAAGCCCGTTGGGTGGATTTCGATGACGACTACAAGACGCTCGACTTGCCGTACATGGAGAGCGTCATGTGGGCGTTCAAGACGCTGTGGGACAAGGGACTCATCTACGAGGGTTTCCGTGTGTTGCCGTACTCGTGGATGCTGGAAACGCCCCTCTCCAATTCCGAAACCCGAATGGACGACACCTACAAGATGGTGCAGGACCCGGCGTTGACCGTCGGCTTCACACTCGAGACGGGCGAGCGACTCCTGGCGTGGACGACCACACCTTGGACGCTGCCGTCGAACCTCGCGCTCGCCGTCGCCCCCGATGTGGACTACGGAATCTACGAGCTGAACGGGATTCGCTACGTGATGGCCGTCGAGCGGCGCGAGGCCTACGAGCGAGAACTTGCCGGCGCGACCCACGTCGGGTCGCTACGAGGGGATGAACTCGTCGGTCGACGTTATGTACCGCTGCTGCCGTACTTCGCCGATCGCGCAGGGAGTTCCCGTGACGCAACGGCTACGGGTGCGTTCCGTGTTTTGCCCGGAGATTTCGTCACCACGCAGGACGGCACTGGCGTGGTGCACATCGCCCCGGGCTTCGGCGAGGACGACCAGCGCATCTGCGCCGAAGCCGGCATCGACTTGGTGGTTCCCGTCGACTCACGAGGACGATTCACCGCGGAAGTCGCCGACTTCGCCGGACAGCAGGTGTTCGACGCGAATCCGCTGATCATCAAGAAACTGAAGGATCTCGGGGTAGTGCTGCGCCACGAGACCTACGACCATTCCTACCCGCATTGCTGGCGTACGGGAACACCGCTCATCTATCGAGCGGTCAGTTCCTGGTTCGTGAACGTCACTGCGATCAAGGAAAAGATGGTGGAGTTGAATCGGCAGATCACCTGGGTGCCCGACCACATTCGGGACGGCAGTTTCGGGAAGTGGCTGGAAAATGCGCGTGACTGGACGATCAGTCGCAACCGATTCTGGGGTTCGCCGATCCCGGTTTGGCGTAGCGACAACCCCGAGTTTCCTCGCATCGACGTGTACGGCAGCATTGCCGAACTGGAGCGCGACTTCGGTGTGAGCGTCGCGGAACTACACCGCCCGGTGGTGGATGATCTGGTGCGACCCAACCCCGACGACCCGAGCGGCAAGTCCATGATGCGTCGAGTTCCCGAAGTGTTGGACTGCTGGTTCGAGAGCGGTTCGATGCCGTTCGCACAGGTGCACTACCCGTTCGAGAACCGTCAATGGTTCGAGAGTCATTATCCGGGTGACTTCATCGTCGAGTACATCGGTCAGACTCGCGGATGGTTCTATACCCTGCACGTACTTGCCACGGCGCTCTTCGATCGTCCCGCGTTCAAGAGCTGCATCAGTCACGGAATCGTCCTTGGTGACGACGGGCAGAAGATGTCCAAGAGCCTGCGCAACTACCCCGACCCGATGAAGGTGTTCGATACCTACGGGGCGGATGCGATGCGCTGGTATCTGCTGTCCTCGTCGATCCTGCGCGGGGCCGATTTCTCCGTGACGGAGGCGGGGATGCGCGACACCGTTCGTCAAAACATCCTGCCGCTCTGGAACTCGTGGTACTTCCTTTCGCTCTACGCAAATGCGGCCGGGACCCGTGGACGATTCGATACGTCGAGCGACAACGTGCTCGATCGGTACATCGTGGCGAAGTGCCGTGGACTGGTGGAGGGTGCCACCGCGGCATTCGAAAGGAACGATCTCTTCGATGCTTGCGTCTCCGTGCGCGAATTCGTTGACGTGCTCACCAACTGGTACATCCGTCGCAGTCGCGATCGTTTCTGGGACGGGGACCAATCTGCGATTGACACCCTGCACAGTGTGCTCACCATCGTGTGCCGAGTTGCAGCCCCACTGCTGCCGCTCACCACGGAGGAGATCTATCGCGGGCTCACCGGCGAGCGCAGCGTTCACCTCACCACGTGGCCGAGCGTCGATGGTCTCGACGCCGCGGACGAACTCGTGGCATCGATGGATCTTGCCCGCGACGTGTGTTCGTCCACG
The DNA here is from genome assembly GCA_023262255.1 of Ilumatobacteraceae bacterium. Taxonomy (GTDB): domain Bacteria; phylum Actinomycetota; class Acidimicrobiia; order Acidimicrobiales; family Ilumatobacteraceae; genus F1-60-MAGs027. The sequence continues at coordinate 39,173 of JALRBT010000002.1, forward strand.
CTGTCCTTGCGCAAGGCACACCAGTTGCGCGTGCGGCAACCATTGTCGTCGCTGGTCGTCGCGAGTTCCCGCGCGGCGGCACTCGGCGACTTCGTCGAAATCATCAAGGACGAGGTGAATGTGCGTAACGTCGTTCTGAGCGACGACGTCGATGAGCATGCAAAGCGCGACTTGGTGGTTACACCCGCAGCGCTCGGCCCGCGGTTGGGGCCCGACACGCAGAAGGTGATCCGAGCCGTGAAGCAAGGGGACTGGTCGATCACCGACGGCAACGTCGTTGCCGGTGGGGTGAACCTGCAGGAGGGTGAATACTCGCTCATGTTGGTCGCCACTGGTTCGGGCGATCGCGCGAGCGCGGCACTCGCCGACGGATCGGGCATCGTGGTGCTCGACTTGGCGGTCGATGACGACTTGCAGCGAGAAGGTGTGGCACGCGACGTGATCCGACTGGTGCAGCAGGCACGGCGCGATGCCGGTCTGCACGTGTCCGATCGCATCCGGCTCACGCTGGGTGTGCCCGACGAACTCGCCGTGGCAGTACGGGCGCACGAACAGATGGTGATGAGCGAAACCCTGGCACGCGAACTCCGATTCGTGGCTCCCGGTGGTGCCGAAGCGCCGCCCACCACGATGCTCGACGACGTGCCACTCCATGTGGGGGTGGAGCGGCTACCCTGACGGGGTCATGAATGCAGCAGCCGCCAGGCGCAAGGCAGCGCAAAAGAAACGTCTCGTCGCGAAGAAGAAGGCCGCCGCAGAAAAGTTGGCCCTGAAGAAGAAGGCCGCCGCCAAGAAGTTGGCCTTGCAGAAGAAAGCCGCTGCCAAGCGGGCCGCATCGCAGAAGCAAGCGGCCATGAAACGCAAAAAACTCGAGGAACTTCGCCGTCGCAAGGCCAAGCAGCAATTGGACGAGAAACGTCGCAAGGCCAAGCGGGCGCTGGAAGAAAAGCGTCGTAAGGCCAAGAAGGCGCTGGAGGAAAAGCGCCGCAAACAGGCCAAGCAAAAGGCGGAGGCGGCGCGTCGTCAGGCGGCTCTGAAGAAAAAGGCCGAGGAGAAGAAGCGCAAGCAAGCGAGATTGCTCGCCGAGCGTGAGCGGAAGCAGAAGCGTGTCGCGCTCGAGCGTGAGCGCAAGCGAGTTGCCCGCGAGAAACTCGCCGAACGAAAGCGGATCGCTAAGGAGAAACTCGCCGAGAAGCGACGCCGGGACCTCGAACGCCAGGTAGCGATCGAGGAGCGCAAACGTGAGCAGGCACGCAAGCGTGCCGCAATCGAGGAAGAGCGACGCGAGAAACAGCGGGAACGCGACAAGATTGCCATGGCCAAGGAAGCTGAGCGCCAAGCCCGCGAAGCCGAGCGCGCCAGAATTCGCGCACTGCGCGAGGAAGAAGAGGCACGAATCCGCGCCCAGCAAGAAAAGGCGATGGCCAAGCCGGTAAAGCCGCCGATCATCAAGCTGGATCCGATCGATGGCATCACGCCGACGAAGGAGTTCGATATCGCCTTCCTCAAATCACAGCGAGCGTTGCTGTTGGAGAAGCGCATCGAGTTGGCGGGCCAAGCAAAGCGGCTCTCTCAGGAAGCCCAGGAAATCGTCGCCAATCAGGAGATGGGCGACGTCGACTTTGGTGAGGAAGGTGGCGAGGGCGACACCATGGTGGTGGAGCGTGAACGCGACCTCATCCTGTCGGATCAGGCGCTCGCCGAGGTGGAGGCGATCGATGCCGCCCTCCAGCGAATGCAGATCGGGGAGTACGGCTATTCGTCCTATTCGGGTCTGCCGATTCCGCGCGAACGCCTCGAAGTGTTGCCTTGGGCCACCGAGCTCGTCACCGAACGTGCCGGCGGTCTGGGCAGTAGATGAGCCGCAAGGCGACTCGACGGCTCTGGCTCCTCGTCGCGACAATCGTCGTTGTCGACCAACTCTCCAAGCACTGGGCCCTCAACCGACTGTCCGGTAATCGCACCATCGACGTCGTCGGTTCGCTGCGGTTCAACCTGGCGTACAACAAGGGCATGGCGTTCTCGCAAGCCACCGGTGCCGGTCCGATCATCGGTGCCCTCGGCTTCGTGGTGATCATCGGCATCGTGTTGTGGTTGCGTCGATCAGCGCAGGGGCTCGCTGCCATCGCCGCTGGCATGATCGTGGGTGGTGCAATCGGGAACCTCGTTGATCGGCTCCTACGTGGCGACGCATGGCTTCGCGGAGCGGTAGTGGACTTCGTGGATCTGCAGTGGTTTCCCATCTTCAACGTCGCGGACTCGGCGATCTCCGTCGGTGCGATGCTGATGATCATCGCTTCGTTTCGCAATACGCCGGTGCGCGAAGCATGACCGGCGGTGACGACACCCCGGGTTTGACGCCCGACGACACGGCGGGTTTGGCGCCCGATGACACCTCCGGAATCGCGCGACGCATTGCCGAGACGATCCCCGCCTCGCTCGAGGGTGTGCGCATCGATCGTGTCGTTTCCCTCATCGCCGACATCAGTCGAAGTGCGGCAGCCGATCTCATCCAGTCCGGCGGAGTATCGGTGGACGGCGCGGTGGTGATCGCGGGAAAGGAGAAGATGACGGCGGGTCAGTCCATCGTCATCGACGTGGCGCAGGTCAAGGGCCCCGAGCGCCCTGCTGCCGACTCAAGCAGGCAGCTCGATGTGGTGCATTCCGACGAGGACGTCGTCGTCATCAACAAGGACGCCGGGCTCGTCGTACATCCGGGTGCGGGAAACCAGTCCGGAACGTTGGTGAACTTCTTGCTTGCGGCGTATCCGGAGATCGCCGACGTCGGCGACTCGATGCGACCGGGTTTGGTGCATCGCCTCGATGCCGGAACCACGGGCCTCATCGTGGTGGCCCGCACCCAGGAGGCGTATTCGTCGTTAGTGGCACAACTCGCCTCACGCAGCGTGACGCGCGTGTATTCGGCGTTGGTGTGGGGAGTGCCGATCTCGCTCAACGGGGTGATCGACGCGCCGATCGGTCGCGACCAACGCGATCCGACGCGCATGGCGGTGGTGGTCGATGGGCGAGCATCACGAAGCCATTACGCGGTCGAACGGTCGTTCCACAACCCCAAGGACGCGGCCCTGGTCGCGTGCCGATTGGAAACGGGTCGCACGCACCAGATTCGCGTCCATCTCGCCTCCATCGGCCATCCGGTGGTCGGTGATGCAACGTACGGTGGAGTGCGTGCCGGGCTCAGGGCCGGTCGTCCGATGCTGCACGCCAAGGAACTTGCGTTCGATCACCCGACCTCTGGGGAGCGCTGCACTTATACGGCACCGATGCCCCCGGATTTTGCCGCGCTCGTGACGTCGTTGTCGTAATCGTCGTCGGTTATTTCGTCTCGTCGGGCCATGGCGTCTCGCCACGGGCGGCTGCCAGCACGCCCCCGAGGGTGAAATGTGCGAGATGTTCACGCATGTGTTCGCCAACCGCGTGCCAAATCGCAAGCAGGACGCATTGGCCTTCGTGGTCACACGCACCATCGCGGTGCGGCTCGCCGAAGTCGCCGAGCGAGATCGGTCCATCGACGGCTGAGAGGATTTCCGAGAGCCGGATCTTGTCGGGATGGCGAGAGAGGGTGTATCCACCGCCGACACCGCGTTTGGAGTTGACGAGCCCCGCACCCTTCAGTGCCAGCAGAATCTGCTCCAGGTACGGCTGGGGAAGCGCGGTACGCGTGGCGATGTCGCGCACCGAGATCGGACCTGGCTCATCGCCATGCAGTGCCAGCGACAACATCGCGCGACACGCATAATCACCCCGTGTCGACACCCGCACGTTTCCATCGTAGGTGCCGCTTGACTGGGTGGAGAGATGTCTCGCGTCGAGCGCACACCGTACGCCGATCGCGCACCCCTCATCAGGGACGAGTTGCCACGTTGTCCGGACTACCACGGGCCCTGCGTGACCAACATCGTGCCTGCACTTCTCGGACCCGGCGGCACGGAGGCACTTCCCGACTTCTTTCCGCAGATCACCCGTGGAGCACGACAGGTCGTGCTGTTGGTGGTGGACGGTCTCGGTTGGCACCAGTTGCAGGATCGTATTCGTCGCGCACCGGCAGCCACGACCACCATCGCATCGATGCAGGGCTCGGCAATCACCACGATTGCACCGACCACCACCGTCACGGCACTCACATCCATCGCGACGGGCGCAACTCCGGGCGAGCACGGGCTGGTGGGATATCGAATCGACTTCGCCGGTCGGGTGGTGCAAATGCTGAGGTGGGCCGACGACAGGGGGGATGCACGTCGGCGTCTCTCGCCGCGCGACGTTCAGCCGTGTCCGCCGTTCCTCGGGGCGTCGGTGCCGGTGCTGTCGAAAGCCGAGTTCGACGGCACTGCATTCACGGAGGCGCACCTTCGAGATCAGCGAATGTTCAGTTGGCGTGCGGCATCGAGCATGGTGGTGGACGTTCGAAATCACTTGGCGAGCGGCGAGAGGTTCGTTTACTGCTATTACGACGGCGTCGACAAGATCGCACACGAACGCGGCTTCGGCGAACACTACGACGCCGAACTTCTCTCCGTGGATCGCTTGGTCGCCGATCTGGCGTCGGCGCTGCCACGCGATGCGGTGTTGCTCGTCACCGCCGATCACGGACAAGTGATGGTGGGCGACAATACGATGCTGCTCGCGCCGGACGTGACGCGTCATCTGTCGCATCAATCGGGTGAGGGTCGTTTTCGTTGGCTGCACGTGAAGAGTGGTCGAATCGACGAGGTGCTGTCGGCGGCTCGGAGCCTCCATGGCGATGTGGCATGGGTCATGACGCGCGACGACATGATCGAACAGGGGTACTTCGGATCTCGAGTAGCCGACGCGGTGCGACGTCGCCTCGGCGACGTGGCAGTAATGGCCAAATACGAGGTGAGCTTCGATGATCCCGCCGACAAGACCTACTTTGCGTTGCAGTGTCGACACGGTTCGCTCACCTCGGCGGAGGTGGATGTGCCGTTGCTGGCGCTCGGTGCGCGCTGATAGAACTAACGAACGATGAGCGACACCACTCCCGAGCGCGGCGAACTTTTGAACGTTTCCGATGCGTTGAGTTCCAATGGCGAGACGAGTTCAAACGGTGACGAGACGGTCCAGGAGCCGGCCAAGGTCATGCGAATCGGGTCCATGATCAAGGGATTGCTCGAGGAAGTTCGCCAGATGCAGTTGGACGTCCCGAGTCGCGAGCGCCTTGCGGAGATCTACGAGCGATCCGTCGTCGAACTCGCCGACGCCATCTCGCCGGATCTCAAGGAAGAACTGCAGATGCTGGCGTTGCCGTTCAAGGACGGCGAAGTACCGAGCGACGCAGAACTCCGTGTGGCCAAGGCGCAACTCGTCGGTTGGCTCGAGGGATTGTTCCATGGCATCCAGGCGACACTCTTTGCCCAGCAGTGGGCCGCGCGACAGCAACTGGAGCAGATGCGTCAACTCCCGTCGTCCGGTGACTCGCAAGCCGAACGACCGGGCACGTACATCTAGTCCGTTTTTCGCCCGAAATCGGGAAGTCGCTCGGCGGCTGAAGGTGCGCTGGTACTCTCGGCTTTCCCGCGATGGCTTCTTCATTCACGCATCTTCACGTACACACCGAGTTTTCGATGCTCGACGGGGCCGCCCGCATCGATGAATTGATCTATCGAGCCGTCGAGGACGGCCAGCCGGCGATCGGTATCACCGACCACGGCAACATGTACGGGGTTCTGGATTTCTACCAGGCGTGTCGCGAAGCCGGCATCACGCCGATCATCGGTACCGAGGCGTACATGGCGTACGAGTCCAGATTCGAACGACCGCAACGACGTGGGCAGATCGACGACTCCGGCGGCGACACCGAGGCGGGTCGCAAGTTGTACTACCACCTCACGTTGCTGTGCGAGAACAACACGGGCTATCGAAATCTCATCAAACTCTCCAGCCTTGCCTTCCTGGAGGGCTACTACTACCAGCCACGAATGGACTGGGAACTGCTCGATCGCCACCACGAAGGCATCATTGCGACCACCGGTTGCCTCGGCGGGCACGTACTCCAGGCACTCCTTCGCAACGATTACGACGAGGCCAAACGAACGGCCGCACGCTTGCAGGAAATCTTCGGCCGCGACAATCTGTTCGTCGAGCTTCAGGATCACGGCATCGCCGATCAACGCCGCACGATGTCCGACCTCATCAAGATCGCCCGTGAGATCGATGCCCCATTGCTGGCCACCAACGACTCCCATTACGTGCACCGCAACGACGCCGAGGCCCACGATGCACTCCTGTGCGTGCAGACCGGGTGCACCATTGCCGACCCGAAGCGGTTCAAGTTCGAGGGCGAGGAGCACTACCTGAAGACGGCCGCGGAGATGAGGCAACTGTTCGGCGACACACCCGAGGCATGCGACAACACCCTGTGGATCGCCGAGCGAGCGAACACCAGCATCGAGTTCGGCAAGTACGTGTTGCCCGACTTTCCGATCCCGGAGGGCTTCGCCGACGACCGGGCATATCTCGAACACCTCGCACGTCGGGGTGCGAACGAACGTTGGGGTAGCGAGATCCCGAGTGCGGTGGTCGAACGACTCGCCTACGAGTTGAAGGTCATCTGCGACATGGGCTTTGCGTCGTATTTCCTCATCGTGTGGGACCTCATTCGTCATGCGCGCGAGCAGGGGATTCGCGTCGGTCCAGGTCGTGGCTCGGCAGCCGGATGCGCGGTGGCATACGCATTGCGAATCACCGATCTCGATCCGGTGAAGTACGACCTCCTCTTCGAGCGGTTCCTGAATCCGGATCGCGTATCGATGCCGGATATCGACATGGACTTTGACTCGCGGTATCGCGACGAGATGATCCGTTACGCAGCGGAGAAATACGGCCGTGACCACGTTGCACAGATCATCACCTTCGGCACCATCAAGGCGCGAAATGCGGTACGCGATGCGGCTCGCGTGCTCGGGCACCCGTATGCGACCGGCGACCGTATTGCCAAGCTGATGCCGCCGGTGGTGATGGGTCGAGATACGCCGTTGCGTTACTGCTTCGAGCAGAACGAAAAACACATCGACGGCTTCAGGGCAGCCGCCGATCTGCGGGCACTCTGTGAATCCGAAGCCGAGGTGAAGCGCGTGGTGGACGTGGCACGCGGTCTCGAGGGTTTGAAGCGGTCGGTCGGCATCCACGCTGCGGCGGTGGTGATCACCAAGGAGCCGCTCACGGAGTACCTCCCGATACAACGCAAGCCCGAATCCGGACGAAAGCCCGAGGAGTCACCGGTGGTGACGCAGTACGAAATGCACGGTGTGGAGTCGTTGGGTCTGCTCAAGATGGACATTCTTGGTCTTCGCAACCTCGACGTCATCACCGACGCCGAATTGCTGCTTCGAAGGAAGCAGCCCGATTTCTCGATCACCGACGTTCCGCTCGACGACCCGCGCACCTATCAACTGCTGGCTTCGGCGAACACCATCGGCGTGTTTCAGCTGGAATCCACTCCGATGCGCGCGCTACTTCGGTCGTTGCTGCCGCGACGTTTCGAGGACGTCGCCGCCGTGCTGGCGCTCTACCGTCCGGGTCCGATGGCCGAGAACATGCACAACGACTATGCGGATTTCAAAAACAACCGAAAGCCGTCACGGTTCTTCCACGATGACGCCACGGAAGTCCTGGGGGACACCTACGGACTCATGATCTACCAGGAGAGCATCATGCGTGTGGCGCAGAAGTTCGCCGGCTACTCGCTGTCCGAGGCCGATTCGCTCCGCAAGGCGTGCGCCAAGAAGGACCCCGTCGCCATGGCCGAGCAACGTCCAAAGTTCGTTGGTGGATGCGCGGAGCGCGGATACGGCGAATCGCTCGGTCGGGAACTCTTCGGCATCATCGAAAAGTTCGCCGACTACGCCTTCACCAAGAGTCACGCGTTCGGTTACGGATTGATCACGTACCAGACCGCGTGGCTGAAGGCGCACCACCCGGTCGAATACTTCGCATGTCTCCTCACATCGGTGAAGGGCAACAACGATCGCGCAGCCTTGTACCTCTCGGATGCCGGCAACAACCAGGTGACGGTCCGAACGCCGGACATCAACCAGTCGGGCGTGGATTTCGCCCCCATAGAAGGTGAGTCGGCGGTCAGTTTCGGATTGTCGGGCATTCGCAACGTGGGTGAGGGAGTCGCATCGCTGATCGTCGAAGCACGCGAAAAGACCGGAAGGTTCGAGTCGTTCTACGACGTGCTGGATCGAGTACCGGAGCAGGCACTCAACAAGCGCACCCTCGAGTCGCTGATCAAAGCGGGAGCGTTCGATTCGCTCGGTCATCCGCGTCGAGGATTGTTGTTGGTGTTCGAGTCGTTGGTGGACCAGGCACTCACGCGTCGCCGTGAACGTGACCAGGGTGTGATGAGTCTCTTCGGCGACGCACAAGAGGAGTTCGGGGGCTATTCCGAGCGAGCCGAGATCCCCGCGCTGGTGTTCGACAAATCGGAACAGTTGCGTTTGGAGAAGGAAATGCTCGGTTTCTACGTGAGCGACCATCCATTGCGGGGGCTGGAAACCGTGATGGGACGACGCGTGACGTGTCCGATCGTGGAGGTGCCCGACCGCACCGAGGACAACCTCGTGCTCGGTGGTGTCATCGTTGGTGTAGACCGAAAGTTCACCCGCAAGGGGGAACAGATGGCCACGTTCACGCTCGAGGACTTGGCCGGATCGATCGAAGTCACGGTGTTCCCGCGCCTGTTCGCCACGCAGGGACATCTGGTAATCGACGATCACATCGTGGTCGTGCGTGGTCGCCTCGATCGCCGCGACGACGGACGGTCGACGTTCATGGCGTCGGATATCAGCGTCGTGGAGGTGCCCAAGAACGGTATCGAGTCACTGCACATCGATTTTGCGCGACGCGCAGTCACACCCGATGAAATCGGTGACGTGCGAAGTCTCCTCGAATCCCATCCCGGAGATTCCCCGGTCTTTCTTGCATTCGGTGCAAAGGTGGTGGCGCTTGGTCCGGAGTATTCCGTCGATATCGGCAAGGTCATCGGCTTGCTGCGCGCCAAGTTCGGAGATGCAGTAACTATTCAGTAACGACTCGCGACTCTGAGATTCGCGTGTCGGATTCCGGAATTTTGCTGGCAGAATAGAGGCGTGAAAATCGCTACTCGCGACGCGAGCGCGTTGACCGACGCAGACCTCGACGAATTCGCGGCGATGGGCGGCGCGTTCGGAATCGGTGCCGTTTCGAAGGCCAAGGATTCCTGGGTGTTGGCCACCACGGCATACGACGGCAAGACGCTCGCGGGGTTCATGTTCCTCACACTCGAGCGTTTGGGCGGTACCCCGTGCGTGGTTATGGGGCTCTTGAGCGTCAAGCGAACCGCCAAGCGAGACGCTGCGATGAAGGGACTGATGACCGAGGCCTACCACCGCGCACTCATGGCGTTTCCGGATGAGGACGTGGTGATTGGCGCGCGCTTCGTAACACCCGCGGGCCTCGAAGCGTTCTCCGCCGTCACCAGCATGATTCCCCGTCCCAAGTACAACGCCGTCGGCGAAGAACGCGCATGGGGCCGACGACTGGCCCGACGCTATGCCATCGAGCCGCAATACGACCCGGCAACCTTCATCGCCAAGACCAATGCACAGTCGGGCTTCATCGACTACGAACCCGTGAAGAAGCCCAAGATTTCGGCCGACGTCGCCGCATTCTTCAAGGGAGTGAACGTCGCCAAGGGTGGAGTACTCATCGTCCATGGTTGGACCATGGCAGAGTCGCTGGCCAAACTCGGCAAGAAGCGCTGACACGGCGTCGCCGTGACGTCGTTCGACCATCTGGTCTCGAGCCGTCGGATGATTCGAGCATTTCGATCCGACCCCATCGATCGAGAACTGCTCACACGGCTCGTGGACTTGGCGGCGCGATCGCCGTCGGCGGGAAACTCGCAGGGCTGGGAGCTCGTCGTACTGGAAGGTGCGCGGACGGAGACGTTCTGGTCGGCCACGATGACTCCCGATACGCGTGCGACGTTTCGATGGCAACACCTGTTCGCTGCGCCGGTGGTCGCGTTGTCCTTCGCAAATCCGCGGGCCTACCTGGATCGTTACTCCGAAACGGACAAGTTGCGATCCGGTCTCGGCTCGTCGGTTGATGCGTGGCCCGCACCGTACTGGACGATCGATGCATCATTCGCGACGATGACGCTGCTGCTCGCGGCGCACGACGCAGGTCTTGGCGCGTTGTTCTTCGGGGTGTTTCACGGGGAGGATGCGCTCCGCGACGCACTCCACGTTCCTGCGGACCGCATCCTGCTTGGTGCCGTCGCGCTCGGTTATGAGCGTGTGCCCGGTGAGTCGGAGCACGCCGACCCGTCGTTTGGTGTCGGACGCAGTGCCCGTCGCAAGCGTGCGGCGTCGCGCGACATCATCCATTTCGGCGACTGGTGAGCGCCCGTATTGGCTGGTCGATCAGCGGTTGGTGAGCGCTTCGCGAAGCGCCGCCATCAAGTCATCATGGCTGGATGCGGGAGCCTGACACGCGAACTGCCGACACACGTAGGCGAGATCGTCCCTTCGGTCCGCGAACAACGGCGATGGGAACTCCTCACCCCAGCCAAGTACCACCGTTGGTAGCCATCGTGCATGGATGGTTCGCACCAAGTCACCCCGCTTGCCGGTAACCACCACTTCGGTGGGCCCGACATGGCGAAGGTGCAACGCACAAAGCAGGTGGGGGAATGCCGTGGGGGCATTCGACACGATGCGCGCGAGCAATTTGAGAATGGCATCGGCGTGTTCGAGGTAGCGCTCGTCGCCGGTGAGGGCGGCGAGTCGCTGGAGCGCGAGTGCAGCCACCGAGTTCGCCGACGGGGTGGCGTTGTCGACGAGGTCCTTCTGGCGAACGATCAATCGTTCGCCGTCGTTGGGCGTGGTGAAGAGTCCGCCCTCGTCGGGGTCCCAATGATGGGTGAGTAGTTGTTCGGCGGCTTCGCGCGCAAGTCCGATCCAGCGGGCGACACCCGACAATTCGTACAGGCGAGTGAATGCATCGACCAGATTGGCGAGGTCGGCGGCCATCGCGAGATGTTTGGGGATCGCATCACGATGCCAGGTACGCAACCAGCGACCATCGTCGCGTCTCATGGTGGTGGCGAGGAAGTTCCCGGCGCGTTGCGCGGCAGCAGCCCACTCGTCGTTGGCGTACGCGGCTGCGGCCTCGGCCAGCGACGACACCATCAGCGCGTTCCACTCCGTGATCACCTTGTCGTCGCGCAGCGGTCGATGGCGCGTATTGCGGGCGGCCAGGAGCAGTCGTCGAACGTTCTCCACGTCGTCGTCTCGCAATAGTCGTCCGCGCTGCGAGATGCGACACGGAATCGATTTGCCCTCGAAGTTGCCCGAATCGGTGATGTCGTACCACGACAGTGCACGGTCGACGAGATGAGCCGGCACGATACGTCGCACTTGATCGGGGGTGAACACGTAGAAGTACCCCTCGTGGGAGTGGCCCGACTCGTCGAGGGAGTCCGCATCCTCCGCGCTGTAGAACGCGCCCTCGGGTGAGCGCAAGTCGTGCAGTACGTAGCCGACCGTCTCCTCCACGACTTGGCGCCATCGCGGCTCACTCATCACCAACGAAGCGTGGAGGTACGGGCGCACGAGCAGCGCCTGGTCGTAGAGCATCTTCTCGAAGTGGGGAACCAGCCACTTCTCATCCACGCTGTACCGCGCGAATCCACCGCCGAGGTGGTCGTACATCCCGCCGGAAGCCATCGCGTCGAGCGACGTGGTGATCATCGTGCGAGTCGCAGGGGACTCGTCGTTGAGGTAGGACCGCAGGAGCAACTCGAGCGCCATGGTGGACGGGAACTTCGGTGCCGCGCCGAATCCGCCCCAGGCGGCGTCAAACGTCTCGCCAAGTTGTTTCACGGCGATCGCCATCGCGTCGATGGACGGAAGTTGCGGGTTGGTGGAGATCTGCGACGTTCGACCGATGTTCTCCACCAGGGCCGCCACGTTGTTGTCGATGTCATCGCGTCGGTTGCGCCATGCATCGTCGATCGCGGTCATGAGTTGCATGAACGTCGCCTTGGGGTAGTAGGTGCCACCGAAGAACGGTCGTTGGTCTGGGGTGAGGAACACGGTCATCGGCCATCCACCGCGACCCGTCATCGCTTGAACTGCATCCATGTACACGCTGTCCACGTCGGGTCGCTCCTCACGATCCACCTTCACGTTGACGAACAGCCGGTTCATCACCTCTGCAACCTCGGCATCCTCGAACGACTCGTGGGCCATCACGTGGCACCAGTGGCAGGCGGAATATCCGACCGACAACAACACCGGAACGTCGCGACGACGCGCCTCCGCGAAGGCCTCGTCGCACCAGGGCCACCACGCCACCGGATTGTCGCGATGTTGGCGAAGATAGGGCGATGATTCGAGCGCGAGGCGATTCACGCCGGGGGTTGCGGTCACGTCGCTATGCGCCGACGGCGTGATATCCGCCATCGACGTGGACAATCTCGCCCGTGGTGGCAGGAAACCAATCCGACAGCAAGGCGCAACATGCCCGAGCGACGGCGGAGGCATCGTGGATGTCCCAACCCAAGGGCGCTCGCTGACTCCAAATGTCCTCGAACTGTGCGAACGACGGAATGGACTTTGCGGCCATCGTTCGGATGGGACCTGCGGCAACCAGGTTGCAGCGCACCCCTCGTGGGCCGAGTTCCTTCGCCAAGTACCGGTTGGTGGACTCCAACGCCGACTTGGCCACACCCATCCAGTTGTAGGCGGGCCAGGCGACCGTGTTGTCGAAGTCCAGACCGACGATGCTTCCTCCACCGGTCATCAGTGGAACGAAGGCGTCGGCCAGCGTCTTCAAGGAGAAGGCCGAAACATGGACGGCGACCGACACATCGTCCCACGTTGCGGCCATCAGGTCGTCGCCAAGGCACGCTGCCGGCGCGAAACCAATGGAGTGCAGGACGCCGTCCACTCCGCCGAGATGTTCCCGCGCGGCATCGCGAGCGCTGGCAACGTGTTCGGGATTGGTGACGTCGAACTCGGCAACCATGCACGGGGCCGGGAGTTTCTTGGCGGTGCGTTGCGTGATGGAAAGTCCGCGTCCCGCACCCGTCAGCATCACCGTGGCACCCTGTTCCTGGGCCAACTTGGCGACGCCAAAGGCCAGCGACGCGTCCGTGAGCACCCCGGTGATGACGAGCCGCTTCCCGGCAAGAATTGCCACGTCGCTACGGTAGTGGACATGACTACTTCGCTCCCGAGCATCGGTTATCTGGGTGGAACAGGACCGGCCGGGAGTGCACTCGCGGTGCGTCTTGCCTCGGTGGGATATCCGGGTGTCATCGGCTCTCGCACCGCCGAGCGCGGGCGTGAAGTGGTTGCCGAGTTGCTCACGAAGTGGGCTGACCGCGGTCTGCAACTCTCGGGTGGCGACAATGCGCAGGCAGCCGCGTGCGACATCATCGTGCTGGCGACTCCGTGGGACTCGGCCGCCACGACGGTGACCGAACTCTCGCCCTCGTTGGAAGGAAAGATCGTGATCACCATGGCCAATGCGCTCGTGCGAGTTGGCAGGGAGTTCCAGCCCCTCATTCCGCCACGCGGCAGCATCGCCGCCCACGTGCAGGCGGCGATTCCGAAATCCAACGTTGTGGCGGCATTCCAGCACCTTCCCGCCACCGAATTGGGGGCGCTCGACCACGAGGTGGACAGCGACGTACTGATCTGCTCCGATGATCCGCAATCGACCAAGACGGTCAGCGAGATCGTGTCGCGCATTGCCGGATGTCGTCCGCTCAATGCAGGGCTCCTGTCCAATGCCCTCGCCATCGAGGCGCTCACCGCGGTGTTGCTGCAGTTGAACGTTCGATACAAGACTCGCGTGGCTCCGCGCTTCACCGGAATCGACTGAACGAGCACGTGCGGCTCTACGACACGGCGCGACGCGACATCGTCGAATTCGCTCCCGGCAACGAAGTGAAGATGTACGTGTGCGGGGTGACACCGTACGACGCCACGCATCTCGGTCACGCGTTCACGTTCATCACCTACGACGTGCTCATTCGTCGATTGATCGACACCGGTCGGACCGTCAAATGCATTCGCAACGTGACCGACGTCGACGACCCGCTGTTCGCCAAGGCGCGAGAGTTGAACATGCACTACCTCGACCTCGCGGCCAGGGAGGAAAAGCGGCTGGAGGACGATCTCCAAGCGCTCGGGTTCGTGCCGATGCACTCCACTCCACGCGCGTCGTCGGCGATTCCGGAGATTCGCGGATTCATCGGCAAGGTGTTGGAACGCGGGTTCGCCTACCAGGCGGGTGGTTCGGTGTACTTCGACGTGGCGCGGTTTTCCTCGTTCGGTTCGGTTTCGGGGTACGACGAGGTTCGAATGTTGGAACTGGCGCGGGAACGCGGGGGCAACGTGGACGACCCGAACAAGCGTCACCCGCTCGACTTCGTGCTCTGGCAGCCGTCGGCCCACGACGAACCGGCCTGGGACACCATCTGGGGGCCGGGTCGCCCCGGCTGGCACATCGAGTGCAGCGCGCTCGCACTGCGTGAATTGGGAACCACCATCGACCTGCATGGGGGAGGCACCGACCTCATTTATCCGCATCATGAGTGCGAGCGGGCCCAATCCGAGGCCGCGACGGGTGCGGCGTTCGTCAAACACTGGATGCACGTGGCCATGGTGTGGATGGACGGCCACAAGATGTCCAAGAGTCGGGGAAACCTCGTCTTCGTCGACGCCTTGCGCCGCCGATACGATCCGCGTGCCATCC
>JALRBT010000030.1 GCA_023262255.1 Ilumatobacteraceae bacterium
CGCTGGGGTGCGACGCTACGAGAATTGCTATCGGCGGAGACTCTGCGGGTGGAAACCTAGCCGCGCTCGTGGCGATGCACGCCGACGTTTCTCCCGTGTTCCAATTGCTCGTCTACCCGGCCACCGATGCACGGATGGGTCAACAAAGTCACACGGAAAATGCACAGGGCTACCTTCTCACCTCCGACTCCATGAAGTGGTTCCTGGGTCACTACTTGCAGGGCGATGAAGCGAAGCGCCTGGACCCGATGGTGTCACCAATTCTCAGTGACCACGCACTCCTGAAGAAGTCGCCACCAACGCTCGTGATTACCGCGGAATTCGACCCATTGCGCGACGAAGGCGAGGAGTATGCCGCACGACTAGCGGCGGTAGGTGTGCAAACTTCCACCGTTCGATTCCAGGGGCAAATTCATGCATTCTTCGGCATGAGTGACCTCCTTGATGACGCCGCTGCAGCAATTGCCTTGAGTGCGTCATACCTTCGCAAGTACCTGGATACCTGATTCATGGCGCGCGCAACCATCAACGTCGACAACCACACGTACGAAGGCACCGACGCACAACGAACGTTGCACAACCTCGGCGAATTGTGGGCGCATCACGTGCACGGGCGCACGATTGCGCCGGGTGTCATTATGCGGTGCGCCGATGAACTCGTCACGCTCGTTGCACCGCTCGCCGACGATGACAGTCCGGATCTGGCACCACGGGAGCGTCTCTCGCACCTCGGGGAGCTGGCCGCCAAACGAATCGATGACGTGAATCCCCTCCAACTCGAGCGCGCATTGCGCGAGATGTGGACGCCACTGGCAGCACTTGCGAGCGCTGCTAACGATGCCACCACGAGCGTGGGCGGTGTCGTCGGTGGACTCTTCGTCTCCGGTGGCGGTGTACCGAAAACGCCGGTGGACAGCGTGGAAATCGGGTACCGCGGAGTCGTCGGGGATCGACAGGCGAGTCGTCAGCATCATGGTCGGCCGTGGCAGGCACTGTGTTTGTGGAGTGCCGAGGTGGTGGCAGGTCTTGCCGCCGCTGGTCATCCCATCCGCCCGGGATCCGCTGGGGAGAACATTTCTCTGCGCGGTGTGGAGTGGTCGTTGATGCGTCCGGGCACCCAACTTCGACTGGGGGACGTGCACATCGCGTTGACTGCATACGCGAGTCCGTGTTACAAAAATGCGCAGTGGTTCAGCGACGCTGACTACGACCGAATGAGCCACTTGCGCGGCGATGAAAGCCGGCTGTATGCCCGAGTTGACAAACCTGGGCGGGTGTCGGTAGGAGACCGCCTACGAACGCTGGCGTAGGGTGCAGCGCCAGCTCATTCGCCGAACCCCAATAACCACGCCATTTTTTGGGGTATCCACCACTTGCTTGTGTGTTTGCGCTCAGTTGGATGGCGTCAGCAACGGTGCTGACAGAAAGCGAGAACATCCACCATGTATACCCTCGGAGTACTCCTCCTGGCAGCAATCCTGCTCGGCGCAGTCGTGTCGGTTATCGACTCGGTCCTTCGCCTGGTCGGACTCCACGGAGTGATTGCCAAGCTTCCCGTCATTGGTGCCCACTGGGCGCTCATCATCAGCATTTTGATGGTGTGGCTCACGGACATGAATCCGGTCGGCGGTTGGGGCATGTCCTTCGGAGATGACTGGATGACCTGGGTCGCCAACGGCGCCATCATCTACGGCATGATTCCGGTCAAGGACGCGGCAATCTCGATGATCAATAAGGGATTCAGAATGTAACGAGCGGTCCAACCGCTTCACACAACCCGACCCGGCGACCGTGCCCCCAAACGGGGGAATCCCACGTCGCCGGGTCGACGTTTTCCAGGCCCACCCCCAACCGTTCGAGTGCGGCTCGCATCACCGGTGGTCGCGCACGGTTTGCGCCGTCACTGATCTTCAACGCAACCGCACGTCCGTCGCGAAGTGCCACGGCAAACACTGCTTCTGCACCGTCCTTGGCCATGAGCCCCGGCACGCCCTGCATGATTCGGGTGACGTCGCGCGTAGGGCCACCCACCATCTGTGGATGCGACATCATCGCGGTAGCAACCTGATGCGCGGCGGTGCCGGATGCGGCAACGGCAATGGAACGAAATGCGCGAGCCAAGCCCACCAGTGAGAGTGCATGTGCGGGAGCGCCACAACCATCCACCGCAATGTGGGCGGCCGACTCACCTGCCAGCGATGGAATCATGTCGGTGACTCGTTGTTGCAGGGGATGATTGGGCGAGAGGTACGAGACATCGGTTGGCCAGCCAGCGGCCACGCACGTAGCAAGCATGGCTGCATGTTTGCCCGAGCAATTCATCTGTAGCGACGTCCGCTGTTTGCCGTTGCGCAGCGCCTGTTCACGTTCCGGCTCGTCGAGCGGGTAGTCCTGCAGATTGCCGAGCGATGTTTCCTCCAGACCGGCGGTTGCGAGGATCTCGCGTGCGGCCGCAAGGTGTTCGGGACGCCCATCGTGACTGGCGCAGGCAAGGGCCAGTAGACGCGGAGGCAACGACAGCCCGGCATCCACCATCGCGGTTGCCTGCAAGGGCTTCATTGACGAACGTGGGAAAACGATGGCACTCGGATCACCGACGCTGAAAGCCACCGAGCCGTCGGAGTTCAGCGCGACTACCGCTCCGAAATGCTGCGACTCGACGTGCCCGTTGCGGCGCGTTTGCGCCACAAGTTCATAGCCCCAGTTCATTGCGCAGCCCGGATCATGCCAACAGTCTTACTGAACGCTCAGGTTGTAGTTGCCCGAGGTCGTCACACCGTCACGTGTGACGGTGATTCTCACTCGACAGGTTCCCGCGCGGGAAAACGTGAGCCGCTTGGTTTTGGAATTCACGGCACACTGCAGTCGCGACTTGGCCACGGGTGTAACGACGGTACGTGTCACGTTGGTTCGGTCGATAGCCAACGCCGTGAGCAGTGCTTTGGGGGCCTTCGACGTTTTGGCCACGAACACCGGTGTGGTGAATGATTGGGTGTCACCAACCGTGGTGCCCGCAGCGTTGGTTGCGGCGATTCGCCAGTAGTACGTCGCACCCGGCTGGAGGCGCACGAAGCTGGCGCTGAGCGTGGCCGATTCCTCTCCGGCCACGTCCCCGGCGATCACGGTTCCGTCGAGGGTGGAGAAATCCGGTGTCTGTGAGTACTGGAAGAACGCCTGGGTCGCCACCGTATTTGCGTTGACCGTGCCGGTTACGAAAGCAGAGTCGGATGCGATCGCACTCGCAGAACCACTGACCGCGGATGGGGCCCCGCCAAGAGTGGTGAATTGCGCAATGGTGCCGGAGACGGATCCGGCCACGTTCGTTGCGTTGGCGCGGTAGTAGTATGTGGTGCCAGGCAGCAGGTTGGTGATGCCAACCTCTATCGCCGTGGGAACCGTGCCGGTCACCTGAATGGCATCGACGGTCACGCTTGCTCCGCTGAGGTCGGGATGCACTCCGTATGTGAACGACGTCGACGTGAGCAGGTTGTTGCCGATGGCCGTAGCGCTGAGATACGCACTGGTGGTGGTGATGCCGAGCGCCGGACCGGTGGCAATCGTCGGCAGGGCCGTCACGTTGGTGAGTTCGAGCGCCCGACGAACCAGTTCGGGATACGACGCGGGTGAGAAGCCCGTCATGGAGGGGCGGCTCGATGGCGAACACGGTCCGGACGCCGCCGAGTTCACGCCGATGAGCACCACTTCGTTCGCGACCTGCGTGATGATCGGGCCGCCCGAATCGCCCGAACAAATGCCGGTGGTGGAGGTTTGGTTTGCCGTGAAGGCCCCCGGCCACGTTGGTGCAGTGCTCAGTGGCTGGTTGATGACGTTCGGTGTTGCCGACGAACCACTGGTTGCGGAGGTCCGACCATATCCGAGGAACGAAACGATGCGACCCTCGCGACTCCATGCGGCGATTTCTGCCGTGGACGCCAGACGCGAGATACTCACCCCGGACAGTTCGCTGGAGAGGATGAGGAATGCGATGTCGTCTGGTTGCGAGTAGTCACCACGTTTGCGCCAACCATCGACGGTGATGATCGCACTCTGCGTCACCGTCTGGGCCGACTGAACAACGTTCACACCCGGGGCGTACACGGAGATAGGAGCGGTGGTGACGGTACCGAGGGAGTTCACCACGCAGTGCGCCGCAGTTACCACGATGCGGTTCGTCCACAATGCGCCGCTACACACGCTCGTACCGTTGACCAGCCGAACCACCGCCGTGTTGCCCACGGCGGAGGATCCACCAACCACGGCATCGGCCGGCGCCGGTACCAGGGTTGCACTGCCCGCCACGATCGACAGTGCGACGAGTGCGGACAACCGCGACCTCGTTCGTGGGGGTCGATGCCGTGTCGTTGCGAACGGACGCCGACTCACAACGAACACACTATGAGTGGAGGGTAAGAGCATCGTTAGGCTCAGCGCATGCCATTCGACAAACCCGCACCCGACATCCAGAAGATTCGTTCCGCATGGGACAAATGGGAGAAGGGTGAGGAGCAACCCGGTCGAACGCTCGCTGCACTGAAGACGGCGGGGCTCGATTCGGTGCTGAGAGAACTGGCGGAAAGTGGCTGGAAGCCCGCCGCATAATCACGGTGTGTTGCGAGTAGGTGCGTCACATGGTGCAGCGTCGACCCGGAGGGCGTCAACAACTCCCTCGACCGGTGAGTTGGCGTGAACTCGACTACGCGCCATGGGATCGCCTCGATACTCGTGCATTGGGCGACATCGACGCCGTGTGTCGAGCAATCGGGCGACACCAACCCGACGAAGAGTTGCAACGTGCACCAGCCCAAGCCCACCCATCGGCGGTGCTCGTGCCGCTCTTCGTTGCCGACGAGCAGCCACGAGTGCTGCTCACGCGACGTTCCGAACGGCTCACGACCCACAAGGGACAGATTGCATTCCCCGGTGGACGCCTCGAACCCGGCGAGACGTCGTTGCAGGCCGCGCTCCGGGAAACGCAGGAAGAGATCGGTATCGACGCTCGAAACGCCCACCTCGTGGGCGAATTGACGGCCCATCGCACCATCTCCAGTACCAGTCACATCGTGCCGCACGTGGTGCGATTGCCGCAGGCACCGGTGGAGTTTGCCACCAACGACGAGGTCGAACGCGTGTTGAGTGTTTCACTCGCCGAATTGATTCGTCCCGATACGTTCGCCCAGGAGCACTGGGCGTTTCCCGATCGCGAGGTGGTGGTGCCGATGTTCTATCTCGACGACGAAACCATCTGGGGTGCAACCGCACGGATGTTGCAGGATCTGTTGCTGCTGGTGCTCAAGCGGTAGCACGTCGAACCACGCGTGACTCGACGTGCTCGGGTGAGTTAGGGTCCGGCCGCGAGACGTACGGCATGGAAGAACACCACCGCCCACGCGTCGCAACGCAGGCGCTCGCTGTGGCGGCGCTTGCTGCACGTGTCCTGGAGATCCCGCTGGAACCGATCATCAACCTTGGCGCGCAACGAGGCGTTCCACTCCACACCGAGTGACAGTCGAGAAAGCACCGAATATTTCGCGTACGCGAGGTCATGCCGCTCGCACGCCAGGCGGAGGTTGAACGACCTGCCGCTACTACCAACGATCGGCGCCGAGGACCCATCGGTGGAGGTGATGAGCCAATGATGCATCCGCTTCGCACGCGTTCGTTCGATGCGAAACCGCTTCAGGGGCGTGTCGAAGACGAGACGGTCGACGATGCCACGATCGGGCGTGGATGCGGTCGCAACGGTACGTTCCCCGTGCGACGATGCGGCAATCACCGGCGACGCCGAAGCGCACGTCAACACGATGATTGCGACGGTTGATGCAGCCAACTGGCGCATGGGCACCTCGCAATGACGGGATTCGCCCGCCACCGTGCTGTGTGCACGAAGGTGTGGAACGTGGCGAAGATTTCGAGGAGTTCCCGGGCGGCGTTACTTCCAGCGGCGCATGGTGGACACCATCTCGATGGCCACGTCGGCTGCCTCGTATCCCTTGTTGGTGTCGTCGGCCCGCGAGCGCTCCGCAGCCTGCTCGACGTTCTCCACGGTGAGCACACCGAAGCCGATGGGAACGAGCGTTTCGAGTTGTACTTGCATGATCCCTTCGGCGCACGGTCCGGCCACGTAGTCGAAGTGGGCGGTCTCGCCGCGAATCACCGCCCCGAGCGCTACGAGTGCGTCGTACTTCTGCGACACTGCCATGAGTCGCGCCATGACGGGAATTTCGTACGCGCCCGGCACCCAGAACACCTCGATGTTCTTCTCCTTCACCCCGTGCTTCGCCAAATTTCGCCGTGCACCGTCGAGGAGTGCACTGACGACGAATTCGTTGAATCGCGAGCAGATGATGCCCACCTTCAGCGACTGGAGTTTTCGTTGGCTCATGATGTTCTGCCTTTCGTCTGCGGAACGTTGGTGATGTCGTCGTGTGCAAACAAGTGACCCAGGCGATCGCGCTTGGTGGAGAGATACGAGCGGTTCTCGTTGGTTACAGCGGTGACGATCGGAACGCGCTCCACGACACGCAATCCATAGCCGGCGATGCCGCCGTACTTTGCCGGATTGTTGGTCATCAAACGCAGTTCCCGGGCGCCGAGGTCCGCCAGAATCTGGGCACCGATGCCGTACTCGCGGCTGTCGACGGGTAGGCCCAGCTGCGTGTTGGCGTCCACCGTGTCGAGGCCCTGATCCTGCAGGGAGTATGCGCGAATCTTGTGACCGATGCCAATCCCGCGCCCTTCATGGCCACGTAGGTACACCATCACTCCACGACCCTCGTCGGCGATGAGCTTCATCGCGGACGACAACTGATCGCCACAATCACAGCGCAGGCTGCCGAACACGTCGCCGGTGAGACATTCGCTGTGCACCCGGGTAAGGACGGGTGCGCCATCGGAAACATCGCCGTGCACGAACGCCAAGTGTTCGATGCCGTCGAGCGTGGACCTGTACGCCACACATTCGAACTCACCCCATTGCGTGGGAACACGTGCCGAGCCGATGCGTTCGACCAGACGCTCCTTGTGGCGACGCCACTCCACCAATGCGGCGATTGACGAGAGCAACAAGTCGTGCTGCTTGCAAAATTCGATGAGTTGGGGAAGACGCGCCATGGTGCCGTCGTCGTTTTGAATCTCACAGATGACGCCGGCCGGCTCGCAACCCGCAAGTCGCGCGAGGTCGACGGCTGCTTCGGTGTGGCCGGCACGCTTCAGCACGCCACCTTCGCGCGCACGAAGCGGAAACACGTGGCCCGGTCGGGCGAAGGCCTGGTAGCCGACGCCACTGTCGGCGAGTGCACGAATGGTGAGTGCTCGGTCGGCAGCCGAGATACCGGTGCTCGTGCCATCCAGTAGGTCCACCGACACGGTGAATGCGGTCCGATGACTTTCGGTGTTGTGGTCGACCATCATCGGCAATCGCAGGTCGTCGCAACGATCGCCGGTGAGCGGTGCGACGACCACGCCGGAGGTGTGGCGAATGATGAACGCCAGCTTCTCCGCCGTGACGTGCTGCGCGGCCATGATGAGGTCGCCTTCGTTCTCCCGATCCTCGTCGTCGACGAGCACCACCATGTCGCCGCGAGCGATGGCGGCAATCACGTCGTCAATCGGTGCGAATACGTCGGTCATCGTTGGCTTCTTTCTGGTGCGATGACGACTTCGACGTCGTCACCGAGTTGTTGTGTGGAAACGAGATGTCCGCGCCACACGTCGCCAAGCGTGGCCGCGGTGTCACCCGCGAATGCGGGAACTGCATCGGCGCCACCCATGACTGCCGGCGCGATGTGGAAGACGTAGCGGTCGATGAGGCCGGCCGCATGGAATTGTGCGGCAACGTTGGCGCCACCCTCCACCATGAGTTGAAGCACACCCTCGCTCCCGAGCGTGTCGAGCAGGTCGACGAGCGGGCCGGTCCACTCGGTGCACGGATGCACCCGCGCCTCGGTGGGTGCTTGCCCGAGCACGATTCGTCGTGGCGAGTTACCGGGCGAATCACGAACGGTGAGTTGCGGGTCGTCGGCGCGCACGGTTCCGGCACCGACGAGGATGGCGTCGCTTGCTGCACGCAACTCGTGCACGCGTCGTCGGGCCGCGTCACCCGTGATCCAGCCCCCGGAGCCGGATTTCGCGGCGATGAATCCATCGATGGTCATCGCCAACTTGAGCACCACGAATGGTCGTCCGGTGCGACGATGGTGGAGGTACGCGGCAAGTTGCTCGGAGACCTCGTTTGCACACACGTTCACGTCCACCTGGAGTCCTGCTTCACGAAGTCGTTCAAGACCTGCGCCAGCAACACGGGTGTCGGGGTCCTGTACACCCACCACCACACGCGACACCCCGGCAGTGATGATCGCCTCGGTACATGGCGGCGTACGACCGACGTGGTTGCACGGCTCGAGCGTGACGTACAACGTTGCACCGCGAGCCGCATCTCCGGCGACGCGCAGCGCTTGCACCTCGGCGTGCGATTGCCCGACGGGTTGGGTGAATCCACTGAATCGACGACCATCGGTGGCCACGAGCACGGCTCCGACCCATGGGTTGGGCCGGCACGTGAGTTGCGCCGAGGCGGCGACACGCACCGCCTCGCGCATCGATTGTTGGTCGATGTCGTTCATCTCTTCCTGCTTCCATCCGGACTGTGACCGTCGGCCTCGGAGTTTCACCGAATCAGTCCCGCACCGCAAAGTGCGAGAGTCGCGGGCTTTAACCGCCGATAGGGAATTTCACCCAACCCTGCAAGAACATTTCAGTTGTGTGCAGCACCTCCCGGTGATGCAGTTGTCAGGCTACCGACGTCGCGACGAGCCTCGGTAACCGTGAGTAGCACCACGGCACCGATGACGAGAATCGCACCGACGGCACTTCTGACGGTGAGCCGTTCATCGAGGAAGGCGACACCGGCGGCGATCGTAACGACGGGCTCGAACGTGGATGCCACCGAGGTTGGTCCCGGTCCAACACGTTTCATCGCGGCAAAGAAGAATCCCATCGGCAGGATCGTGCCCAGCGTCGCCACGATTGCGACGTTGATCCATCCGAGGCGGGTTTGTGGGAAATCCACCTGCATGTTGAAGGGACGAACCACCCAGAGCGTGAGCCAACCGAACATTGCTCCGAACAGCACGATGGTAAGACCCGTTATCCCGTCGTACCTCGGCATGATTCGCGACGACAACACCACGTAGAAGGTGTAGGTGAGTGCACCGGCGAGGGTGAGCACCACGCCGGTGGTTTCGGCTCCGCTGACCTCGCCGGCGGTCAACGAAACCCCCACGACGGTGGCGGTGAGACAAACTCCGATCACGTTGCTGGGTCGATGGTTCAGTAGCCACCATGACAGCAGCACCGCCATGATCGGAAAGCAGTAGAAGATGACGGAGACGAGTCCGGAGTCCATCCGTTCGATGGCACCGAAGTAGAAGAACGATTGGAAGGTGAAGCCGAGGAATCCGAAGAGAAATATCTTGCCGAAGTCGCGGCGGTGCGGCCACGGAGCACCACGCATGGTGATGAGTCGGTATGCCAGCAACAGCGGTGCTGCGATGAGGAAGCGTGCGATCATCAAGCCTCGACTGTTCGCGCCATCCTCGAAGGCGTTCACCGAGAACAAGGGGTTCACACCGTAGAGCGCGCACGAGACAACGGCGAGCGCGATGCCGAGTACCCGCACGTTGACTCGATCGTTGTCAGTCATGTTCGTTTTGGTCGTTGTCAGGCATGCTTGGCTCGTTCGTTGTCGCGGCGAATCACGTTGCGAAACACCACGCTGAACACCACCACCACACCAATAACAATGAGGCCGAATACGGCGTATTGCAGTGCGCCACCGCGGTCACCGGCCTGCGTCGGTTCGAAACCGCATCCCGGCTTCGGAAGTAGGCCGATGCACTCGTCCACGTCGCCCTCCAGTGGATACACGTACACCGAGGTCGGCGTGGTTGCGGAGTCGGTATCGGTGATAGATGTTTCGAAATCGACCGTTCCGAAACCCGTCAACCGGATGATGCGCATGGCGCCTTCAGTCTGTCAGCCAACCACCACAACTACGGTGGTGGTGGTGAAATCGGTGGTTCACCCAACGGTGCTGGTGGTGGACTTCGGGGCGCAATACGCACAGTTGATAGCCAGGCGTGTTCGTGAAGCACGGGTGTTTTCCGAGATCGTTTCCCATGGCATTACCGCCGACGAGGTACGGCGGCGAAACCCAGTGGCGATCGTGCTGTCGGGTGGACCAAAGAGCGTGCACGTGGATGGCGCCCCGCGGTTGGACCCGCGAATCTATGAACTCGGCATTCCGATTCTCGGAATCTGTTACGGCTGTCAACTGATTGCACAGCAATTGGGTGGCGTGGTGTCGCGTGGCGACAAGGGGGAGTACGGACGCACAACGTTGACGCGCGGCGGAAATTCCCGCTTGTTGGCCGACACTGCACCCACGTTCGATGTGTGGATGAGTCACTTCGATGCCGTTTCCGTTGCTCCCGACGGTTTCGTGGTGACGGCTTCCACGCCGGATGCGCCGATCGCCGTCATGGAACACGATGCAAAGAGAATCTGGGCGGTGCAGTTTCACCCGGAGGTGATGCACACGCAGCATGGTCAGGACATCCTGCAACGGTTCCTGCACGAACTCGCCGCCATCGAACCACGCTGGACGACGGAGTCGATCGTTGATACCCAGGTTGCCGCAGTGCGAAATCAAATAGGTAACGGTCGCGCCATTTGCGCCTTGTCGGGAGGAGTCGACTCATCGGTGGCCGCTGCATTGGTGCACCGTGCAATCGGCGCCAACCTCACCTGCATCTACGTGGATACCGGGTTGATGCGCAAGAACGAGAGCGACCAAGTGGTGGAGACCTTCAAGCGCAACCTCAGAATCGAGTTGGTGCATGTCGACGCCGGCGATGAATTCTTCGACAAACTGCAGGGCGTCACGGATCCCGAGCAGAAGCGGAAGGTCATCGGCGAAACCTTCGTGCGCATCTTCGAGCGCTACGCGGGTGGCGTAACGGACGCCGCGTTCCTCGTGCAGGGCACGTTGTACCCGGACGTGATCGAAAGTGGCGGGCGGGAGGGATCGGCCACCATCAAGAGTCATCACAACGTGGGTGGGCTTCCCGACGACATGACGCTCTCGCTTTGCGAACCGCTGCGCGACTTGTTCAAGGACGAGGTACGAACCTTGGGTACGGCGTTGGGTTTACCGGATGAAATCGTGTGGCGACAGCCCTTTCCTGGTCCGGGACTCGGCGTGCGGATCATCGGTGAGGTCACGAGGGAAAAGGTGCGCATCCTGCAGGATGCCGATGCCATCGTTCGGAAGGAAATCCACGGCGCGGGACTGGACCGCGACATTTGGCAGGCCTTCGCCGTGTTGGCCGACATCCGCTCGGTTGGTGTGATGGGCGACGAACGCACCTACGCGCGACCGATCATCATTCGGGCGGTGACCAGCGACGATGCGATGACCGCCGATTGGGCTCGCTTGCCGTACGAGTTGCTGGCGACCATGTCGTCGCGCATCGTGAACGAAGTGGACGGGGTGAACCGCGTCGCGTACGACATCACCTCGAAACCCCCGGGGACCATCGAATGGGAGTAGGCCGCGGGAGCGGCCGGCAGACACGCAAACAGCGACCCTGTAACAAGATTGTAAAGATTGCTAGAATGCCAGCATCGTGATTTGGACCGCCGTTCGGCGTACTCGCATCCCACGAACCCGCCCCACCTGGTTCGTACTGGCATTGTTGGGGCTGCTCGCACCCCTGGCGACGCCCTCCGTGGCGTCGGCCGACTCGGTCGACGACCAGCGTCGGCGCGTGTCGCAGATCGTTGACGAACTGGAACGCCTCGCCAGCCAGGCCGACGAATTGGGAGAGAAGTACTCCGACACCCTGGCCCAACAGGACGCAATTCAGGGTGAAATCACCGAAATCGAAGTGAAGATCTTCGAGATGCAAAAGCAGCTTGCCGTCATGCAGGCGAACCTGGTCGGTTCGGCCAAGCGCTCCTTCGTTGCCGGCGGTTCGGTGGGCAGTCTTTCGAGCATTCTCGGCGGTAGTGGATCCCTCTCCGATGCCATGAAGCGCGCGTACCTGGGGTCGGCTGCGGCCAACATCGGGGCCGCGAGCACCGATGCCATGCAGGGTCTCATCGACGACATCACCAAGGAGAAGTCCAAACTCGAGGGTAAAAAGAAGCAGTTGGCATCCACCGCAACCTTCCTTTCCAACCGTCTCTCTGCCAGCGACAAGATGCTCCAGCAGTACGAATCGCTTCGTGCCCAAGCCCTGCGCGATCTGGGCAGCCTGCTCACGGAGGAGGAGCGCCGACGGGCCCAGGAGGCCGAAACCGCCGCCCGCAAGGAGGCCGACAAGAACCGTTCCAGTTACAAGGTGGTGGCGTCGTCACCACAGGCCGGAGTGGCCATCAAGGCGGCGCTGTCACAGCTCGGTATTCGTTATCGCTGGGGTGCATCGAGCCCGGGCGTGGCGTTCGACTGCTCGGGCCTCACCCAGTGGGCGTGGGCCAAGGCTGGAGTGTCGATTCCACGTGTTTCTCGGTCGCAATATGCCGCTCTCACCCGCGTTCCGGTGTCACAAGCACAGCCGGGCGACCTCTTGTTCTCGCAATCCACCTTCTTCCACGTAGGGATCTATCTCGGCAACGGGCAGATGATTCATGCCCCACGCACCGGCGATGTGGTGAAGATCAGTTCGGTGACATGGACGCGTGTGCTCGGCGTCGGTCGCCCCAATTAGTTTGATGGCGTGACGAACGCTGCCATCACCGCCGGCTGGAAGAACGAGAGTTTCTCGGCAGCAGGCTTCACGCACGACGTGTATCGAAAGGGTGACGGCCCCGGCGTGGTGGTGGTTCATGAGATTCCGGGTATCACGCCCAAGGTGTTGCAGTTCGCCGAAGAGGTGGTAGGGGCGGGATTTTCGGTGGCCATGCCGCTGCTCGTCGGCGACGTTGGGAGAGCGCCCGACGGCAAGTACATGGCGTCGTCGGCGAGCAAGGTGTGCGTCTCTCGCGAATTCACCACCATGGCCATGCGCAAGACGTCGCCGGTCATCGCATGGTTGCGCGCGTTGGCCAAACAGCTACACAGGGAAGTGGGCGGCAAAGGCGTCGGTGCGGTGGGTATGTGCTTCAGCGGAGGCTTCGCCCTCGGCATGATGTTGGACGACGTGATGATTGCACCGGTGCTTTCGCAGCCGTCGTTGCCGTTTGCATTCGGCAAGTCACGGTCGGCCGATTTGAACTTGTCGCCCGACGACGAACTTGCGGTTCAACGTCGAGCAGTCGAAGGTTGCCAGGTGCTCGGCTTGCGGTACACCGGCGACAGACTCGTGGGTGATCGCTTTGCAACGCTCCAGCGCCTGCTTGGTGAACAGTTCATCGCCGTGGAATTTCCTTCCACGCAGAAGAGCGACCACTCCGTGCTCACCGAGCAGCGCCAAGACGCCGGTGTCACGCGGGTGATCGAGTTCCTGCGCGAGAAACTGCAACCATGACCACCACCGACAAGCACCATGACACCGCGTCGGCGGGCGACCGCAACGCGCACTACGAGTCGCTCGTTGACCCGGTAACCGATTGGACCACCGACTTCGACCACATGCATCCGGCATACAACGCCAACGCACCGGAAATCTGGCAACAGTTGCGTGAAGGATGCCCCGTGGCCCACTCGCCTCGCTACGGCGGCACGTGGTTGCCGGTTAGCCACGAGGATGTGAGTGCAATCGCCTACGACACCGAACACTTCAGTTCCGAGGACGTGGTGGTGAAGCGCATCAAGCCGACCGGTGAGAGCAGACCGTACGGTGGCGCACCTCCCATCACCTCCGACCCGCCGTTTCATCACCATGCGCGTCGTGTGCTGTTGCCCGCGTTTGCTCCGCAAAAAATCAGCGCGATGGAAGCCGAGACCCGCGCATTTTGTCACGGTCTCATCGACAAGTTCGGTTCGGCAGAAGTGGTGGATGTCGCTGACCAGTACGCCAAACACATCCCACCGGCCGTGATTGCGCACATGTTGGATCTTCCGCTCGAAGACGGCGAGTTGTTCCGCGAGTTCATTCACGTGGCACTCGAGGGCATCGCCGAGGATCAAGAAGTTCGGCAGGCTGGCTGGCAAAAGCTGGACGCGTACCTTGATCGAAGAATCGCCGAACGAAGCGACAACCTCGGTGACGACCTGCTCAGCTTCCTCCTCACGGCCGAACTCGACGGCAACCGTCTGCATCCTGACCACGTGCGCGGAACGGTGGCGCTCCTCCTCATCGCAGGTATCGACACGACGTGGAGCGCGATTGGTTCCTCGCTGTGGCACTTTGCGCGGACGCCGAGTGATCTTGCCCGTCTGGTGGCAGAGCCCGAACTGTTGCCCGTTGCGGTGGAGGAGATGTTGCGGGCCTATGCGCCGGTCACCATGGCCAGAACGGTGGCCAAGGACGTGGAAGTCGGCGGTTGTCCGATGAAAGCGGGCGATTGGGTGCTGCTGCCGTTCCCAGCGGCGAATCGTGACCCCGCTGCATTCGATCGAGCCGATGAGGTGTTGATCGACCGCGAAATCAACCGGCACACCGCGTTTGGTTTGGGAATTCATCGATGCGTCGGGTCCAACTTGGCGCGCATGGAGGTGCGGATCGCGCTCGAGGTGTTCGTCGAGCGGTTCCCCGAATTCGAATTGGCCGACCCGGCCGCGGTGACCTGGAGCGTGGGTCAGGTGCGGGGGCCGCGATCGTTGCCGATTCGCGTTCGGTCGCGTGCGACTGCGCGGGCGAAGTGACCGGCGACCATCGCGTCGCACTCGACCTGACGCAGCTGAATCCGGATCAACGGGACGCCGTCGAATACGGCGAGGGACCGTTGCTGATCATCGCCGGCGCCGGCTCCGGGAAGACCCGCGTTCTCACCCACCGAGTTGCCCACCTCATCGCCTCGGGCGTACATCCGATGAACATCCTCGCCATCACCTTCACCAACAAGGCGTCCCAGGAGATGAAGGCCCGAGTCAAGACGCTCGTTGGCGACGTAGCCGACAAGATGTGGGTGAGTACGTTCCACGCAGCCTGCGTGCGAATCCTGAGGGCCACCGCCGATCGGCTGGGATACCCCAAGAACTTCACCATCTACGACTCCGCCGACTCGCTGCGCCTGGTTGGGCAGATCATTCGCGATCTGAACCTCGATCCCAAGCGGTTTCCGTCGAAGGGTGCCCAGGCGCGGATCAGTCTGTGGAAGAACGAGCTGGTCAACCCGTCGGGTGCGGCAGCCGACGCCTTCGGCCCGTTCGAAACGAAGTACGCGGAAATCTATGCCGAGTACCAACACCGCCTGATGCGCGCTGGCGCCATGGATTTCGACGATCTCTTGGTGAATGTGGTGCGGTTGTTCCGCGATCACCCGGAAGTTCTTGCCGCATATCAGGACCGCTTCAAGCACGTGCTGGTGGATGAATATCAGGACACCAACTTGGCACAGAACGAGATCGTGCTGCTCCTGGGTCGCGAACACCACAACGTCTGTGTGGTCGGCGATACCGACCAGAGCATCTATGCATTTCGTGGTGCCGACTACCGCAACATCCTGCAGTTCGAGCGTGCATTCCCCGACGTGTACACGGTGGTGTTGGCACAGAACTATCGCAGTACTCAGGTGATATTGGATGCAGCCAACGCGGTGATTTCCAACAACGTCGAGCGAAAACCGAAGGAATTGTGGACCCAGGTTGGAGCCGGTGACAAGATCGTTCGCTACTACGCCGAGGACGAGGACGAAGAAGCACGGTTCGTGATCTCGGAATTGAAGCGCCTGCATCGGCACGAAGCGGTCAATTGGCGTGAGATCGCGATCTTCTACCGAACCAATGCGATGAGCCGCGTGATCGAGGAATTCCTCATCGACGGCGACATCCCTTACCGGGTGATCGGCGGAACCAAGTTCTACGACCGCAAGGAAGTGAAGGACGCCATTGCGTATCTGCGATGCGTCATGAACCCTGCGGACGAAATGAGTGTTCGCCGAGCCATCAACGTGCCCAAGCGCGGTGTCGGTGACACCAGCCTGGAGAAGGTCTCGACGCTCGCCAAGGAACAGGGCTTGGCGTTGTCGGTGGCCTTGCGGCGTGCGGCATCGGCAGGCGTTGGTGGCGCCGCGCTTCGCGGTATCAACGAATTCCTCACCATGATCGATTCGCTGGAGGGCGATGTGGTTCACGGACCATCGCATCTGTTGCGTGAGTTGCTCGAGCGCAGTGGGTACCTTGCCGAGTTGCGCAACGAGGACACCCACGAGGCCCAGGGACGGATCGAGAACCTCGAGGAACTCATCGGCGCGGCGGAGGAGTTTCCCGACGCCAACGACTTTCTGGAGAAGGTGTCGCTCGTGTCCGACACCGACGACATTGCCGGCGACGACAAGGTGATGATGATGACCCTGCACTCCGCCAAGGGTCTCGAGTTTCCAACGGTGTTCATCGTGGGCTGGGAGGAAGGCGTGTTTCCCCACAGTCGCGCCCTGCTCGACCCGACGCAACTGGAGGAGGAACGCCGACTTGCGTATGTGGGCATCACGCGGGCCGAGCGGCGGCTCTATCTCACCCACGCATGGAGCCGTGGACTGCACGGCTCGCGTCAGTACAACCCGCCATCACGGTTCCTCGATGAAATTCCCGTCGACCTTCTCGATCGCAAGGGCAGTGTCGACACCGGAGCGGATGAGGGTCGCGGTCATCTGCGCGAACAAACCGACTGGTCGCGCACGCCGGTACCAGATTTTCGCCGGCGTGGTCACAGCGTGACCTCGTCGGCAAGCGAGGCCCTTCGCCCGGCGAGCCGCGAACCCAACGTGTCGCATAATTTTTCCATCGGCGACGACGTGGTGCATCCGGTGTTCGGCGAGGGTGTGATCATCGATCTGGAGGGAATCGGCGAAAAGGCCGAAGCCACGGT
>JALRBT010000031.1 GCA_023262255.1 Ilumatobacteraceae bacterium
TGATGATGACCGTGTTGCGGAAGTCGGTGGTTCGACCCTGTGCATCGGTGAGGCGACCTTCCTCGAGAATCTGCAGGAGCGTATTGAATACGTCCGCATGGGCTTTTTCGATCTCGTCGAAGAGCACGACGGAGAACGGCTTGCGTCGAACGGCCTCCGTCAGTTGACCGCCTTCGTCGTAACCCACGTATCCGGGGGGTGACCCCACCAGGCGACTCACGGTGTGCTTCTCCATGTATTCGCTCATGTCGAGCGAGATCAGTGCGTCCTCGTCACCGAACAGGAACTCGGCCAGGGTCTTGGCAAGTTCGGTCTTGCCCACGCCGGTCGGACCCAGGAAGATGAACGAGCCGCTGGGTCGCTTCGGATCCTTCAGGCCCGCCCGGGTACGACGTATGCTCTGACTGACCGCCTTGATGGCATCCTCTTGTCCGATGATTCGCTTGTGCAGCTCGGCTTCCATGTTGAGCAACTTGGCGGTCTCTTCTTCGGTGAGCTTGTACACCGGAATGCCCGTCCACACGCTCAGCACTTCGGCGATGGCTTCCTCGTTTACTTCGTCGTACAGGTTGATGCCCTGGGCCTTTACGTCGGCCTCCTTTTGGGCGCGCTCGTCCAGGAGTGTTCGCTCCTGGTCACGCAAACGACCCGCTTCCTCGAAGCGCTGATCCTCGACCGCCTTTTTCTTTGCGGCTTGTACCTCTTTGATTTTGTTCTCGATTTCCTTCAGATCCGGCGGCGTCTTCATTCGCTTGATACGCAGACGACTTCCGGCCTCGTCGATGAGGTCGATGGCCTTGTCCGGCAGGTGTCGGTCGGAGATGTAACGATCGGCCATATTGGCCGCAGCCACCAATGCCTGATCGGTGATGGTCACTTGGTGGTGACTCTCGTACTTGTCACGGATGCCCTTCAGGATTTCGATGGTGTGGGCGACGGACGGCTCGTCCACCTTCACGGGTTGGAATCGGCGTTCGAGTGCAGCGTCCTTCTCGAAGTGCTTTCGGTACTCATCGAGCGTGGTGGCGCCAATGGTCTGGAGTTCGCCACGCGCCAACATCGGCTTGAGAATCGATGCTGCGTCG
Organism: Ilumatobacteraceae bacterium; assembly: GCA_023262255.1. Classification (GTDB taxonomy): domain Bacteria; phylum Actinomycetota; class Acidimicrobiia; order Acidimicrobiales; family Ilumatobacteraceae; genus F1-60-MAGs027. The sequence continues at coordinate 1,086 of JALRBT010000031.1, forward strand.
ATTGCACCTTCCGCCGCTCCGGCACCAACCAGCGTGTGGATTTCGTCGATGAACAAGATGATGTCGCCGCGAGTGCGAATCTCCTTCAGGACCTTCTTCAGTCGTTCTTCGAAATCGCCTCGATAGCGACTGCCGGCAACGAGTGCGCCGAGGTCGAGCGTGTAGAGCTGTTTGTTGGCGAGCGTCTCCGGAATGTCGTTGCTGACGATGCGCTGGGCGAGACCCTCGACGATGGCGGTCTTGCCGACACCGGGCTCGCCAATGAGGACGGGGTTGTTCTTGGTGCGGCGCGACAAAATCTGCATGACGCGTTCCATCTCCCGTTGACGACCAATGACGGGATCGAGCTTCTTGTCGCGCGCCAATTGGGTGAGGTTGCGACCGAACTGATCGAGAATCTGGCTTCCACCTTTTTCGGTGGGGGTGTCCTTTGCACTGATGGGCTCCCCCTTGCCCTCACCGGTGGCACCCTCGTATCCGCTCAAGAGTTGGATCACCTGTTGTCGCACGCGTGAAAGGTCGGCTCCGAGCTTCACCAGCACCTGGGCCGCTACACCCTCGCCTTCGCGAATGAGTCCGAGGAGGATGTGTTCGGTGCCGATGTAGTTGTGTCCCAACTGCAATGCCTCGCGCAACGACAATTCGAGCACCTTTTTTGCGCGTGGGGTGAAGGGAATGTGACCCGACGGTGACGAGCCACCCTGGCCGATGATCTCCTCGACCTGGGCGCGCACCGCTTCGAGTGAGATGTTCAGCGCCTCCAATGCCTTGGCTGCAACGCCTTCACCTTCATGAATGAGTCCGAGGAGGATGTGTTCGGTGCCGATGTAGGAGTGGTTGAGCAGCCGCGCTTCTTCTTGCGCCAACACGACCACTCTGCGGGCCCTGTCGGTGAAACGTTCGAACACTGCTACTACCGCCTTACCGGGGAATTCCGACCCCGTGTCGTATCGCAAAGTGTACCCCCGTGCCGACTTTCCACGAGAGGACGTGCGGTGAGGGAGTCGTGAAAATCAACGCACGAATGGGAGCAGATTGTGACCTCTGTCCCCGGTACCCGGGTGGGAATTTGTGGTGATGGGTACGAGGTCCAACCATCGTCGACGCATAGCCTGACCTGGTGAATTTGGTGTCGCCGCTCCTCGAGTTGCCGCTCATGATCGGCGACCGCGAACGTGTCGAGTCGGCGTTGCGTACCTCGGTACAGACGGCCGACCCGTACCTCACCGAGATTGCATCGCACCTCATCATCGCCGGCGGCAAGCGACTTCGTCCGGTGCTCGCAGTGGCGGCGGCTCAAGTCGGTACCGATGCTCCGGTACTCGATGACGTCATCCAGGGAGCCATCGCCTGTGAATTGGTGCATCTCGGTTCGCTCTACCACGACGACGTGATGGATGAGAGCGCCACCCGACGTGGTGTCGAAACGGTGAACGCCAAGTGGGGGAACCTGCAGGCAATCGTTGCGGGCGACTTCCTGCTCGCGCGAGCCTCGGAGATTGCCGCGTCGCTTGGCAACGAGGTGTCCGGCTTGTTGGCCCGGACCATCGGCCGACTGTGCGAGGGTCAGGTGGAGGAGTTGCGCCACACGTACGACCGCGGGCGGACCGTGCCTTCCTATCTGGTGAGCATCCAAGGCAAGACCGCATCACTCTTTTCGACGTCGGCTCGAATCGGTTCGCTGATGGCGGGCCATCCGCGTCACGTCACCGAAACGATTACGAACGTTGCGGACGCCTATGGCATGGTGTTTCAGATCGTCGACGACGTACTCGACATCGTGGCGACCGATGAACAGTTGGGTAAGCCCGCGGGTCACGATCTCGAAGAAGGCGTGTATACGTTGCCGGTGCTCCTCACGTTGGCTGCAGACACCGCCGAGTCACGTGAGTTGTACGACCTGCTCGGGTCACCGCTCACCGCCAAAGAGCGCACCAAAGCACTGAAGATCGTTCGCAACGGAAACGGGTTGGCAGACGCTCTCGATACGGCTCGCAGCTATGCGGCAATCGCCGAGTCGGCATGCGCACATTTGCCCCCGAGTGCGGCCACCGACGCACTGCGCCGTGCCCCTCTGGCGCTGCTTGATTCGCTCGACTAACCGAGTACTCGCTCGGCGGCTGCGAGGCCGGAAAGCACCGCACCCTCAATACGCGGACCCGCGAATGCGTCGCCGGCCAGGAAGATACCGTCATGCGACCAGCAACGCTCATGCCATGTGGTGCGAGGAGTCGCCATCCGCCAGCGCTTTGGTTGATGTTCGATGATCGTCGCTCCGCCGATCCATTCAGTGGCTAGCGACATCACCGTGGCGTGCGTGGATTCCTGATCGGTCCACCAGTTGCTCTCGCTGAACGAGGGGTTGCAGTGGAGTGTGAGTGCCCGCCTCGGACTGACGCCCTTTTGCATGTTGTCGGCGACGAACGAGAACGTGGAGTCACCGTCCTGAACACCACCCGGCGCCGGAATGTTCGTGTCACCATCGACGACAACGAGCGCGGCGATGGTCTTGTCGTACTCGATCGTGCGAATACCGTCGGGAATCTCGAGATTGGTGTTGGCGAGTAGTGACATCGACTGCGGAATCGGACTTGTAATGACCACTGCGTCGGCCTCGAATGTCGAGCCATCATCGAGGTTCACCCTCCAGCCCGTGCCTCTTCGTTCCACGCTGAAGACCATGTGCGAGCAATGCACGTCCAAGCCCCGTGCCATGTGCTTGGTGATCGTTGTCATGCCGTTGGTGCCGCAGTATCGCGGATGACCATCGGATGTTCCAAAGCCCCTGCACCATTCGCGTGCGACCCCGGCGCGCAACCATTCGTCGGCAACGTTGGCGAATTCGTTGCTGCGAACGGTGAAGAACTGCGCTCCGTGATCCAACACGGCGTCGCCGATACGACGCGTAGCGCATCGCCCACCGGTGGATCTGCCCTTGTCCAATACCACCACCTCGTGTGACTTTGTGGCGATGTGTCGTGCCGCGGTCAGTCCACTGAGCCCTGCTCCAACGACGACGACGCGCATCGTCCGTCAACTTGCCTTGAGGGTGGACCCGCCGGGTTCGATGGTTCGCTCGAGTTGTTCGGTTCGATCGATGAAATCGACGACGATTCGATTGAACGTCGAGGCATGTTCCACCATGAGGCCATGTGCGGCTCCGGAAATGACCACCAGCTCTGCGTGGGGAATTCGCTCGGCGATTTCCTCGCTATCGGCTCGCGGGGTGAGAATATCCTGGTTTCCCACCACCACCAACGTTGGCACCGAGATATTGGATAGCTCGGCCACCATGGAGTCGTCGGTGTCGAGGATCGCCTCTACCTGCTTGGTGAAACCCGTGGATGGTCGAAAGGTTGCGAGTGGACCGAGCCAACCGATGGCAGGTGCGAGCCGTCTGAACGACCGTGGCCCGACCATCCATCGCATCGACTCATCGGCCCATTGGCGTATGCCGCGAATGTTCGCGGTATCCGCCCAATGCTGCAGTAATTCCGATCGCCAAGGAAGGTTGCGACACGCCGTACACGCCAGGGTGAGTGAACGAACACGCTCTGGATACTTCACGGCAAGAATTTGCGATATCGCTCCGCCCATCGACGCGCCAACGATGTGCGCGGACTTGACGCCACAGGAGTCGAGCACCGCAAGGGCATCATCCGCCATGTCCTCCAACGTGAATTTCGTGATGGGGATCGAACTGCGACCGGCTCCACGATTGTCGAATGCAATCGTGCGGAACTTCGTGGCCATCGCAAAGCGCTGAAGGGCCCATCCGTTCTTGTTCATTCCGAGGCCCTGAATCAAGAGCACGGGTGGAGCATCGCTACGCCCCGTTATTTGCGTGTGGATGGTTACGCCGTCCGGCCGCCTGACGTAGGGCATCAGGCAACCTGCTCCACGTCTGTTCGAGGACCGATTCGAACGATCGATGGCCAGGAGTACAGCCGCTCGACGACGTCGAGTGTGGAGTGCAGTGGCAGGTAGCCCGGATCATGAACTCCGGTGACTGCGTTGCGTCCGTGTCGCAACAGCTCGATGACGTGATCGGGGAGAGGGGCACCGGCCAATGTGGTGAACGATGCAGCAATCCGCCATGCTGGAGCAGCTACTGGCGCCACGACTCGCCGACCCTGGCGCGCCACCGCACTGATACGTATAGGGTTCTGTGCCGCCACGTTCACTACTCCATGGATGCCGTTTGATGCAGCATGGACCACCGCTCGGGCTGCATCGTCATCAGCCAGCACTTGAAATGTTGCGCGCGAAAACGGGTCGACGGGAATGACCGGCAGCCGCAGGAGACGCCCGAGCGGGCTCGGCACGTGTGCTCCGATGACCGGCGCAAAACGCAAGGCGGTGACGGTGGCGGTGCGCGGTGCGGCGGAACGAAGCATGGTCTCGAGTTCGACCAGCATGTGTCCGTACGTAGAGGTCGGTGAGACGAGGGCGGATTCGTCGGCTGATTGTCGAAGTGGGGCGCCGTAGACCTCGAGTCCGGAACGAAGAGTCAGCCGCGATAGCCCATCCAGGTGAGTGAGCGCATCACAGAGTGCTCGTGCATAGTTTCCTGTCGCGATGCGGGCGTCGCTGGTGCCGAGTCGCGCATGGGGTTCCCACACCCCGAGGTGAACGATCACGTCGGGTCGGTGCGCAACCACCTGGTGCACGAAGCTTGCTTGCTCATCATGTTCGATTCGTAGGAACGTGGTACGACGTAGCCGGCGGCGCGGAGGATGAACGTCGATTCCAAGAATGTCGGAAAACTGCGCGTCCTGTTCGAGGAGGGCCGTGGTGAGTGATCCGAGTTCGCTACCAACGCCGACCACCAGCAAACGCTGTTGCGACATACGGTTCAGAGTAGCGAGTGGCGTACCGTGCCGCGAACGTTACGAGGATCGAAGTTCGTGGGCACGAAAAATTAGCGACCGAGACGCCGGCTCAAGTGCACGATTGGTGAGTCGCTCGATGAGCGTGACGGCCTCCGTCGGCTCTTCCACCACACCGAGCCATCGAAGATACGTGCCCATGATGCTGATCAACTGATCTCCGACCTCCTCGGCATGCACGATGATGCGCGCACCGGAGGAGAGCAAACCGTTGAGTTCGTTGAAGAACGTTCGACACCACTGGTCGATGTCATCGCTGGTGAGAAGCGGCAGGTGTCGACAGGGCATACCCAACTCGTCGTATGTGTGCAGGTTGTGTGGTGCGCCACTGATGTTGACGATCCACTGGAAATCGTTCTCACGCAACCAGATGACCTCTTCCTGGCGTCGCACCTTGCGATGGCTTGCCCCGTAGCCACCCGGACGTTCGCAAATGGCGAGCTGATTCTTCACGATCCAGATGAGATCACGGGGCTGAATTCCGAGGGCCCACTTGCCACGCAGTTTCTGAGACATCGGGTGACGATGTTACCTCATGCCGACGACGTGCAGTTCCAGACGTTGACGACTGCGGCGAACTGAACGACCACCTCCAACGTCGCATGCATTTGCTTCACCACGTGCGACGGCAAGGACACGTTCCACCGTCGCGAGATCGGGGGGCTTCGGATTGCTGAGCCATTGTCGAATCGCCCGTCGAGCAAGAGGAAGTGGCGCGGCGCTGATGGTGCGGGCATCCGTTGGGTCGATCATCGCTGCAAGTTCTTCCAATACGTCGTCATCGTCGCGAAGGATGGCTGCTTGACGAGCTAGTATGTCGACCACGTCACGCTTCGCGATGTCCACAAGCAACGGCACGACTTCCTTGCGGATTCGAACACGCTGAAAGCGAAGGTCATCGTTCATCGAATCGTGCGCGGGAGTGACGCCAAGTTCGGCGCAGAGGGCATGGGTTTCGCTTCGTCGGATACCCAACAGCGGTCGGTCAACACGACGCATCCCGGCAAGACCTGCCGTGCCCGAGCCACGGAGCAGGTTGATGAGCACCGTTTCCGCCTGGTCGTCGGCGGTATGGCCGATGAGCACATCGGCTGGCAGTGCGGCGTATCGGGCGTCGCGAGCCCGCGCCTCCAGGTTTGCCCCTGGCGCCACTTCAACCGAACGCAACTCGTAGGCGACTCCAAGTTCTTTGCAGATGTCCTCGACGTGGGCGGCGTCATGGAGTGATTCGGGACGCAGACCGTGATCCACGTGCCATGCGGTGACGCGAGCCTCGGAACGTACTGCCAGCAGTAGAAGTGCGAGCGAATCTGCGCCTCCGGAAACCGCGCAATGCAAGTCCGTTTGCGACGGAAACGTCGTTCGCGCCAAAAGGTTGGTGGCGAGAGTCGACGAAAAGAGCGCGTCAGTGATGGCGCTCACGGCGCACCGGTCCTAGGAGGACTGCTGTTGTGCGCGACGTTGCGCGCGGGTGGGGTGCTTCTTTGCCTCCACCGATCGAAGGTATCCGGCGACCAACGAAACAACGGCGCCGATTCCTGCAATCAACAAACCAGCGCCGAGCCACCAGTGCCAAGGAACAGCTGCCAACATCAGTACCGAGCATACTTCGGTAGCGTGACGACATGCGAAGACTCGGTTCAATAGGCTTCGTCATTGCAAGTGCATTGGTGCTCGCCGCGTGTGGCGAAACCGTGAACATTGGCGACGACGGTGTTGCTGAGAGCATCATGGTGCAGGCGGTGGGTACGGCTGATGTGGTCCCGGACTCCGTGCGTCTTTCGTTGACCATAAGCGTGGTGTCGGACTCGAATGAGGATGCGTTGTCGTTGGCGGCAAGCGCGGCCGACAGGGTTCGCGGTGTGTTGACCGACTCGGGCGTGGCGACTGTCGATATTGCCACGCAGACCTTGACGGTCAATCCCGAATATTCCTACACCGAAGCCGAAGGTCAAAAGATCATCGGATATCGCGCTTCGCAGGTGTTTGACGTGCTCATTCGCGACGCAGAAGGCGCGGGAGCGGTGGTGGATGCCGTGGTTGCTGCGGGTGGCGCTGACGTTTCCATCAACTACACGTCACCTGTGGTGGAGGATGCCACGGCGAGTGCCGTGGCCGCCCGAAAGGACGCAGTAGCCAAGGCTCGCGCCAAGGCCGAGGAGTATGCCGCGCTACTCGATGTCGAGCTTGGAGACGTGCTGTATCTCACCGAGGTGTCGTCACCGAACAACGTGGTGATTGGCGCCAAGGCAGATGCAGCGGCAGAAAGTTTGGGTACGACCGTTGACCTTGGCACCCAAGAGGTGACGGTCACCGTGGAAGTTCGCTGGGAAATTAGCTAGTTCGTAGCTGCGCTGGAGCCCGAGGCGGGAATCGAACCCGCGACCTACGCATTACGAGTGCGTTGCTCTACCACTGAGCCACTCGGGCGCGACTCAACACGCTACCGCTCCACGTGCGACCGGTGCTCATCGATCGCCGGTCACGGCCAGAAGCGACCGATATCCGTGTTGCATGCATCCAGATCAATCACTTGTCCCCACGAGTCCTCGTACACCACGGTGCCACCAACGGGTTTTCCGTCGGGAAGGAACGACTGATTGAACCAGACGAAGTACCGGCGACTGCATGGCAGGTCGTAGGGATGCTGGTACATGTACTGATTGCGAATCGGCCAGTGAAATGTCGCTGCGAACAAACTTTGCGGCTCATTGCTGTAGAGCGCGGCATCGGCAGGAAGCTTCGCGGCGTACTCGTGGATTGGCACGGTGCGATGGAATTCGCTACCCCAATGGCGACCGGTTCTGCCGTAGTCGATACCGTCGCGAACTGTCGCGGTCGAGTGCCATGCAAGGACGACGAGGGCAAATGAAGCGACCACTACTCGTAACTGCCTTGCTCGCACCGAGTCGAGAGCAACGACCAGCATCACGACGATCGGAACGTACAGCCCACTCATCATTCGGGAGTCCAGCGGACCCATTTCGTGGTAGACGAATCGGTAGAGGGAGAATCCGCCGTAGGTCAAGAACACCAACGTGCAGGCCGCAACGACCACGACAGCATCCCGGGATTGCGTGCGAGCGTCGATCAAGAATCGAGCAAGTGAAGCTACGAGAATGATCCACACCATCACGCCGGCGACCTGCATGTACGCCGAGAAGTCGTTCCAGTTGAGATAGATGCCCCCCTTCCCGTCGAGTGGTGGTCGGGCGATCAACCAACTGCCCAGGGTGGCAGTGAAGGTCTTGAGGGGATCCAGCAAGGTACCGCCACCGGGCACGCGGTAGCCGGTGAGATAACCCGTCAGGTCCTTGTTGCGCATCAGCCAGAGCCAGGGCAACACCATGGAGAGTGAGAGTGATGTTCCTGCACGCAGGAAGGCGAGCAGGAATCCCGACCGACGCATCTGCACCAGTGCGGCCACGAGAGCGATTGGGGCGGCGTAGAACGGTCCGACGTATCGGACGAAGAACAACGCCGTGAAGATGATGCCAAGCGCGACGTCCCACGGCCAGGCCCGTTCGCGGGTGGCAATCACCAGTCCGACGAGGATGAGTGCGATGAACGGCGGCTCCGACCACGCCATCGTGAAGATGTCCAGGAGTGCGGGACTCAATGCCACGATGGCCACACCGGTCCATCGAGCCAGTGGACGAACGTTGCAGCGGCGCAGTAGTAGATCGGTGCACCACACGATTGCGACCATGCAGAGTGCATTCACGACGCGTAGGGACACATCCGGCGATACCGACAACCAGTCACCCAGGGTGACGAACATCGACAACCCCGGGGGGCGGATGGCCATGGGCACCCCCGTGACGTCGAGTACTCCACGGCCGGCTGCCATGCTCAGACCCACCGCGACATAGTCGGTGGAGTCCCAACTCATCCCGATGCCTTTGCGATTTCCAACCAGACTCGGAACTGCGCTCATCAACGACACGAGCAACGCAGGGTGGCGGCGAATCAGCGTAAACGTCTCCATCGCAACGTGTGTTTGAGAATACGCCATCCATAGCGAATGCCGTTGACTCGGGAGAGTTCGTCACCATAGAAGGTGGGAATCGGGATCTCGAGAATTCGTTGGTTGCTCTCGATCATCTGCAGGATGATTTGGGTGTCGAAATCGTAGTAGTCGGCGTTCAATTCGAATCCAACCCGTGCGAGGGAGGCAACCGAATATGCCCGATAACCGCTGTGCCATTCACTGAGACTCACTCCAGCGATTCGGTTTTGCAGGAAGGACAGGATCTTGTTGCCGACGAACTTGTACTTCGGCATCCCGCCTCGCAGGGCTGCGCCACGCTCGAGCATGCGCGAGCCGAACACCACGTCGGCCCGACCGTCGACAATCGGCGCGACCATGAACGGGAGAAACTCGGGTGCGTACTGACCATCGCCGTGCAGCAACACGACCACGTCGAGACCGTGGTCGATCATCCAGCGGTAGCCGGCCTTTTGGTTGCCTCCGTACCCCAAATTCACCGGTCGGCGGATCACCTCGAGCGGCAGGTCGGGTCTCGACTGCTTGACGCGCATCCCCACCTGGTAGGTGTCGTCCGAACTCGCGTCATCGCACACGAGGATGGTGTGGAGAGTGGAGCGAAATTCGGACGGAATCCGATTCAGCACCGATTCGAGCGTCGCGCTGGCTTCGTAGGCCACGACGAGAATTCCGATCTTCATCTCAGGCCTCGATCATCGAGCGTCGCCCTGCAATCATGTGCAGGGACGGGCAGCGGGCAAACAGTGAGTGCAGGAGCAGCATCTCGTTCACGTTGAGAGATAGTGCACTGATGGCGTCGTGAATGTGGTGCACCGCGCGCTCGTATATCGCCGGATCGACGCCATCCTGCAGACTCGTGACCACCTTGTGATATTCGGCAGCCATCATGGATAGCCCCTCGCGCAGTTCGTCGGTTTTGAACTTTCGTAATTGCCGTTTGTGCACTTCGGCGAGCGCCCGGCGACCACTTCCGCGTTCACCCACGAGTCGCACTCGTGATTCGAGTTCCTCCAAGTCCGCTTCGTGTTTGGCGAGCAGTGGCTCGGCGGCGCGTTCAATGAGGGCACTGATGGTTTCCACGGCCTTCACGACCGCCGCACCACTTCCATCGAGTTGGAAGGGCACTTCCGCGAATGCCGCTTGTCGTTGGGCGAGCGCAGTGTCGGTCACCAGGATGCGGGCGCGATCCAGGCTGCCCGCTGCCGAGCGGGCGGCTCGCTGTGCGACGTCGCGGTTGATGCCGTCGGCTTCGAGTTGCCGGGCGATACGCGTGGCGTCGAGCGCGGGGAAGTTCACCGTGACGCAGCGTGAGGTGATGGTATCGAGCGCTGGTAACAGCTGCTCGGCGAGCAGGATGAACACCAACTGCCCGTTGGGCTCCTCGAACGTTTTCAGCAACCGCGCTGCCGCGGTATCCCGCATGAGATGCACTTCATGAACGATCACCACGCGTAGGTCGGCTTCGGTGGGGGTGAGCACGGATTGTTGGACGATTGCCTGTGCTTCCTCGCTGTCCACCGCCGCACCTTCGCGCACGATTTCGGTGACGTCCACGAATGCACCCCGCATGATGAGATCGGCTACTCGTGATGTTGCGTCGTCACTGCCGGTGACGAGTCGCGCCGCGAATGCCCGTGCGGCGGTCTCCTTACCGGCACCTTCAGGTCCGACGAAGAGATAGGCGTGGGTTGGTCGCTCAGCAAGCAGACGTAAACGCTTGACGGCCGTTTCCTGTCCGATGACCCTGTCCCAGACACTGGTCATAGTTCGAGGCGTTCGCACACCGCCCGGCGGATCGTGAGTTCCAATTCGTCCTTCGGCGGCCGGGCATCAATCACCAACCAGCGGTCGGGCTCACGTTCCGCCAACTGATCGAAGCCGTTCATCACGCGTCGAAAGAATGCGTCGTCTTCGCGTTCGAAACGGTCGGTATCGCGCTTCTCCAACCGTGCGCGTACCGCTGCAAGGTCCACACGTAGGTACACCACGAGGTCGGGCCAACGAGAGGCGATGGCGAAGTCGTTGAATCGTCGCAATTGATCGAGATCGAGTTGACGTCCGTACCCCTGGTACGCGAGTGAGGAATACACGCTGCGGTCACTGACCACGTGGCGACCCGACTCGAGTGCGGGTACCACCAACTCGTGGAGGTGTTGTGCGCGGTCGGCGGACATCAAGAGCGCCTCGGCTCGCGGTGACAGGTGGGTGTTGGCCGTGTTGGCCATGATCTCTCGCAGGGTGGTGCCGATTGCGGTGCCACCCGGTTCGCGCGTGACGACCGCGTCGAGGTATGCGGCGAGTCGCTTGACGTGCGTGGACTTACCGCAGCCCTCGACACCTTCGAATGCGATGTAGCGACCGGGCATCGACCTCACGCTAGGGCGTGGGTGAACCCCGATTATTCCTTCTTCTTTACCTTCTTTGCCGCTGGTTTCTTGGCTTTGGCGCGTGCCTTCACCTTCGGCTGTGGCGGATTTGCGCGTCGTGCGGCGAGTAGTTCGAAGGCACGCTCCGGGCTCATGTGTTCGAGTCGATCTCCGCGAGTGAGGCTCGCATTGGTTTCGCCGTCGGTCACGTACGTGCCGAATTTTCCGTCCTTTGCAACCACTGGTCGGGCAGAGATGGGATCGTTGCCGAATTCACGAAGCGGTGGCTTGGCTGGGCCACGTCGTCCGAACTTTCGTGGCTCGGCAAGCAATGCCAATGCCTGGTCGAGGGAGATGGTGAATATCTCGTTGTGCGCCGAAAGTGTGCGGCTGTCCTTCGCCTTGGTGATGTACGGACCATAGCGACCGCTCTGTGCGGTAATTTCCACGCCGTCGCTCGGATCGATTCCGACGACGCGAGGCAGGGAGAGCAATTTCGCGGCAACCTCCATCGTCACCTCCGTCGGCTTCATCTCCGGAAACAACGATGCCGTTTTCGGCAACGGCGCATCCTTGTCGTCGGTGCGGTCGCCCAGCTGGATGTACGGGCCGTACCGTCCCGACTTTACGTATACCGGTAGGCCGTCCATCGTGCCGATGGGTTCGTCGTTGCTCGGCGCATTGAGTAGTTCCACCGCCTTGTCGACACTGAGATCCTCCGGAGTCAGGTCCTCGGGAACCCCCGCCGTTCGTACACCGGAGCGAACGTATGGACCGTACTTGCCTGGTCGTACCTCAATCATTTCACCCGTGTCGGGGTGGCGACCGACGATGAAGCCGTTTATCTCACGGGCGTCGATCGAATCCTTCGCTGCCTCGGTCACCGGGAATATCCCGGGAAGTTCCTTGCCGTTGCCGAAATAGAACTCTCGCAGCCACGTGCCCCGATTACGCTCGCCACGCGCGATTTCGTCGAGGTCTTCCTCGACGAGTGCGGTGAACCTGTCGTCGACGATGCTGGCGAAGTGTTGCGTGAGGAGACGCACGACCGCAAAAGCCGTCCAACTCGGAACGAGAGCCTGACCCTTCTTCCAGACGTAGCCGCGATCGACGATGACCTTCAGGATGTTTGCGTACGTCGACGGTCTTCCGATGCCGAGCTCCTCGAGTTTCTTGACCAGGGTGGGTTCGGTGTAGCGAGCAGGAGGTGTCGTGGAGTGACCCACCGCGGTGAGTTCCGCTACCGATACCGAGTCGCCCACCTTCAGCGCCGGCAGGATGGCCTCGGCATCGTCGTCACTCTTGTCCTCGTCGAGTTCCTCGTACACGGCGCGGTAGCCGGGGAAGGTGATGGTGGTACCACTCGCGCTGAACTCGCAGTCGGCGGGTTCGGTGGTTGGTGCCTGTGCACTCAGACGCAACATCACCGTGGTGCCCTGCGCATCCCCCATTTGCGAGCCCAGGGTGCGCTGCCAAATGAGGCGATAGACGTTCAATTCGGTGGCGTTCAATTCGGCGCGCACCGTCTCGGGCGCCCGCAGGGGCAGGGTGGGGCGGATGGCCTCGTGGGCTTCTTGGGCATTTTTGACCTTGGATTTGTACGTTCGTGGTTCGTCGGGAACGTACGGCGTGCCGTAGGTGGCGGCAACTTCGTCCCGAATCGCTGCAATGGCCTCGTCGCTCAGTCCCACATTGTCGGTGCGCATATAAGTAATGAATCCCGACTCGTAGAGGCCCTGGGCAATTCGCATGACCTCGCCGGCACTCAGGCGCAACTTGTTGCCGGCCTCCTGTTGCAATGAGCTCGTGATGAACGGAGCCTTGGGTGACTTGCGGTACGGCTTTTCATCGATCGATCGAACTGCAAGGTCGGTGCCCGTCAGCGCCGCGGTGAGTTCGTCGGCACGGTCCTTGGTGACGACGGAGACGCCGTCCTTGGCCACACCCTTGCTGTCGAAGTCCCGTCCGCTCGCCACCCGCATCCCGTTGAGCATCGAGAGTGTGGCTTTGAACGAGGGTGAGGTTGCGGTGACTGCGGCCAAGTCCCAATAGTCGGCCACGACGTAGTCCATGCGCTCCTGTTCGCGCTCGACCACGAGGCGAATCGCCGGACTTTGCACACGGCCCGCCGAAAGTCCGCGATTGACCTTTCGCCAGAGAATCGGCGACAAGGTGTAGCCGAAGAGCCGATCCAGGACGCGTCGCGCTTCCGCGGCGTCGACCAGTTCCTGATCGATGGAACGGGTGTTTCGCACCGCGTCGTCGATTGCGCTACGGGTGATCTCGTGGAACACCATCCGTTTGACGGGCACCTTCGGCTTCAGGTACTCGACGAGGTGGTAGGAGATCGCCTCGCCCTCCCGATCCTCGTCGGTGGCGAGATACAGCTCGGTGGCGTTCTTCAGTGCCGCCTTCAGTTCGCGAATTACCTTTGCGCCGCGCTCCGTGACTTCGTAGTTGGGACGAAAGTCGTTGTCGACGTCAACTTGAAGTCCGGATTTCGGAAGATCCGCAATGTGTCCGACCGACGCATGGACGTCGAAATCCTTACCGAGCAACTTGCCGATGGTTTTCGCCTTGGCGGGCGACTCAACGATGACGAGTGGTCGGGACATGCAGCAGTATTCCGTTGTAAGACATCGCGGTCGGGCAGTCAAGCACCCGAACGAGGAATTTCCAACTGAGTAGCGTGAAACTCATAGTGCGTAACGCTTTGAGCGAACTTGGATGGAACGAAACTTTCGAACGAGCGATGCGCGATTCGATGGTCATGGGCGACGATCAACTCGTCGGCCGAGTGAAACGCATCGACAGGGGATGGAGCACGTTCCTCTGTGTGCAGAACCTCGTCGTTGAGGAAATGGTTTCGTTTCAGGAGCGGCGGGTTCGAAACCTCGGCGTTGACGTTGCCGTCGGTGACTGGATCGTTGTCGCAGCGGACGGAGAGCGAATCATCGGCGTGGTTCCGCGTCAGTCACGCCTCGTGAGACGGGCCTCCTCCGATGGGATGCGCTACGAATCCCAGACCATCGCCGCGAACATCGACGTGGTGTTTCTCGCGCACGGGCTGGATACGCCGCCGAACCGACGTCGCCTCGAACGTGAACTGGTCCTGGCGTTCGATTCCGGTGCTCGTCCGGTGGTGGTGTTGACCAAGAGCGACACCGTGGACGAGGCGCGAAGCGTTCTGGCGTTCGATGAGGTCGTTGCTACGTCTCTGGGAGTGCCGGTTCATGTCGTAAGCAGCGTCACCGGAGAGGGATTGGATGCGCTGCGTCAGTACACGCGCGGTGGTGCCACGATTGCGATTCTCGGTGCAAGTGGTGTCGGTAAGTCGACGTTGGTCAACGCACTCACCGGGACCGATTCCCAGGAAACGGGCGGAATTCGTCTCAGCGACAAGCGAGGGCGGCACACCACCACCGCGGTGGACCTCGTGCCACTACCCGACGAGGGATGGCTGATCGACACCCCGGGGGTTCGGGCAGTGGGATTGTGGACCAGTGGGCACGGTATTGAGAGGGCGTTTGCCGACATCTTCCACCTGGCGGAGCGGTGCAGGTTTCGAGACTGCAAACACCACCAGGAGCCCGATTGCGCCGTCAGGTCCGCAATCGCCACGGGACACTTGGAGAAGTCACGACTCGACAGCATGACTCGGCTGGTGGAGGAAGAAGCGGCGCTCGAACGAGAGCAGCGCAACTACAACCGTAAGTGAAAAGTTGATCCACCACCCGGGGTATCGGTTATTTCAATCCGCGCACCGTGGTCGGTTACGAACTGCTGGACGATGGCGAGACCCAGACCCGACCCGGGTAACGCTCGTGTGGAGTCGGCGCGAAAGAAGCGTGTGAACACCTTCGCCTTGTCTTCTTCTTTGATGCCCACTCCGTGATCGATGACGCTCACCGAATGGTGCCCGACCTCCACCTCAACCACGGAATCGTCGGGGGAGAACTTCAGCGCGTTGTCGATGACGTTCGATACCGCGCGCTCGAACTGCGCGTGGCGAACCCGGACGATGTTCGAGGCGTGGATCGCGTCGGGGCGGCTTCGGAAGTGAATCTGGCGTTTGCTCCGACGACGCATCCGCTCGACGATGACATCGGTTGCATCGGACAAGTTGATGTCGATCGGTGTCTCGACATGTCGCTGGTCGGTTGCCAGGGTGGAAAGCTCGCTGCTGATCATGGTGAGAGCATCGACCTCGGCTCGTATGTCGCACAGAATGGCACTGCGTTCTTCACTGGTGAGTTCCGCGCGTTCGAGAAGTTCGCTGTTGGCACGCAATGAGGTGAGTGGCGTACGTATCTCGTGACTCGCGTCCTGCACGAATTGACGTTCACGGCTGACGGAACCCCGGATTTTTGCGAGCATCGCATTGAAGCTGGCGGCCAGTGAACGCAATTCACTCGCACCATGCTCGGGAACCGACACATCGAGCGAGCCCGTTGCGGCAACGTCGTTCGCGGTCACCGACAAAAGCCGGAGCGGTCTCGTGACAATCCTTGCAATCCACCAACCGACGAATGCAGCCAGTATCACGTGTG
>JALRBT010000032.1 GCA_023262255.1 Ilumatobacteraceae bacterium
GGAACGTCTCGAACAAGCCGGAGGATCGCAAGTTCATCACCAGCCTGATGACCGTGCACATGATGTTCTGGGCCGTACTCACCATCATCAGCTCGTTCTTCCGCGGACCGGGCTACAACTTCACCTTTCCGTGGCGCGACGGAATCTTCTTCGAGCTCTAGATCATGAACACCACGACCACACTCATCATCGCCGGAACCGTCCTGGTGGTACTGGCTGCCATCGTCGTCCTGACCGCATCGCGCCGTCGCGACACCACCGGAGTCCTGTCCCGTGAGACCCGTTCGCGAGACGAGTTGGTCTCGCGTGGCGTCGGCGGCAAACAGTACGAGCGCGAAGCAACAGCATCACGCAGCACCGAGCTGGCCGTTCCCTCGAGCGTTGCGGTGGCTCCGTGGACCCCACCGGATCCGGAAGTCATTGGCGTGTCTCGCCGGCAGTTCTTCAATCGTGCGACCATCACGCTGATGAGCGCTGGCCTTGGTGGGTTCGGTGCCGCCGTGATCGGCTTCCTGTGGAAGGGTGCCGAAGGCGGCTTCGGTTCCAAGATCACCGCCGGAAAGCTCGACGACATCATCGCCGGTATCCGCTCGAACAAGGGATTCTTGTACCTGCCCGAGGCCCGAGCATGGATTACGGAATACCCGAAGGAGTCGTTGGCCAAGGCCGAGGCGGTGTACGCGGGTCAGGCCCCGGTGTACGCCGGAATGTCATCGGGAATCGTGGCGCTCTATCAGAAGTGTCCGCACCTTGGTTGCCGAGTTCCCACCTGCGCAACGTCGCAGTGGTTCGAATGTCCGTGCCACGGTTCGCAGTTCAACCGTGTCGGCGAAAAGAAGGGAGGTCCGGCCCCCCGTGGCATGGATCGTTTCGCCGTCTCGATTAACAACGGAAACGTGGTCATCGACACCGGTGCGGTGTTCGGCGGGCCGGCCATCGGCACCAACACCACGGGCCAAGAAGCCGAAGGTCCGCACTGCGTCGGTGGAGGCAGTCACTAACTCATGTCCCCTCTCTTTGCTGATGTCACCACCACGCTTGCGTGGATCGCACTCGTTGCGGCACTCGGAGGGTGGGCGTTGTATGCGTTCTTCAACATCCGCTCGAGTCGAGCCGAGATCGGATCCGAAATCGAGTTGGCGGCCAACCGCAAGCCCTACTACGACGACGAAATCCTCGAGGGCAAGAAACTCGAGCGAACGCAATTGCTCGGGTTGGTGTTCCTTGCGATCATCACGGTGACGTTGCCGCTCTACTGGATCTTGGAACCGGGTCGCCAGGCCGGTGCGGAGAAGGACTTCGCCCACAAGTTCGAGACGTGGGGGAGCGGATTGTTCGCTGCTACCGCCGAGGGCGGATTCAATTGTGCGGGCTGTCACGGCGGCATGAACGGCGGTGGTGGTGTCGCATCATATGCGGTGACCGATCCGAAAACCGGCGAAGTCAAGGCCGTGAACTGGAAGGCTCCGGCAATCAACAACGTGTACCTGCGATACAGCGAAGAAGAGCTTCGCTTCATCCTCAACTACGGACGCCCGTTCTCACCGATGTCGGCGTGGGGTCTGGTTGGCGGCGGGCCGATGAACGAGCAGCAGATTCAAACGGTGCTCGACTACTTAAAGAGCATCCAGGTGCCGCGCGAGAACTGCGCTTCGCCGGATGACGATGCGAAGATGTGCGACGGTGGCACCCTGGCCAAGAAGAACCAGGATGAAATCCAGGCCGAAGCAGAACGTCTCGTAGCCGCAGGAACGTACGCATCGTTGGGTGAGGCACTCTTCAACCTCGATCTCGGCGCGGGAAGCTACTCATGCGCTCGTTGCCATACCAAGGGTTGGTCGTACGGCGAACCACAAATCACCGGTGGTGGTGCATTCGGCCCGAACCTCACGGGTGGCTCCACCATTCGTCAGTTTCCGAATCAGGACGACATGATTGCGTTCATCTCTGCCGGAAGCGAATACGGCAAGAAGTACGGCGAGCAAGGTCAGGGCGGTGGTCGCATGCCCGGATTCGGTGGGATGTTGACCCAGGAGCAGATCAAGGCCGTCGTCGAATACGTGCGGGGTCTGTGATGCAGCTCTTGTCGATGTTGGCGATCAATTGGGAACCACAACTGCGTGGCTATGTGGTGGTGCTGATTTCCGTCGCGGTGCTCATTGGCGGAACGTATCTCGTGGTGGGCACCAACATGGGTGCACGACTGGGTTTTTTGGTGGTGCTCGCCGGTCTGTTCGGATGGATGGTGGCCATGGGCATCATCTGGTGGACGTACGGCATCGGACTGAAGGGTCGCGAGCCATCCTGGAAGCCAGCCGAACCAGCAACCATCGTTCGTGATGGTGAGTTGTTGCAGCAGGTGGAGATTCTCGAACAACCCCTCAAGTTGACGGGCACGGCACAAGAGAACGCCGATGCCGTTGGTCGGGCCCTCACCGAGGAGGGCTGGCGACTTCTTGACGAAGCCGATCCACAGCGTGGTCAAGCAGTTGCGTCCTCGGACGAAATCCTGATCAATCAGGCCGATGAATTTGCCGCAGGCGAGTTCATCTCCGTCGCCGTGTTCGATCGGGGCGGGGAGCGTTGGCCGAAGATCAACGACGCACTGGACTTCGTGGCGTTTTTCCATGAGCCTCGCTACGCCCTGGTGGAAGTGGCGCCGGTGGTGCCACAACGAGTCGAGCCGGGTCGTGCGCCCGCACGACCCAAGATCGACGAATCGCAAGACCGTCGATACGTCTACATGATTCGCGATCTCGGGAACAAGCGTCAACCTGCGATGTTGATCACGTTGGGGTCGCTCCTGGTATTTGTCATCCTGTGCTGGTTGCTGCACCGTCGTGATCTGATGTTGCGTGAAAATCTCGCGGCCGCCCGCGAGCTCGAGAAGGTCTGAGCCCCTCGGGCGAACCAGCAATGAGTCAGTACCTGCCGATCGTCGTGCTGACGGCACTCGCAGTGGTCTTTGCCGCGCTGAGTTTGGTCGCGTCCAAACTGCTGGCACCGAAACGTCCGAACACCGCCAAGGATGCGCCGTACGAGTGCGGAATCGTTCCAAGTCGCGAATCGCCAGAGCGGTTCCCCGTGTCGTTCTACATCGTGGCGATGCTGTTCATCATGTTCGACATCGAAATCATCTTTGCGTATCCGTATGCGGTCGCACACGAATCGTTGGGAGCGTTCGGCTTCTGGGAGATGTTCGCGTTCAGCGCGGTGTTCTTCGTGGCGTTCGTGTACGTGGTTGCTCGTGGAGCCCTCGCGTGGGGACCACTCAAGAAGGAACTGCCGGTTGCCGACGTGAACGCGGTTCCGACCTCCGGAGCAGGAGTAAAGGTGGTGGGCCTCGACGGTCGTAGCGCACCGCATGAGTACCAAGCAGGCGCAGCATGAGTGTGGTTCGCGACGTGCTCGACAACGGGCTCGGTGGTATCAAACACAACATCTTGACGGGTCGAGTCGAGGACCTGGTCAAGTGGTCGCGATCCCGGTCGAGCTGGGGAGCGACGTTCGGTTTGGCCTGCTGTGCAATCGAGATGATGGGCACTGGCGCCCCCCACTACGACCTCGCACGATTCGGAATGGAGGTGTTCCGCGCCTCGCCGCGACAAGCCGACGTCATGATCGTGGCTGGTCGCGTGAGCCAGAAGATGGCCCCGGTGCTCCGACAGGTGTACGACCAGATGATGGAACCCAAGTGGGTCATCTCCATGGGTGTGTGTGCATCGAGCGGTGGAATGTTCAACAACTACGCCATCGTGCAAGGCGTCGATCAAGTGGTGCCGGTGGACGTGTACGCACCCGGATGTCCCCCCACGCCGGAAACGCTGATTCACGCAATCGAAACACTGCACCAGTTGATCGAAGACGGCGAGATCATGCAGCGACGCGCCGCAACCGGTGCCGGCGCCAACGTGCACATCCAGGAGATTCCGGCCGGAATCACCACTCCGGTCGTGTTGGAGCGACGATAAGCAATGACCGATTCGATTGATCAGTCGGTGAGGTTCGTTTCCGTCCCCGATTACATCCCGACGATCACCGGGTTGTATGCCGACGGGTTCACCATGTGCGTGGATCTCACCGCGGTGGACTATCTCTTGTACACCAATCGAAACGTGCCCAGCGGTGTGGTGGCGCAACGGTTCGAGGTCGTCGTCAACCTCCTCTCCATGGCCAAGCGGGAACGGATTCGTCTTCGCCTGCAGGTGGCCGAAGGCGAGTCGGTGCCGTCGTTGTTCGACATCCATCCGAGCACCGAAGCGATGGAACGCGAAGTATTCGACATGTTCGGAATCGTTTTCGACGGCCACCCCGACCTCACGCGAATCCTCATGCCGGAGGATTGGGATGGGCATCCACTTCGAAAGGACTATGCGCAGGGTCGTATTCCGGTGCAGTTCAAGGGTGCTGCATCATGACCAGTACCGAAATCACCTCGGCCGGCGCCGCAACCAGTGAGGGTGGTCAGGAACTCCAGTTGCGCACGGACGTCTCGCAGAAGGCGCTGATGCGCGAGGCGGGCGCCGTACTTCGGATGAGTGAATCCGCCGCTGCAGCGATGGCCGATGTCGCTACGGACGTGGGCGAAGACCAGTCGATGATCATCAACATGGGTCCTCAGCACCCGAGTACCCACGGCGTGTTGCGCTTGATGCTGGAACTGCAGGGCGAAACCGTACTGCGCTGCAAGCCCGTGATCGGCTACCTGCACACCGGTATGGAGAAGACGGGTGAATCACTCACCTACATGCAGGGTGGCACCAACGTGACGCGCATGGACTATCTGTCGCCCCTCAACAACGAGTTGGTGTTCTCGATGGCAACCGAAAAGTTGCTGGGGATCGACGGCGAGATTCCGGAGCGTGCCCAGTGGATGCGCATGCTGCTGTCGGAGCTCAACAGAATGAGCAGCCACTTGCTGTTCATGGCGACGAACGGCATGGACCTCGGTGCCGTATCCATGATGTTGTACGGCTGGCGCGAACGAGAGGAGGTGCTGCGCTTCTTCCAGAAGGTCACCGGACTACGGATGAACCACAACTTCATTCGCCCGGGCGGAGTGGCGGCCGACCTTCCGGCGGGCTGGCGTGACGACGTATTGAGCCTCCTCGACATGTTGCCCGACCGCTTGGCCGAGTACGAGGTGCTGATGACGGGTCAGCCGATCTGGCGCGAGCGACTGCAGGGAGTCGGCGTCATCACCCAGAGCGAAGCGATTGCCCTGGCTGCAACCGGGCCGATCCTTCGTTCCACGGGAGTCGCGTGGGACCTCCGCAAGGACATGCCGTATCTCAGGTATCGCGATGTCGAGTTCGACGTGGTGGTTGGTGTGCATGGTGATGCCTACGACCGCTATGCGATTCGTTTGCAGGAAATCCGCGAATCGATGCGTATCGTGCGTCAGATTCTCGACAAGATGCCGCTCGGTGACTACCGAATCCAGAACAAGAAGGTCACTCCACCGCCACGAGGTCGCATCGACGAGTCGATGGAAGCCCTCATCCACCACTTCAAGATCTTCACCGAAGGTTTCAGGGTTCCCGAGGGCGAGGCGTACGTGGCGATCGAATCGCCGCGGGGTGAAATCGGTTGCTACATCGCCAGCGACGGTTCGTCGGTGCCGTACCGCATGCACGTGCGGGCACCAAGCTTCGTGAACGTGCAGTGCCTCCCGCACATGATGCGTGGCGGTCTGGTGGCCGATGCCGTTGCCGTGATTTCCTCGATCGACCCCGTGTTGGGGGAGGTGGACCGATGAGCCGGCTGAGCGAGGAACGCGTCGCCACCGCCAAGGAAATCATCGGTCGTTTTCCGCGAAAGAAGTCGGCACTCATTCCGCTCCTGCACTTGGCGCAGGAGCAGGACGGCTACGTGGCGCAGGATGCAATGGTGCACATCGCCGAACTGCTGGACCTTGCACCGGCCGAGGTCTACGGAACGGCCAGTTTTTATGAGATGTTCAAGTTCCATCCCGTCGGCAAGTACTGCATCAACATCTGCACCAACATCTCGTGCCAGTTGGTGGGAGCGTGGAACCTGTTGCATCACGCTGAGGAACGACTGGGCATCAAGTCGGGTGGCACCACGCAAGACGGACTGTTCACGATCGAGGACGTGGAGTGCATCGCCGCATGCACCGAGGCGCCGGCACTCCAGGTGAACTATCGCTACCGGTACAAGGTCACACCCGAATCCTTCGATGCACTCATCAACGACTTGGAGAGCGGCAAATTGACGGGCGAGGTGCCGCCACACGGCACGTTGGCCTCGGTTCGACAGACCACGACGGCGGCTTGGAGCAATCGCGGCGTGGAGGAGCAAGCGCAGGTGGATGCCCGATGAGCGTTCCGAGCGGTCCACGCATCATCACGTCACGCTTCGACGTTGCCGACGGCCACACGTATGCCGGCTACGTCCGCACCGGTGGATACGTGTCGTTGCGCAAGGCCGTAAGCAGCATGACGCCACAACAAGTGCACGACGAGGTGAAGGCGGCGGAAATTCAGGGCCGCGGCGGCGCGGGTTTTCCGGCGGGTACCAAGTGGGGTTTCCTGCCCGCAGGTGTGCATCCGCGCTACCTCGTGATCAATGGTGACGAGAGCGAACCCGGCACCTACAAGGACCGGCTGCTCATGGAGCGCGATCCCCATCAACTGATCGAGGGAATCGTCATTGCGTGTTATGCCCTGAATGCATCGCAGGCGTTCCTCTACGTCCGTGGTGAAATGGCACACGCACAGGAACGTCTGGCACAAGCGCTGAACGAGGCATATGCGAACAACATGGTGGGAAGGAACATCTGCGGCAGCGATTTCTCCGTCGACATCACCCTCACCTGGGGTGCCGGCGCCTACATCGTCGGCGAGGAAACCGCCTTGATCGAGAGTTTGGAAGGCGAGCGTGGGATGCCGCGGTTGAAGCCGCCGTTCTTCCCGGCGGTGAAGGGGTTGTACATGCAGCCCACCATCGTGAACAACGTCGAAACCCTCGCCAACGTGCCGTACATCGTGGGCAAGGGTGGTGGCGATTTCAAGTCGATCGGCGCCCCGACGTCGACCGGTATGCGCATGTTTGCGGTGAGCGGACACGTGAACAAGCCCGGTGTCTTCGAGGTACCCAACGGTGTCACCACGTTCCGGATGTTGTTCGAAGCCCCCGAGTATTGCGGTGGTATTCGCAACGGCGGGTCGATCAAGGCGTTCATTCCCGGTGGTGCATCGGCGATGTGGTTCTTCCCCGAGCACCTCGACATGGCGCTCGACAAGCCGACGGTCGACAAAGCCGGGTCGATGCTCGGTTCCGGTGCGATCGTGGCGATGGACCAAACCACCGACATGGTGGCAGCCTGTTGGCGCATCGTGCGTTTCTTCGCCCGCGAGTCGTGCGGCAAGTGCACACCGTGTCGTGAAGGCACCACGTGGTTGGAGCGGGTGTTGAAGCGAATGCTCGACGGCCACGGTCGCCCCGAGGACATCGACCTGTTGTTCGAGGTGAGCGAGAGCATCAGTCCGGGAATTGCATGGCCTCCACGCCAGACCACCATTTGTCCGCTCGGACCGTCGGCGGTGTCGCCGATTGCATCGGCGGTGCGTCGGTTCCGTCACGAGTTCGAGCACTACATCGAACACCGTCGCCCGATCGACGGTGTGGAATCACCCTTTGCCACCCACCTTGCGAGCCACGCGTAAACGATCATGACCGACACCGCTGCGCCAAAGACCACGGTCAATCTCACGGTGGACGGCCGCTCCATCGAGGCAACGCCGGGTGACTTGCTTATTACTGCTTGCGAACGTTCGGGTTCGTTCGTGCCGCACTTCTGTTACCACCCGCGCATGTCGCCGGTGGGAATGTGCCGTCAGTGCATCGTCGAGGTGGAGGGTCCGCGCGGCAAATCGTTGGTGGTTTCGTGCATGACGCCGGTGGCCGACGGACAAGTGGTATCGACCACCTCCGAGCCCGCCAAGCGAGCCCAGGAAGGTGTGCTCGAGTTGCTGTTGGCGAACCATCCCCTCGACTGCCCGGTGTGCGACAAGGGCGGCGAGTGTCCCTTGCAGGATCAGGCCTTCTCGCACGGACCTGGCGAGAGTCGGTACGTCGAAGAGAAGCGCCACTACGAGAAGCCGATTCCCATCAGCGACCTGGTGTTCTTGGATCGCGAACGCTGCATTCTCTGCGATCGATGCACCAGGTTCGCCGGTGAAGTTGCCGGCGATCCGCTGATTTCCTTCACCAGTCGCGGCAACAACACCCAAGTGATGACCTTCCCAGACGAGCCGTTCAGTTCGTACTTCTCAGGCAACACCGTGCAAATCTGTCCGGTGGGTGCACTCACGTCGAGCGCCTACCGATTCAAGGCTCGACCGTGGGACCTGGAGCAAGTGGAGAGCACGTGTACGACCTGCAGCGTCGGTTGCCGCACGGTGGTGCAGAGCAGTCGCGATGAACTGGTTCGTTATCAGGGAGTCGATGTCGAGTCGGTCAACTGGGGTTGGCTGTGCGACCGTGGTCGATTCAATTTCGAATCGGTGAACTCCAAGAATCGATTGCAGTCACCGCTGATGCGCAAGGACGGCACCCTCGTGGAGACGACATGGTCCACTGCGCTCGACGCCGCCGGTCGAATCCTGCGTACGGTGTTGAACGACAAGGGTCCGGACGCCGTCGCCATCATCGGTGGTGCGCGGGGCACCAACGAAGATGCATTCGCATGGGCCCAATTGGCGGATTCGTTGGGCGTTACGGCACGAGACGCCCAGTTGGGCGACGGGTTGCCCTCCGAGGTATTCGCACTCCCGCAAGCAACGATTGCCGAAGCCTGTGCTTCACCCACCGTCATCCTGCTCGCACCCGATCTGAAGGAAGAGCTGCCGGTGTTGTACCTGCGACTGCGAGACGCAGCGGAGAAGCGCACGACGCGAATCATCGAAGTGTCACCCCGAGCGACGGGGTTGAGCAGCTACGCGTGGAAGTCGGTGCGTCACGACCCGGGCGATCAGCCTCGCGTCGTGAGCGAGCTGTTGTCCGACCGGGATGTCGTCGACCAACTATCACGCGGGAACGTCACCGTGGTGATGGGGCGCGGCAATTTGGCGGAGTCGCCTGAATTCACCCTGCTGGCCACGGGAGCGGTCCTGGCTGCAGTACCAACGGCGCGAGTGTTGCCGGTGGTGCGACGCGGCAACGTACGCGGAGCGGTAACCGCAGGCATGACGCCTCAGCGTCCCGACGCCGATACGAACGCCATTCTGTCGTCGATTTCCGCCGGGAAGGTGGAGTGCCTGGTGTTGGTGGGTGCCGATCCATTGAGCGACGTACCCGACGCAGACCTGGTGCGACGAGCGTTCGCATCGGTCAAGCATGTGATCGCCGTCGACACCTTCGTCACGGACTCCGTGCGACACGCAGAGGTGGTGTTGCCCGCGTCGGCGTACGGCGAGAAGGTCGGCACCACCACCAACTGCGAGGGCCGAGTCAGCGATGTTGCACAGAAGATCACGACCGCCGGAACCGCGCGACCCGACTGGATGATCGCCGCCGAGCTCGCACTCGAACTCGGGGTGGACCTCGGCATCTCGTCATACCCCGAGTTGCGCGACACGATGACCTCGTCGATAGCCGCATTCGTCCCGGCCGCGGACGCCAAAGCCGTGCGGGGAGAGGGTGTCTTGACTGCGCAGTCCGCACCGATTCGCATCACCGCCACGCCGCGCTCGGCTGCGCCGCGGTTGACCCACCAATTCCGTCTGCACGTGTCGCGCGTGATGTACGACCGTGCGGTTTCAACGAACGAGAGCCCGTCGCTCGCTCCGCTCGCGCGCGAGGCGGCGGTGCACATGAACTCCGGCGACGCGCAACGCCTCGGTGTTCGCGAAGGGGCGAGTGTTCGGCTGTCTTCGAACGGTTCGGCCGTGGTGTTGCCGCTCGTCATCGACGACGCGGTATCACGCGGAGTCGTCTCCGTGCCGTTCAATCAGCATGGCAGCGACATTCGTCAACTGATTCGTCACGATGTGGCGGTGACCGATGTCGTGGTGGAGGTCATCTGATGTTCGCCCTCGACCCGATGCTCGAAGGAGACGTGCTGTGGACACCGCTGCTCATCGTGATGCTGAAGGTGTTGGTGGTCTTCGTGGTGGGTCTGGTGGCCACGATGCTCATGGTGTGGTTCGAGCGAAAAGTCATCGCCGGAATGCAGAACCGAATCGGCCCGAACAAGGCCGGTCCGTTCGGACTGCTGCAGACACTGGCGGACGGAATCAAGCTCTTCTTCAAGGAGGACCTGCTGCCGCGACGGTCCGACAAGTTCGTCTTCGCGCTCGCACCGTTTCTCTCGCTGGTACCGGCGTTCCTGGCGTTTGCGATCATCCCGTTGGGTGGCGATTATCGGAACGGGAACGACGGCGTGGTGACGTGGTTCGGCGTGGAGACACGCGTGCAACTTGCCGATCCCCACATCGGCGTGTTGTTCGCGCTGGCCATATCGTCCATTGCCGTCTACGGCATCATGTTGGCCGGATGGTCGAGCGGGTCGAAGTACCCTTTGCTCGGTTCCGTGCGTGCTTCCGCCCAGATGGTGAGTTACGAAGCAGCACTCGGTCTCTCGCTTGCCTCGGTAATCCTCATTTCGGGCACTTTGTCGACGAGCGGAATCGTTGCGGCGCAGTCAACCCTGACCGACTGGCACGTCGTTGCAACCGGCATCGTGCCGTTCATCATCTTCCTGATTGCAGCAACCGCGGAACTCAATCGTCCTCCCTTCGATCTGGTGGAGGCCGAGCAGGAGTTGGTGGGCGGATTCAACACCGAGTATTCGTCGATTCGTTTCGCCCTGTTCTTTCTCGCCGAGTTCATGAACACGGTCACGATGTCGGCGCTCATCGTCACGCTGTTCTTCGGCGGACCGCAACCAATCTCCTACGGTGGCATCACGCTGGACATTCCATTGATTCCCAACGGGCTCGAGGGCACCATCTGGCTGCTCGGCAAGATTCTGGTCTTCCTCTACGTGTACGTCTGGTTCCGCGCGACGCTTCCTCGCTTGCGCTACGACCAGTTGATGGACCTCGGTTGGAAGGTGCTCATTCCCGGATCATTGGCATGGTTCATGCTGCTTGCTGCACAACGTCTGGCTCGCAACGAGGGATGGAACGTCTTCACCACCACCGCGGTAGCCGTGGTGGTGCTCGGTGCGTGTTACGCACTCCTGCAGGGGGCATTTGCAATCAGTAACAAGACGCGGGAGCGGGAAGGGGCACAGTTCTAAATGGGCTATCTCGGCGGTTTCCTCGTCACGTTCCGACAGCACGGTCGCAAGAACCGGGTTACCACGCAGTATTCGGGTGGGCGCTTGTTCAAGCGAAAGAAGCGCAGCGCCTCGGCGATGGACGTGAAGGTCGAGAAACCCGAGCGTCTGCACGGTCGACACGTGTTGAACCGCTACGAGGACGGCATGGAGAAGTGCATCGGATGCGAACTGTGTGCCGCAGTGTGTCCGGCCAAGTGCATCCATGTGCGAGGCGCCGACAACAATCCCGACAATCCCACCTCACCCGGCGAGCGTTTTGGCTGGATTTATGAGATCAATTACCTGCGCTGTATCCACTGCGACCTGTGTGTCGAGGCATGTCCTACCGAGGCCATCACCGAGACGAAGTTGTTCGAATTCTCCTTCACCAATCGCAAGGATGCGATCTATACCAAGAACGAGTTGCTGGTGGGCGACGACGGCAAGCCCCGCCACATGCCGTGGGAAGACTGGCGCCCGGGTGAGGACCAACACACGTCCGCGTGGATGCGGGCCACTGCACCTGCGGGGGATGCGTCGTTCGTTGGTATCGTTTCCTGGGCCGGGGAACGCGGCTACGGTGTGCGGGCAGCCGAGGCCACCCAGGCAGAAGCCGACTCCCTTCTAGGTCAGCCGAGCGTGAAGCACTGATGGAACTCGTCGTTTTCGTGCTGGCAAGTGCGATGATGCTCATTGGGGCACTCGGCGTGATCACGCGGAGCAACCCGGTGCACGCGGCCCTGTCGTTGATTCTCACATTGTTTGGTGTTGCGGTGCACTTCGTGGCGCTGGAGGCGTACTTCTTGGCGGCCGTCCAGATCATCGTGTACGCCGGTGCAATCGTGGTGCTCTTCCTCTTCGTGATCATGTTGTTGGGTGTGGACAAGGCGGAGGACCTGGCGACCGAGCCACTCGTGGCCCAACGATGGCTCGCGGGTATTGCCGGATTGGGTTTGCTCGGACTCCTGGTGGTTGCCGTGGCACGGGGGGTGAAGGTGCTCCGTCCGCGCGGCAATGGGCTGGACACCGCCGCACAAGGTGCCGATGGTGACGCCAACATCCAACAACTGGCCCAATCGGTATTCGGTGACTACGTCGTGGCATTCGAGCTCACGTCGGTGTTGTTGGTGGTTGCGGTCGTCGGCACCGTGATGTTGGCACGACGCCGCACGGCAGGGGAGGCATGATGCCCGAGCCGACGACGCTCTCCTACCTGATCGTTGCCGCGCTGCTGTTCGTCATCGGAACCGTTGGCGTGATGGTGCGTCGCAATCCGTTGATCATGTTCATGTGCATCGAGTTGATGCTGAACGCCGTGAATCTCTCGTTCGTTGCCCTGGCTCGTGAACTCACCGACATCGACGGTCAGTCCATCGTCTTCTTCGTGTTGGTGGTGGCCGCAGCCGAAGTGGTGGTGGGTCTCGGCATCATCGTGGCGATCATGCGAAATCGAACGTCGTTGACTGCCGACGACATGGCGGAGCTGAAGGGCTAGCGCAATGGTCGATTTCGTCTGGCTGGTGCCGTTCCTGCCGCTCATCGGGGGTGTCATGCTCATGGTGTTCGGCTCTCGCATTGGTGAGCCGCGGGCCGGTTGGTTAGCAACGCTCGTGACGGCTACATCGTTCCTGGTGACCGTTGCGGTGTACTTCGACCTGCTCGGCATGCCATCCGAGGAGCGGTCGCATGTCGTGACGCTGTTCCAGTGGATTCCGGTTGGCGCACTGCAGATCGACTTTGCGCTCCTCGCAGATCCCCTCAGTATCACGATGGCGCTCTTCGTCACCGGTATCGGTTCGCTCATTCATTTGTACGCAATTGGTTACATGCACGGTGATCCCAAGTTCTCCAAGTTCTTCCTGTACCTCAATCTGTTCGTGTTCTCCATGCTCATGTTGGTGCTGGGGGAAAACCTCCTGGTCACCTTCCTCGGTTGGGAGGGTGTTGGCGCATGCTCGTACTTCCTCATCTCGTTCTGGCATACGCGCAACAGCGCGGCCGTCGCCGGCAAAAAGGCCTTCGTCACCAACCGAATCGGCGACTGGGGAGTGATGACGGCGATGTTCGTTGCGTTCTCCGCGGTGGGGTCAGTGTCGTACAAGGCCATCAACGATGCCGCCCACGAGGGTGCCCTGTCGCAAACGGCAATCTCTGCCATCGCCATCCTGCTCTTCGTCGGCGCGTGCGGAAAGAGCGCACAACTTCCCCTGTACTTCTGGTTGCCCGATGCCATGGAAGGCCCGACACCGGTGTCGGCCCTGATCCACGCGGCCACCATGGTTACCGCCGGAGTGTTCCTGATGACTCGGGTGGGACCCGTGCTCACAGAATCCTACGGATGGGTACCCGACACCATTGCAATCGTTGGTGCGGCAACCGCACTGTTCGCCGCATCGATTGCGGTGGCCCAACACGACATCAAGCGTGTGCTCGCGTACTCCACAGTGTCGCAACTCGGCTTCATGTTCCTTGCAATCGGTTCCGGTGCGTACGTTGCGGCGATCTTCCACATGGTGACGCACGCGTTCTTCAAGGCGTTGTTGTTCCTGGGTTCCGGCTCGGTAATACACGGCATGCACCACGAACAAGACATGCGCAAGATGGGTGCACTTCGCACCGCGATGCCAGTGACCGCATTCACCTTCATCATCGGATGGTTGGCGATTGCCGGCGTCCCACCGTTCGCCGGGTTCTGGTCGAAGGATGAAATCCTGCTGTACGTGTACGCAGACAACCGTTTGCTCTACGCAATCGGCATGCTCGCTGCGTTGCTGACGGCGTACTACATGACTCGACAAGTGATCATGGTGTTCTTCGGCGAGGCTCGTTGGCATGATGCGGCGAGTGAGCATGGTGCACACGGTGATTTTCGACCCCATGAGAGCCCCAGGGTCATGTTGGTTCCCCTCGTGGTGTTGGCGGTGTTGTCGGTTGTTGGTGGTGCGATGCAGTTGCCCTTCAGTAAGGATCTCCACTTCCTCGAGCACTGGTTGGAGCCCGTCGTCGAGGAGGCCGAGCGCAGCATCTCGGGAACGTGGGCCTACGACAACAAGTACGTGCTTCTCCTGGCGGCAATCGTGGTGGCAGCCGCCGGTATCGCACTATCGCTCGCCGTGTATGCGAAGCGCCGTCTGCCGACCATCGAACCGAAGGTTCTCGAGAACGCGTGGTGGTACGACGCCACCGTCGCCCGACTGGTGGGTGGCCCCGGTGCTGCGACATTCCGCGGCATCACCAGGTTCGATTCGCGAGTCGTGGACGGGGCAGTAAACGGTGCCGCGGTATTGGCGCGCGGCGTGGGTTCGCAGGCACGCCGGTCGCAATCGGGGTTCGTGCGGGCATACGCGGTGATTCTGTCGCTCGGCACCGTGGTGCTCTTGGCGTGGTTCGTATGGCGGGGATGGTTGGCGTCATGATCGTTGCCGCGTCCACGACATCTGCGTTGGACTTTCCAATTCTCAGTTCACTGGTGTTGGTACCGCTCATTGGCGCCGTAGCGGTCTTGTTCTTCGGGCGTCTACGAGCGGAGTGGAGGAAACTCGCCGCGCTCACCTCCAGCGTGGCAACCGGTGCGCTGAGCCTGTGGGTGCTCCAGGCGTTCGACTCCGCCGACTCGGGTTTTCAGTTCGTTTCGCAGCACGAGTGGATCGGACAGTGGGGTATCTCCTGGCACCTTGGCATCGACGGAATCTCATTGTTCCTTGTGGTGCTGACGGGTGTGCTGTTTCCGCTGGTGATTGCCGGGGTTGACCCGCATCACGACGAGCGCCCGTACTTTGCGTGGCTCCTCATCCTGCAGGCCGGTGTGATGGGTTCGTTCGTGAGTCTCGACCTGTTCCTCTTCTTTATCTTCTTTGAAATTGTTTTGGTGCCCATGTACTTCCTCATCGGTGGTTGGGGTTACGACGAGCGCGTCTATGCCGCCACCAAGCTCTTCCTCTTCACCATGGCCGGTTCGGCATTCATGCTGGTGGGCATCGTTGCGACGGCACTGTTGTCGCGTGATGTCGTGGGCGAGGTCACGTTCGATCTCGTGGCGTTGGCGGAGAGCGGCGCCCTTTCGGTGACGCAAGGGCGCTGGTTGTTCGTTGCATTCGCCGTCGCATTCGCCGTGAAGGTGCCGTTGTTCCCCGTGCATACATGGTTGCCCGATGCGCACACCCAGGCGCCAACGGGTGGTTCGGTGATCCTCGCCGGTGTGTTGTTGAAGATGGGCACCTACGGATTGCTGCGGTTCTGCGTGTACTTGTTTCCCGAGGCCAGCGTGTGGGCGCGCCCCGTGCTGTACACCTTGGCAGTTATCGGGATTCTGCACGGTGCGATTGCCGCCACGATGCAAACCGATTTGAAGCGCCTCGTCGCCTATTCCAGCGTCGCACACCTCGGGTTCATCGTGCTCGGCACCTTCGCACTGACCGACCAGGCCGTTACCGGTGGCGTGATGCAGATGGTCAATCATGGTGTGTCGACCGGCGCGTTGTTCCTCCTCGTTGGCATGATTTACGAGCGACGTCACACCCGTCAGATTGCCGAACTACGTGGTCTGCAGCACGTGGCACCGATCTTTGCCGGGTTCTTCATGGTGGTGATGTTGTCGTCGATTGGTTTGCCGGGACTCAACGGTTTCGTCGGTGAGTTCTTGATCCTGATCGGTTCGTTCGACACCGCACGTTGGTGGGTAATCATCGGAACGATCGGCGTGGTGTTGGCGGCGTTGTACCTGCTGTGGGCGTACCAGCGTGTGTTCCACGGCGAGCCGGATGAGGCCAACTCCGGGTTTGCAGAGATGCGACTACGTGAGGGGTTGCTACTCAGCGCGTTCGTCGCCGTAATCGTGTTTACCGGTGTGTATCCCAAGCCGATGTTGTCGCGAATCGAACCAAGCGTGAACGCACTCATCGAGCATGTGGAGTCGCGAACCACCTACGTGCAGCCCACTCACGAAGAAGCAGGGAAGTAAGTCATGGATATCGCCGGCGACTTCCTTCCACCAACCATCGAGTGGTTTGCGCTGTCGCCCTACATCGCCCTGGTGGCCGGGGCACTCATCCTGCTGCTGGGGTCGCTGACAGCGCAATGGCCGCGCGGTTGGTACGGATTGGTCTCGGCGGCGAGCGCAGGAGTGGCGAGCGTGCTGTCGGTATTGCAGTTCGCCAACCTCGCCGACGAGTTACCACGCACGTTGGTGAAGGGTGCGCTGGCCCACGATCGGTTCGGGTTGCTTGCGATTGTTGCGATTTGCGTAGCGGTGATGTTCACGAGCATGACCACCGTGGATGCTGCACCAACTCGCGTAAGGACTGCTGGTGGCACTTCCCACAGCTCCAGCGATTCGCTGGAGCACTATGCATTGCTGCTCACGGCAGCACTTGGTGCTGC
>JALRBT010000033.1 GCA_023262255.1 Ilumatobacteraceae bacterium
CCTACGTCGGCGCGGCATTCGGGGGTGGCAACCACGGCCAAGTCGGCTACGAAGGTGCCGCTCACGCCCTGGAGGTGACAGGACTCACCCACCTTTCCGATGTCCCCGCCGGCCAACTCCGACTACTCGACCGCAAGCGCCTTGAACTTGCACGCGCCCTCGCTACCCAGCCGAAGTTGATCCTGCTTGACGAAATCGCGGGCGGGCTCACTGACAAGGAACTACCGCCCCTCATCGACATGATCGGGAACTTGAAAGATGCGGGAGTCACCATCATTTGGATCGAGCACATCGTTCACGCGCTACTCAAGGTCGTCGATGAACTCATGTGCCTTGCCGAGGGGAAGATCCTCGCGATGGGGGACCCTCAGGAGGTCATGCGCAGCCCGGAGGTGATCGAGGTCTACCTCGGCTCAACCTTCGATCTGGGGGAAGCCTCATGACTTTGCTCTCCATCACGTCCATTGACGTCCACTACGGCGACTTCCAGGCGATCTACTCCCTAGATCTCCACGTCGACGAGGGCGAGACCCTCGCGGTCATCGGGGCCAACGGAGCGGGCAAGTCGACGCTGCTCAAGACCATCGCGGGCTTGCTGCGACCCACATCAGGCGACATCGTCTTTGATGGTCTGAATATTTCGGCAACCCCTCCGTATAGGCGGGTACCACTGGGGATCGCCCTAACCCCCGAGGGGCGCAAGATCTTCCCGAGTCTGACGGTGGAGGAGAACCTCAAGGTTGGGGCTCACGTCAAGCGCCCTGGCCCGTGGACTCTCGCAGCGATCTACGACGCGTTCCCGCTTGTAGCCGATCGCCGCCACCGTCTAGGCGTCAACCTTTCCGGCGGCGAACAGCAAGCGACCGCCATCGCGCGCGCATTGATGAGCAACCCACGACTGCTGCTGCTTGACGAAGTATCCCTCGGGCTCGCGCCGGTCGTGGTCGAGCAGATTTACGACACCCTGCCCGCCATCACCGGCCAGGGGACGACCGTGCTCATCGTGGAGCAGGACGTCAACCTCGCCATGAAATTTGCCGACCGCGTGCAATGTCTGCTCGAGGGAAAATCAGTCCTCGAAGGAGTTCCAGCCGATCTCACGCGCGACCAGATCGCGACCGCCTACTTCGGAATATAGGAGGTATCCATGCAGTGGCTCAACGCCGTCATCCAGGGCATCCTCCTGGGTGGGCTATATGCCCTCCTCGCGGCAGGCCTGTCCCTCATGTTCGGCGTGATGCGGATCGTGAATTTGGCGCACGGCGTGCTCGCCATCGTGGCTGCCTACATCGGCTTCGTGTTCGTCAACAACCTTGGGGTGCCCTGGTACCTCGCGATCATCATCGTGATCCCCATCATGGCTGTCGTCGGCTACGCCTTGCAGTGGGGACTTTTCAACCGGGCCCTCACCAAGGGTGGCTTGGCGCCTTTGCTCGTGGCATTCGGCCTCGCCGTGGTGCTGACACAATTGCTTCAGGAAATCTTCACCGCTGACAACCGACGGATCGACACGGGCACCCTCGCGACCGACAGTATTCAGGTCACGGACACCATCTATTTGGGGCTGCTTCCCGTCATGACGTTCGTCGTCGCGGTCCTGGTGATCGCCGGGCTTCAATTGTTCCTCAACCACACTCCGCTGGGGCGGGCGATGCGCGCTGCCAGCGACGACCCCGACACGGTCAAGTTGATGGGCATCGACAACCGGCAGGTCTACGCGCTATCCACTGCGCTTGCCCTCGCCACGGTCGGACTCGCGGGGCTCTTCATTGGTATGAAGACCCAGTTCAGTCCCACCTATGGCGACCTCGTCCTGATCTTCGCTTTTGAAGCGGTCATCATCGGCGGCCTCGGCTCGCTTTGGGGCACCCTCGCTGGCGGCATGGTGCTCGGGATCGCGCAGGCAGTGGGGGCGCAGATCAATCCCTCCTACGGCCTGTTGATCGGCAATCTCGTCTTCCTCGCCATCCTTGCCTTCCGACCACAGGGCCTCTTCCCGAAGGCGGTGACCACATGAGCATCGCCACCGGCGAGAACGCCCCCACTGGTGTCAAAGTCAAGCGTGCCACCCGATCCTCCTGGGCGGGGCTCGTCGTCCTTGTGCCCATCCTTGTCTTCCTCGCCATGGCCCCGTACGTCTTGGATCGTGGATTGCAGCAGCAGCTCGTCACGCTGTTCGCGCTCATCGTCATGGCGACCATGTGGAACCTGCTCGCGGGCTACGGCGGCATGGTGTCAGTGGGCCAACAGGCCTATATCGGCATCGGCGCCTATGGGCTCATCTATCTCGCGGAGACGCTTGGCATCAATCCGTTCATCTCGGTACCGATCGCCATTGTTATCGCGGGGTTGATCTCGATTCCCATCTCCTTCCTCGCCTTTCGGCTTGTGGGCGGTTACTTCGCGATCGGCACCTGGGTCATTGCCGAAGTCGTCAAGCAGATCACCATGCAGATCGACGCCCTCGGGGCCGGATCCGGGCTGTCGCTGACGGTTCTGAATGAGCTGTCACCCGGAAGACGCATCGCGTACGTGTATTGGCTGGGGCTCATTGCCGTGGTCCTCGCCGTGGGTGTCACGTACTTCATCATGCGCTCGCGCCTCGGCTTGGGATTCACAGCAATCCGCGACGATGCGACTGCCGCGTCGTCTCTAGGCGTTCGTGTCACACGGTCACGACGGATCGTCTTCGTCGTGTCAGCAGTCGGTTGCGCGCTGGCCGGTGCCGTCATCGCAATGAACACGCTTCGAATCACTCCTGAGTCGATCTATTCGGTGAACCTCGCGGCCTTCATGATCTTCATGGTCATCATCGGGGGGCTGGGAACCATCGAAGGCCCCATAGTCGGCGCAATAGTGTTTTTCGCCCTGCAGCAGTGGCTGTCCGAACTTGGCACCTGGTACCTCGTCATCATCGGCGTCCTGGCCATCGTCATTACGCTCTTCCTCCCGCGCGGGATCTGGGGCCTCATCTCCGGCAACGGAAAGATTCGGCTGTTCCCCGTGGGTTATCGGGTGGTGAGCCCTTGGACCGCGCGCCGGGGACTAGGCGAGAAGGAACCCGAGGGCGCCTGATCGGCGGTACATTCAGTCGCCCTTGCCAGCGAACGCGGCCAAAATGTACGGTGAGCGCACGATTGGTCGCTATGCGAACAGATTCCGGGAGCCCTGATGCCCTTCTTCACCTCCATCGAGGACACCCGCCGCCGGCTGGCCACAACCGGCTACCTCGTGGACGAGGAACTGGCCACGGCGGTCTTCCTCGGAGACGCTCTCGGCAAGCCGGTCCTGCTGGAGGGACCTGCCGGCACCGGTAAGACCGAACTCGCGAAGGCGGTGGCCCTGGCTACCGGAGCCCCCCTGGTGCGCCTGCAGTGCTACGAGGGTCTTGACGAGGCGCGAGCCCTGTACGAGTGGAACTACCGCAAGCAACTCCTTCGTATTCAGGCCGCCAACGTCGGCGAAGAGTCCGGTTGGTCCGACCTCCACGATGACATCTTCAGCGAGGAGTTCCTGCTACCGCGCCCTCTGCTCTCCGCGATACGTCAACCCGTCCCGACCATCCTGCTCGTCGACGAGACCGACAAGGCCGATGTCGAGGTTGAAGGACTCCTGCTGGAAGTGCTGAGCGAATTCCAGGTCACCATCCCCGAACTCGGGACTGTCACCGCCGCAAATCATCCGTTCGTCGTGCTGACATCCAACGCCACTCGCGAGCTCTCGGAAGCACTCAAACGTCGCTGTCTTTACGCTCACGTCGATTACCCCGATGCCACGCGCGAACGGGCCATCGTCCTCTCTCGAGTACCGGACATTTCAGATGAACTCGCAACCCAACTCGTGCGCGCAGTTCGCGCCATGCGCGCTATGGAGCTCCGCAAGGCCCCCAGCATTGCCGAAACCATCGACTGGGCGCGCACTATGCAGGTGCTCGGGGTTACCGAACTGACCGAACCCGTCATTGAGCAGACGCTCGGCGTTGTCCTCAAGCACCACAGTGATCGGGAGTTCGCGAGCCAGCAACTGGGCCTGCGAGGCGGCTCGTGAGCGAGGCATTTCTCGTGGGCGGGGTGCGCACCCCCGTCGGCAAGTACGGCGGAGTTCTTGCCGACGTCCGACCCGATGATCTCGCGGCTCACGTCGTGGGCGAGGCCGTCAGCCGGAGCGAGATTGATCCTCGTGCCATTGACGACGTTGTCTTGGGTGCCGCCAATCAAGCCGGCGAGGACAACCGAAATGTTGCACGCATGGCGGCACTCCTCGCGGGACTCCCCGATCACGTTCCGGGCTATACCGTCAATCGCCTCTGCGCGTCAGGACTGCAAGCCATTGCGAGTGCCGCGCAGGCCGTACGCAGCGGAGACGCCCACCTCGTAGTGGCTGGTGGCGCGGAGTCGATGACCCGAGCCCCGTGGGTCACCGCCAAGCCCTCCCGGGCGTGGGCCAAACCAACCGACTCTTTCGACACAGCCCTGGGCTGGCGCCTCACCAATCCGCGCCTGGTACCTCTGGACGAGGGAGACGCGACCTTGAGTCTCGGCGCCTGCACCGAGAAGCTGGCCCGCCGCTACCGGGTGACACGCGAGGAGGCCGACGCATACGCCGAGCGATCCCAGCGGCTCGCCGCGCAGGCGTGGGAACGGGGCGATTTCGCCGCCGAGGTGGTTGGCATCAGCACATCTGCGGGAACCGTCGACCGGGACGAGACAGTACGGCCCGACACCACTGTGGAGTCCCTGAGCCGCCTCGCCCCCGCCTTTGATCCCCAGGGCGTTTGCACGGCCGGCAACTCCTCCCCTCTGTCCGACGGCGCGGCGGCCCTCATCGTGGCGTCCAGCGCTGCTGTCGACGATCACTCGCTCACCCCTCGGGCGCGGGTTCTCAGCTTCGCTGTTGCGGGCGTGGCCCCGAGCCTCTTCGGCATCGGACCGGTTCCGGCGATCCGACGGGCGCTTGACACTGCCGGGCTGACCCTGGCGGACATGGACGCGATCGAGATTAATGAGGCATTTGCCGCGCAGGTCCTGTCGTGCGCCACCGAATTGGACATCAACCATGAGCGTCTCAATCCAACCGGTGGTGCCATCGCGCTGGGCCATCCCCTGGGATCCAGCGGTGCGCGCATCATGGTGACGATGCTCGGACACCTTGAGCGGACCGGCGGCCGCTACGGAGTGGCATCACTGTGCATTGGTGTCGGTCAGGGCGCCGCCATGGTCGTCGAACTTCTCTAGCAATCGGCAAGACGTGGGCTAGACGATCTGAGTCACCGCAGAGATCAGTTGGCGGATAGTCGAAACCTCGAAGAAGTCGGTGCACTGGTTGCCATACTCGGTTGCGCAAGAGTCCAGGGTGTCCCAGTCATGGCGCGGCTCGGGGTTAAGCCAGTAAAGGCGACGGGCTCGGTGGTGAAGTTCGTGGAGCTCCGCAACCGCCGACTCGCGTCGATGTGAGCGCGTGTCTCCCGCCACAATCACCGTGGTCTTGTTCGTCACACTGTCGCCCCAGTTGTGCAGGAAGGTGGAGAGGACTCGTCGGTAGTCGCTTCGGCCGTCCCCCGCGACAAGTCCACGACGTCCCAAGAGCTGACGCGGGTCAAGGACTCCGGGTGAGGAGTCCAAGATGTCGGTGATCTCAACGATCCCATCAACGAAGACAAATGACCGCACCCGTCGAAACTCCTGGTGGACGGCGTGCAACAGCATGAGCGTGAATGGCGCAAACTCAGCTGTCGACCCGGAAACGTCGCACAGGACGATGAGGTCGGGTTTCGTCGGTCGCCGGCGGCGCAGGACGGGCTGAAGGGGAACTCCGCCGGTCCCCATGGAGGCACGGATCGTGCGCCGCATGTCGAGGCCGGATGTCGACCGTCGACGCCGGATGCCGAGGCGTGTGGCGAGTCGGCGCGCGAGCGGGCGCATGGCCAAGCGCATGGCCGCGAGTTCATCGGGCCCGGCCAGGAGAAGCGGGCGATCCTCCGGGTCCTGCAAGCTCTGACGCGTATCGATAGCGGTGTCGCGCAGCCGACCTGCAATGAGCCGTTCCATGCGTTCCTTCATCGAGTCGATCAACATGGTCGCCTCGGCTGCGTTCACTGCTCGGTCTAGCGACGTCGCGTCATCGTCGCCCTCGAGGAATCTCTGGTATAGCGCCGGAAGATTCATACGACGCAACGTCCGCTGCGTGTGATGACCGACCGAGGAAGTGTTCTTCTCCGTGCCCGCGTATCTCTCGACGGCTTCGTCTAGAAGCGAGTCGATTTGGCTCAGGTCGCCATCACGCATAGCGCGGACGAGGTCGTCCATCAACTGTTCGTCGCCGGCCTCCCCGCGGTTGGACAGAACACCGTCGCTCCCTTGGCGCCCGTCGCGGGCGGCCACGAATACGGCGTTGAACGAACGCTCGAAGAGCACCTCGTGGGACGTGTCCTTGACCAGGGCCGCCTTCAGTGCGGTGCGCACCTCGTGGCGGTTGTCGAGTCCAACGGCGGCGAGTGAGGCGACGGCGTCCATCACCTCACTCGTAGAAACGGGAAGACCTCCTCCACGCAGGCGACTCGCCAACTCCACAACGGCTGCCGGAAGGCCCTCGATCGGAGGAATTGTTGCGAGCGCCACCGCGACAGCCTAGCCTTTCGACCTCCTACCGCCGAGCCACCGCGAGGATGTGCATGACCGAGACCCTCATGGACCTTGCCGTCATGCTCCGGCGCGACGCGGACGAGAGCGAACGCCATCACATGGCGGTCCTGGCCGGTCGGCTCGGCTACATTGCCGTGCACATTCCTGCCGACTCGAACGTCCCTGTGACCGCAGAGGAGATGGCGCGGCTCGTCGACGCAGCCGCCCCCGCCATGGTCGTCGTGGACGATGGCACCGCCACAGTGGGGATGGTCCGCGGCCGCGATCTCGACGCGGTACGTGCCGCCCGGACGGTCCTCGACGGTAGCGAGGATACCCGCCCCCTCATCGTGGCACTGCCGCTGTCGATCGGCCGAACTGTCAATGAGGCCACCGCCCGGGCCGATCGCGATCCGCGATTTGTTGGTGATCAAGATCCCCGCAGGACTGGAATCTTCGGCACCTTCGAGCAGGCGCAGCAGGACATGCTCGATCTCGCCCACGCCGGAGCCGAAGTCGTCCTGGTCACCGTTCCGCACGAGACCGATATCGCTGACGTGCTGGCTCAGGTCAAGGCACTCGTCGTCGGCGCCACTCCGACGCTCTTCCGCCGCTAATCCGCCGAAGGGCTACCGCTGGCGCACGAGCAGATCCTGATTGATCTCCGCCGCGCACTCGAGAAGTCGGGGTAGGAACTCCTCCCGCAACGTTGCCATGGACACGCGTGCCGCGTGGGCGGACGTGTTGACAGCAGCGATCACACGGCCAGAGCCGTCACGAAGGGGCACCGCGACTGAGCGCACCCCGTCTTCGAGTTCCTGGTCCAGCAGGCACCAGCCCTGGTCCCGTACCTCGCTCAGGATTGCGCGTAGCGAGGCAAGGGACGTCACCGTTTGCGCGGTACGGGGTTCTAGTTGGACGGTGCTCAGGTACTCCTCCAGCGAGGTCTCGTCCAACGAACTGAGTAGCACTCGCCCCATGGATGTGCAGTGTGCCGGCAGTCGGGTGCCCACCGACAGACCGATCGTCATGATGCGGTTGGTCGATGCACGGGCGACGTAGACAATGTCGTCGCCATCGAGCACAGAGGCAGAACATGACTCATGCAACTCACCGGCAAGATCCTCGAGGTGCTCCTGTGCGATCTCCGACACGGAAAAGGACGAGAGGTAGGCGTAGCCCAGATTCAGCACACTGGGCCTGAGGGAGAAAAGTCGACCATCTGAGGTGACGTAGCCGAGCCATTCCAAGGTGATGAGAAAGCGGCGAGCCGCCGCCCGAGTCATGCCGGTCTCCCTGGCGACTTCTGACAGGGTCAATCGCGGGCGGTCCTGGGTGAAGGCGCGAATGACGGAGAGGCCCCGTTCCAGAGACTGGACGAATTCCGGTGGACGCTGCTCAGTCGACCCCACCCCCGGATCGTAGCGGGAAGTGCGCATAGCGAACACCCAGTCGATCATCGAACACTTTCCCGCCGAAGCCCCTTGACGCCACCGGTCACTCCCCTACGATGCGTTCTAAGCGCGAACGAAAGTTCGTATAGCGCACACGGAGGCAGCAGCAGATGGGCAATCCAACCAAGGGGGGCGGCGTTGAGCACGCCTCCTATACGACGAAGTTCGGGTCCTTGGCGTCCTTCGACAAAGGTGGCGTGGACCTCATCAATGATGACGCACGCCATTACGCCTTCTCGAACATCTTCGAGGTAGCGAGCAAGTCACAGCCGTGGGAAAAGGTCGCGGTCGCGAAGAACTTTGAGTATGTGCTCGAGGTGGTCCGAGCCGAGGGTACGTCACCATGGAGCACGGCGGCGCACGATCAGTTCGCCGTGTGCATGGACGGGGCCATCACAGTCGAACTCGTGAAGCTCGCTGACTCTCCCTTGGCTGACGACGCCGAGGGATCGGTCACTTTGGGCGGTGAGCCGGAGGGTGCGCGAATGGGCAAGATCCATCTGCGCCACGGTCACCAAGCGCTGCTTCCCGCGGGGTCTGCCTACCGTTTCGTGACTGCACATCCCAGCGTGCTCATGATCCAGACCATCGCCGGCCCCGAAACCCAGTTCCGCTGGGCCGAAATCTGCCAAACCGTCTGAGACCAACAGGAGATTCCATGACCGCCACCAACATTCAGGTCACCACGTCCGATAGCGTCAATCAGGACGGTTACCACGCCTTCACCCTCGGCGAGTTCGAATTCCGCCGCGACGAATACTTCGTATACATCTCGTGGCCCACTGGGCAACACATGATGAGCATCGACTCATTTCTCCGGGCACTGCAGCGCGACGTTGCCTGGGACTTCTTCTACGGCATCGTGAACTTCGATGGCGTCTTCGGCACCGTCAATCACTACGGAACGGTCGACATCTTTGCGGGTCGCTACAACGACGCCTACCGCAAGGCCGAACTCGACTACAGCGAAAATCACGAGACTCCGGTCATCCGCGAGGCCTTCAAGTCGATCCTCGCCGACTGGACCAACGCGACCTTCGATCCCTTCGCGAGCCCCCATGAGACGGGCGCCGCGTGGGGAGTCAAGAACGGTGACAACATCTCCGCCATCACGCGCCGCCGAGTCGCTGCCAACCGCATGGTGGCTGTGCCCGGCGACGAGCAAATCCGTACCGACGAGTCAGGCTTTCCGGTCAATCGCCACTTCAAGGACGTCGACCAAGGCGAGCCGATCCTCGAGCCTGAGCCCGGCTTTGAGGATGAGGTCGTGGCGTTCAGCCTGTTCGCCTACCTGTCCCGCTCGGACGTTACCTGGAATCCCTCGGTGGTCAGTGCCTGCAAAGATTCGCTCTTTTGCCCCACGACCGAGGAATACATCCTGCCCATCATTCACGGCAATGATCGAGTCGAGTGGTTCGTGCAATTGTCAGACCAGATCACATGGGACGTCGAGGACCGCGACACCGGTGCCGTGCGATCCCGCGTGACCATGAAGGCTGGAGACGTCTGCGCCATGCCCGCCGACATCCGACACCAGGGCTACTCACCGAAGCGGTCCATGCTGCTGGTGTGGGAGAACAACTCGAGCAAGATCCCTGAGCTCATCGCCAGTGGTCAAGCTCCGACCTACCCCGTCGAGTTCTAGACCCTCACCCCGCCAACGCTGCTGTGTCCCCCGGGCACGGCCGAATAGCAACGAATGGGATCAACCCATGCAGACGCAGCTTTTCATCGGCGGCGAGTTTGTCGACGCTGAGGACGGTGGCCGCCTCGAGGTCCTCGACCCTCACGACTGCTCTCTCCTCGCCAACGTCGCCGAGGCCAAGGCCACCGACGTGGACCGAGCCGTCGAGGCGGCTCGGGAGGCGAGCCCCGCTTGGCAGCGGATGGCTGCCGCCGATCGCGGCCGACTGCTACTGCGCCTCGCCGATGCCATCGAGGCGGATGCCGAGAACCTCGCCCTCCTGGAAACACGCGACACCGGACATCCCCTTCGGGACACGAGAAACCTGGATGTGCCGCGCACCGCGGCCACGTTCCGCTACTTCGGGGGCATGGCGGATAAGTTCCAGGGTTCGGTCGTTCCGGTAGAGCCCGGCTTTCTGGACTATGTCACTCCCGAACCCCTCGGCGTCGTTGGCCAAATCGTGCCATGGAACTTCCCCGTCATGTTCTGCAGCTGGAAGATGGCCCCGGCACTCGCGGCGGGCAACACCATTGTCCTTAAGCCAGCGGAGATCACACCGATGAGCGCACTGCGGATCGGCGAACTCATGGCCGAAGTGGGCTTCCCAGCCGG
Organism: Ilumatobacteraceae bacterium; assembly: GCA_023262255.1. GTDB lineage: Bacteria > Actinomycetota > Acidimicrobiia > Acidimicrobiales > Ilumatobacteraceae > F1-60-MAGs027. The sequence continues at coordinate 10,374 of JALRBT010000033.1, forward strand.
TGTTGTCAACATCGTTCCCGGCTACGGACACTCGGCGGGGCAACGTATCGTTGAGCACCCTGATATCGCCAAGGTGTCCTTCACCGGCAGCACCACCGTCGGCAAGAAGGTGGCCCAAGGTGCCGCTGAGACGCTCAAGCAGGTCCATCTCGAGCTCGGCGGCAAGGGCGCCAATATCGTCTTCAGTGACGCCAACATCCCCGCTGCAGTCGGTGGGACGGCCTTCGGCATCTTCCACAACCAGGGCCAAGCCTGTATCGCTGCGTCCCGGCTCATCATTCACGAAGCGATCGCCGAGGAGTTTCTCGAGCGTTTCGTCACCCTCGCTCAAAGCATCAAGGTGGGCGACCCCAAGGATCCGGCCACAGAAATGGGCCCACTGACATCGACGCTGCACCGCGATCGAGTGCTCACCTACGTCGACAAGGCACGCCACGACGGAGGCACGGTACTCACTGGCGGCCAAGCGCCCACTGATCCCGGACTCGCCCAGGGCTGCTATGTGGAACCGACGGTGGTGGCAATCTCCCCCGACGCTGAGGTCGCCTGCGAAGAGGTGTTCGGCCCCTTCATGACGGTGCACACCTTCTCGACCGACGACGAGGCCCTCGCCATTGCTAATGCGGTCGACTATGGCTTGGGCGGTGGGCTGTGGACCACCAACCTCAGTCGTGCGCATCGCGTGGCACGCGAACTGCGGGCCGGCATGGTGTGGATCAACTCCTACAAGCGAGTCAATCCCGGATCGCCGTTCGGTGGCGTTGGTTCGTCCGGCTACGGACGAGAAATGGGCTTTGAGGCCATGCGTGAATACACCGACCCGAAGGCGATCTGGGTGAACGTCGACGCCCAGATTCCGCCCTTCTACCCGAGGGGCTAGCCATGGCTGCCATCATCAGTCTCAGCGAAGCTGTGGCCGAGCATGTCCGCGACGGCGACACTGTCGCTCTAGAAGGTTTCACTCATCTCATTCCTTATGCCGCCGGACACGAGATCATTCGTCAAGGCCGCACCAACCTCACGCTTGCGCGCATGACCCCCGACGTCATCTACGACCAGTTGATAGGCGTCGGAGCCGCACGTAAACTCATTTTTTCGTGGGGCGGCAACCCCGGCGTTGGTTCGCTGCATCGCTTCCGCGACGCTGTCGAGAACGGCTGGCCTGAGCCACTCGAAATCGAGGAGCACAGCCACGCCGGCATGGCCGCCCGTTACGTGGCGGGAGCGAGCGGCCTACCCTTCGGGGTTCTGCGGGGCTACACGGGCACAGAATTGCCCGAACACACCGACACCATCGCACCCGTCGAGTGCCCCTTTACCGGCGAACGACTCACGGCGGTGCCAGCGCTGACGCCGGATGTCTCGATCATTCACGCACAGCAGGCAGACCGGACGGGCAATGTGGGACTGTGGGGCATCCAGGGCGTCCAAAAGGAAGCAATTCTCGCCGGGCGACGCAGCATCGTGACCGTCGAGGAGGTCGTCGACCATCTCGATCCACGGGTAACCGTGGTGCTGCCTTCCTGGGTGGTCAGTGCAGTCGCCCCGGTGACTCATGGGGCCCATCCCTCGTATGCGCACGGCTACTACGACCGCGACAACACCTTCTATCGAGACTGGGATGTCATCAGCCGGGACCGGGGACAGTTCACGTGCTGGATTGACAAGCACATCCGGAGTACCGCGACGTTCGACGAGCACCTTGCCCTCGTGCGTGGCCAAGCAGCGGTGATGTCATGACCGCGACGGTGCCCGTTCCCGCGCTTGAGGCGACCACGGACGAGATCATGACCGTGGTAGCCGCGCGCGAACTCACCGACGGGGTGGTCTGCTTCGTCGGCATCGGCCTGCCGAGCACCGCGGCGAACCTCGCCCGCCACATGCACGCCCCGCGTGCCGTCCTCATCTACGAGTCGGGCACGATCGGCGCAAAGCCCACCAAGCCCCCACTCTCCATCGGTGACGGTGAACTGGCCGAGACCGCCGACTGTGTCGTGTCCGTCCCGGAAATTTTCTCCTACTGGCTCCAGGCCGGCCGCGTCGATGTCGGATTCCTCGGCGCCGCCCAGGTGGATCGTTACGGCAACATCAATACGACGGTGGTGGGCGACTACGACAATCCGACAGTGCGCCTGCCCGGCGCGGGGGGCGCTCCTGAGATCGCCGCGAGCGCGCAGCAGACCTTCCTTCTCCTGCGGCAGACGCCCCGCTCCTTCGTGCCATCACTCGACTTCCGCACGAGCGTGGGTCACGCCGAGGGTGGATCCTCCCGACAGCAGCTCGGTATGCAAGGTCGAGGCCCGACGGTCATCATCACGGATATCGGCGTACTTCGCCCAGACCCCACCTCCGGCGAGTTCATTCTCACCGCCGTACACCCGGGACGAACGGTGGAGGAGGCGGTTGCCGCGACCGGGTGGCCGCTACGTGTCGCGCCGAACCTCGTCGAGACCGTCCCCCCCACGCTCGAGGAACTCGACGTGCTGAGATCGCTGACGGAGTCCTGATGGTCGACTCCTTTGTTCACGAAGTTCCCGCTGCCCGCGTCGTCTTCGCCAACGGTGCAATCGGCGAGGTAGGTGCAGAGTTGGATCGCCTCGGAGGCAGGCATGCTCTCCTGATCGCGGGAGGACCCGAGGCCGAGTACGCCGACCGAATCGCCCAGGACCTCGGTCCAGCCATCGCCGCGCGCTTCTCCGACGTGGTCATGCACGTTCCGGTCGAGATCGCATCCCACGCCACCGCCGCGGCCCGGGATGCCGGCGCCGATGCCATCATTTCGCTCGGCGGTGGTTCTTCCACCGGAGTCGCCAAGGCCATCGCGCTAGAGACCGGACTCCCCATCCTCGCTGTGCCGACGACCTATGCGGGCTCCGAAATGACGAACATCTGGGGCCTCACGGAGGGCCGACGCAAGACCACAGGTCGCGATCCCCGAGTGCTTCCACGCACGGTCATCTACGACCCCGAACTCACGGTCAGCCTTCCCCTGGACATTGCCGTGGCCAGCGGTATGAACGCCATCGCGCACCTCGTTGAGGGCCTTTACGCCCCGGGCATATCACCCGTCATGGCGCTTCAGGCCGAAGAGGGCATCCGAGCACTCGCGAGTGCGCTGCCTCGTCTGGCCGCGAATCCCGGTGATCTCACAGCTCGAGGGGACGCCCTGTATGGCGCGTGGCTCGCGGGATGGACGCTCGGTACCACGGGTATGGGGATTCACCACAAGATCTGCCACACCCTTGGCGGCACGTACAACCTGCCCCACGCCCCGTCGCATTCGGCCGTGATCGCGTACGCGACGGACTTCAATGCGGGGCACGCACCCGCCGCCATGGCCGCGATTACGCGGGCCCTCAACGCCGGGGGGATCCCCTGCGATAACCCAGCACAGGGCATCTGGGACCTCGCGGATCGCATTGGGGCGCCTCTATCTCTCCAGGCTCTTGGCTTCGAACTTGGAAGCATTGATGAGGCAACAGCCATCGTGGTTGACGCCCAACCCACAAACCCCCGTCCGGTCGAATCGGACGGAGTTCGTGCGCTGCTGATCGCGGCGTATGAAGGAACCAGGCCCGGGGCTTTGGTTTCAACGGAAGCCCTCAGCGGGTAGACATGACCCTTCACGAAGGAGTGCACATGAAGATCGCTCGATCAGCCGGGGTTGTTGCTGCCGTAGCAGCCCTGGGCCTCGTCGCCGCTGGCTGCGGGAGCAGCCTAGACGGCGAATCGTCTAGTAGTAGCTCATCCTCGTCCGAGAGTTCGAGTTCAAGTTCGTCCTCGAGTTCCGAGCAACCCACCGAGGAGCCCGCCCCCACGGGCACCTTGAAGATCGGTTTCGTATCACCACAGACCGGACCCCTCGCCGGTTTCGGTGAGGCGGACCAGTACGCAATCGATGCGATGACGGCATACTTCGCCGCCAATCCCATCGTTGCGGGCGGCACCACCTACAACGTCGAGATCATCACCAAGGACGCTCAATCCGATTCGAAACGAGCCGGTGACCTCGCCGCCGAACTCATCAATAGCGACGGTGTTGACATCGTTCTGGCCCAAGGCACGCCGGATATCGTCAACCCGGTTGCCGACCAGTGCGAGGCCAACGCCACGCCATGTATCACCACGGTCGCGCCGTGGCAGCCCTACTTCATCGGTCGCGGCGGCGTTCCGGGGGAGACGTCCTTCAACTGGACCTACCACTTCTTCTGGGGTCTCGAGGACGTCGCGGGCACGTATGTCGACATGTGGAACCAACTCGACACCAACAAGATGGTCGGCGGGCTGTTCCCCAACGACCCCGACGGCGAGGCTTGGGGAGCCAACTTCCCGGCCTTGACCGAGGCCGACGGCTACACGATCGACAATCCCGGCCTCTACCCCAATGGGACGCAGGACTTCTCGGCTCAGATCTCCGCCTATAAGGCCAACGACGACCAGATCCTGACCGGCGTTCCGATCCCGCCGGACTTCACCACCTTCTGGACGCAGGCCAAGCAGCAGGGCTACAACCCGAAGATCGCCACCATTGGCAAGGCCCTTCTGTTCCCATCCTCCGTTGAGGCGCTGGGGGATATCGCCAACAACCTCGGCACTGAGGTGTGGTGGACCCCGACGTACCCGTTCAGCTCATCGCTGACAGGCCAATCGGCGGCTGAATTGGCCCAGGCTTACACCGATTCAACCGGCAAGCAATGGACGCAGCCGCTGGGATTTGCGGAGGCTCTCTTCGAGGTGACCGCAGCCGCCGTCGTGGCTGCTGGATCCAACGACAAGCAGGCGATCGCGGATGCAATGAAGACACTCAAGGTGAGCACCATCGTGGGCGACCTTGACTGGACCGCGGGACCTGTACCGAACGTGGCTAAGACACCGATCGCTGGTGGCCAATGGCGCCTCAGCGACGGAGACTTCCCCTTCGAGTTGGTGATCGTGTCCAACAAGTTGAACCCGATCATCCCGACGGGCGGAACTGTCGAGGCAATGAAGTAGGAAGGTGAGTGGGGCCGGTGGGTTAATCGTGCCCACCGGTCCCACGCCTTCATCCGGGGAAGTGAACATGCGCGAATCCGAAACGGGAGAGTGACCATGCCGATGAATGAGCTGGAGTTGACCGATGAGGTCCTTCGTCGGCTCGACGAAACGCCCGATCCCCGTCTGCGCGAAGTCATGCAGGCCCTCGTACGGCATCTGCACGCGTTTGCCCGCGAGGTGCGGCTTACGGACGAGGAGTGGATGACAGGTATCCGATACCTCACCGCCACAGGGCACAAGTGCGACGAGGTCCGCCAGGAGTTCATTTTGCTCTCCGACACGCTGGGCCTGTCCTCTCTCGTCGACCTGATAAACCATGCCAGCGACAATCCGGTCGCCACCGAACCAACAATCATGGGCCCCTTCTACGTGCCCGACTCACCATGGCGCGAGATGGGTGCATCCATCGTCGAATTTGACGACGGCGGGGAGCCCACGGTGGTGACCGGCGTGGTGCGTGACACGGAAGGTGCCCCTATCGCGGACGCGGTCCTGGACGTGTGGCATAACGCGGCCAACGGCTTTTACGCCGTTCAACAACCTGAGGAGCAGCCAGCCACGAATCTGCGCGGACGCTTCCGAACTGGTGATGACGGCCACTACTCGTTCCACACGGTGCGCCCTGTGCCGTATCCGATCCCGAATGACGGCCCCGTTGGGCGCCTCCTTCGGGACACCGGCCGCCACGAGTGGCGGGCTGCCCACCTTCACATGAAGGTCACGGCTGACGGCTTTACCCCTCTGAACACACACATCTTCGACCGGGAGAGCGACTACCTGGAGAGCGATACCGTGTTCGGTGTCAAGGGTTCGCTCATCGCCGACTTCACTCCCGGACCCGATGGCGTTCTGGTGTGCGAGACCGACATCGTCCTCGCGCGTTCAGGAGTGTGACGGCCACGTCGGCTACGACGTAATGTCCTTGTGGTCAAAGCGCAGGGTCGCCGCGGCCACCATC
>JALRBT010000034.1 GCA_023262255.1 Ilumatobacteraceae bacterium
GGTGACCGATCCGATCCCCACGCTCCCCGGTGTGCTGACCGCAACGGAGATCACCGCCTCGGCCGAGCACCTCGCGTCGCTGCAGCGCGCGTCCGGGATGATCCCGTGGTTCCCGGGTGGTCACTGCGACCCGTGGAACCACGTGGAAACCGCTATGGCACTCGACGTGATGGGGCTGCACGCCGAAGCTCGACTCGCCTACGAATGGCTTCGCACGACGCAACGGTCCGATGGATCGTGGCACAACTATTACGAATCCGACGGCACCGTGAAAGATGCAAAGCTCGACTCCAACGTCTGTGCCTACGTCGCAGCGGGCGTATGGCATCACTGGCAGTGCTCGGACGACCTTGCGACGGTGGAGCGCATGTGGTCCACGGTCGAACGCGCGATGGAGTTCGTCCTCAACATGCGGCGCAAGGACGGAACCATCCTCTGGGCAAAGGAGGTCGACGCCGAGCCATGGTCGTACGCGCTGCTGACCGGTAGCAGTTCGATTCGACACTCCCTGCATTGCGGGGCCAACATTGCTGCGTTGCTGGGTGAACCGCGGCCGCTGTGGCGTGCGGCAGCCGATGCGATCGACGCCATCATCAATCACTCACCGCAATCGTTCGAACCCAAGGAACGCTGGGCGATGGACTGGTACTACCCCGTACTCTCCGGTTCACTCATGGACGATGCCGGAAAACTTCGCCTCCACGAGTCGTGGGACAACTTCTACCTACCCGACTACGGCATTCGCTGCGTCAGTGACGAGCCGTGGGTGACGGCATCGGAAACCGCCGAGTGCGCAATCGCCTACAGCGCCATTGATGACCACGCCACGGCGAGCGACCTCCTCGCGCTCACCACTCTGCACCGAAACGACGACGGCTCGTACCTCACCGGCATCGTGTATCCGGACAACATCGCATTCCCCGCACACGAGGTGAGCGCATACACCGGAGCCGCGGTGATTCTGGCTGCTGACGCGCAACTCGCCCTTTCTCCCGCACACAAGCTGTTCACCAACCACTAGACCGGCAACTAGGCGGCGCACGGCGCCATGCGTAGTGATTACACCGTGCGCAGTGACTAGGTAGTGCGCTGAACGATGCGTAGCGATCCACACTGCAAGACGTCGACGAAGTGTCCCGAGCGCACGGCGGGCAGGTAGATCTCCTCGTACGGAGCCTGGCCGCCATCCTCGGGGCGTTCGAAGACGTCATGAATGGCCAGCGTTCCCCCCACCGCAACGTGTCCCGCCCATGCGAGGTAGTCGCCTCGTGCGACGTTTCGTCCATGACCGCCGTCCACGAAACAGAACGACAACGGCTGTGACCACGTGCGACCAATCTCGTGCGAATCGCCGACGCACTCGCGTACGTGGTCGACCAGTGCGGCCCGACGAATGGTTTCCCGGAAGAACGGCAGGGTGTCGATTCTCCCGGCGGCATTGACGAGCTCGGGGTCGTGCCATTCCCACCCGGCCTGGTTCTCCTCCGATCCCCCGTGGTGATCCACGGCGAACAACACCACGTCGTGCGCCTTTGCAACCGCCCCGAGCCACACCGTGGAACGCCCGCAATACGAGCCGACTTCCACCATGGGAAGGTTCGGGAGCGACGAACACGCATTCGTTGCGGCTTCGAACAGTGCGTCGCCTTCTTGCTCCGGCATGAAACCCTTCACGCTGAGTGCAATCGTGCGCAGTGAGGAATCGAGCATGACCGGCGAAACGAACGCTATCCAGCCAAGTTCTGCCAACATGGAGGGGTGGAGAATATGCAACAACCACTCACCGACCTCGTTGCACTTCTCGATGTCGAACAGATCGAGGTCAACATCTTCCGTGGACGCAGTCCCGATGAGAACCGGCAGCGCGTGTTCGGCGGTCAAGTTGCCGGTCAGGCGCTCGTCTCCGCGGCGCGAACTATCGACCAGGCAGGTCGGGATGTGCACTCACTGCATGCCTACTTCCTCCGACCGGGTGATCCGACGGTTCCGATCCTCTACGAGGTCGACCGTCTACGCGACGGCAAGAGCTTTTCCACTCGACGTGTCGTTGCAATCCAGCACGGCAAGGCAATCTTCAACTTGCAGGCGAGTTTCCACGCGCACGAATCCGGGCTCGATCACCAACTCACCATGCCGGCCGACGTACCGGAACCCGAATCGCTACCCGATTTCAAGACCCGAATGGCACCGTTCAAGGAGCAACTCGGCGAGTGGTACGAACGACCCCGGCCGATCGACATTCGTTATGTCGACACCGATCCACTCTCACGCGAGGGCAATCCCCGGCGCGGTCAACAAGTGTGGATGCGCGCGGACGGCAAACTCTCCAACGACCACGTGCTGCACACGTGCATCGTCACGTACGCCAGCGACATGACGTTGCTCGATACCGCACTGCTTCCTCACGGTATTGGTTGGACCGACGGCAAGGTACAGATGGCCAGCCTCGATCACGCGATGTGGTTCCATCGTCCGTTCCGGGCCGATGAGTGGATGCTGTACGACCAAACCTCGCTGTCAACGTCCGGTGCCCGCGGATTGGCGGGTGGATCGATCTTCTCGCGGGACGGTTCGCTCGTGGTGTCGGTGGTGCAGGAGGGTCTCATTCGACTGGTCGGGAAGCGCTGACGCACCGAACCCCGATGGACTTCCTGCTACTCCTCTTCTTCGTACTCGGCTTCCTCGGAATGGAGGCCGTCACCTACCTGGTGCACCGCTACGTCATGCACGGTGCACTCGAGGGTCTCCACCGGAGCCACCATCGAAATGCAGCCGCCCATTTCGCGCGCAAAACTCCGGAGCCGAACGATGTGTTCCCGCTCGCGTTCGCAATCATCGTCGTTGGTGGTTTGGCGGTCGGATTCAACGTCAGTGGATTCACTTGGCTGCTGCCCCTGCTCGTCGGTGTGACCGCGTACGGGGTCGTCTACACCGTCATCCACGACGGCATCATTCACGGGCGAATCAGGTGGATGAAGCGTCAACGCTCGGCATGGGCAACGTCACTCGGTACGGCACATCGCGAACACCACCGCTCCAACGGCGAACCGTACGGCATGTTGTTCCCTTGGCTCACGCTGCGTGGCGTGCGACCGCACGTTCAGTCGTCGCGCAGTGGATTGCGGCCGTCCCACGTACCCGTCGACCAATAGGGATCGAACCGGGCGAACATCTCCTCGCCGTACCAATCTTCGCGTCGAGTCTGGGCCACCACGCGCGAGTGCTCCGGGTGCCCGTGGGCGAAGCGTTCGATTGCCGCGACGTCACGCCAGAGACTGAAGGTTCCCAATCGTAGGATCGGCGCCTCGCCGATGCCCAGCACGGCGAGCAACCCATCGGTGGTCGCGAGTTCACGATCGACGACTCGTGCGTTACGCGAGAAGGTTCGCCATGCGCGCGGACGCACATCGGCACGAGTGATCATCGCGAGTGGACCGTTCGACCGGACGGCGTTTGGGTGGTGGGTCGTACCGAGAAGCGATGGAATCTTTCGACCGCGCCATGCGCCGTGTCCACCCGCACCACGCATCTTCACGTGCCACGACTCGGTGCTGTAGCGACGATGCTGTATCGAATCGATGAATGCGTCGGCGCATGATTCGTCATCGAACAAGCAGAAGAGCGCAGTTCGGCCGAACTCGGTACTCGGTGCGGTACTGCTGCCACGTCCGGTGCCGAGCACCCGCAGGAACGTCAATCCGGGGGTTCGACGAAACCGTACGCGATCCCACGCGAGCGCCTGTGCCGTGCCGAGCACGCCCTTCCAACGAATCACGTGAAACGTCGCCACCGTCGTCATGTCTGACATACAGTGTGTCTGCGTGATGGCTCCGTTGTTGGCGATACTCATCGGATATCTCATCGGCTCGATTCCGGTTGCCGATGCGGTCGCACGCCGGGCCGGCGCACCGAATTTGCGTGACGTCGGCGACAAGAACCCCGGGTTCTGGAACTCGCGCACCGTTCTGTCTCGGAACCAATCCCTCGTCATCTTCGTCGGGGATCTCCTCAAGGGGGTCTCGAGTGTGGTGATTGCCCAGGAACTCTCCGCCGATTGGCGGGTGTGGTTCCTCGGAGCCGCAGCCGCCATCGTCGGTCACGCCTGGCCGGTGTTTGCGCGATTCAAAGGGGGACGAAGCGTGCTCGCATGGGTTGGGGCAGCCATCGTGTTGAGCCCGCTTCCCGCGGCGTTCTGCGTCCTCATGTTCCTTCTTTTCTGGGTTGCAACACGCGATTTCAGCCACGGCGTGAAGATCGGCGTCGTGTTGTACCCGTTCGCTCAGTGGTACGCCGATGGCGCGTGGTTCGCCGCGTCGACGGGGGCCCTCATGACCATCATCGGGATTCGATTCGTGATGGCGTGGGGACTGGACTCAGTACGCGCGATCTCGCCATTGGCGCGATGGCGCGACGACACCTCGCGCAACCACTAACCACACCACCACGTCGGCGAGCGGCGACAGCCAATAGCCGACGGTCGCGCGTTCGTAGGCACGACGGGTTCCAACGAGCGTGCCGATGCGAACGAGCAACAACACGGCGGTCACCGGCGTGGCAGCACCGAACACCAACAGCCACGTCGGGGCCACCAATGTCAGTGCGGTGAGCAGGGCATCGCCAATCTGACGCGATACGCGGTCGACTCCACTGAGGGACAGTGATCGACCCCAGCCACGGACGGTGTCGCTGACGCCATCGAACATCTGCACCGTGAGTAACTCTGTGCCGTCGAACATTTCCACTGGCGATCCCTCACCGACGAGTGCACGCGCCAGTGCGACGTCCTCCACGGTGGAGCCGCGAACCCGCTCGCACCAACCCCCGTTCACGGCATCGTCCCGACGAAACACCATGCATTGCCCGTTGGCCACCGCATCGGACGTAGCCCTTCCGGCACCTGCGCCGTGACGGTACACGAGCGAGGTGAGCATGGCCGCATGAACCCACTGATCGATCATCGAGGTGGTGCGGAACCTTGGTGCGACGGTCGCCAACGTGGCCCCCGAGTTTCTCAGGGCATCTGCTGCGGCGCGTGGAAGTTGATTGCTCGGCCGTGTATCTGCATCGAGCGTCACGATCACGTCACCCGTTGCGGCGTCGATGCCCTGCTGCAACGCCCAGATCTTTCCCACCCAGCCCGCCGGCAGGGGTGCGCCAGTCACCACCCTCGCACCATGCTTCCCGGCGATGGTTGCGGTGTCGTCCGTCGACTCGTCGTCCACCACGATCACCTCCCGAACGAGCGGGGCGTCACGCAGAGCCTGCAAGCATCCTGCGATTCGCGTCGCTTCATTGCGCGCCGGTATCACCACGCTGATGGGTGCGGTGGTGCTCACGCCGGAGTCGCGGTCGCGAACCGTCACATCGTCGGTGTCGTCTTTACGCAACCGACGCCCGCCCCGACCTGCACGCCACAATCGCGGTGCCACCACCACCAGTGCGATGAGTTCAGCGGTGCCGAGCAACCACCACCCCGGTGACGATGTCACGCTCGAACGGCGGGTTGTCGCGACGCCCAGGGCGCCGCCGACTCGATCTGCGCCGCGAGTCGGATCAAGACGTCCTCGCGGTACGGCGCTCCGACGAATTGTACACCCATAGGCAGGCCGCCCTTCGACGTGTGGATCGGCAGGCTGATTGCCGGCTGGCCCGTCATGTTGAACTGTGAGGTGTACTGCATGATCTCACGGATTCGTTCCGTCGAGTCGTCGCCGGAGAGTTCGCCGATCTTCGGCGGAGGTCCCGCGAGCGTCGGCGTAACGAGGATGTCGAAGCCGGACTTCCCGTCGCGGGGCAGCCACCACGACACCACGTCGCGAGTCCATGTCTGCACCCAGTTGACCGCACCCAGGTACGTCACCACGTTGGTGGCGTTTCCGAATTGTGCCATCAGGTGGTTGCCCGGTTCGATGTCGTCGGTTGTGAGGGTCACTCCGAACTGTTTCTCGAGTGCTGCGACGTCGTTTGAGATGTGGGCGATCACGATCGCAAGGAACATGTCACCGAATGCCGGATCGTTCAGTGCAGGAGGATGCGCGATCTCCACGTGGTGTCCCATCGACTCGAGGAGTCGTCCGGTGGCGGCCACCGACTCGCGTGCGTCGGGATGATCAAGACCCCCGGGGAGGAGTGGACCGCTGAGGAGTCCGACACGAAGTGTGCCCGTGTCGGCACCGACTTCGCTCATGTACGGCCGTTGCGGAGGTGGAGGCGTATTCGGGTCTCCCGCCTCGTAACCCGACAACACATCCATCACCGCGGCGGTGTCGCGAACGGATCGCGTGACGCAACCCTCCACCACGCCGCCAATCCACGACTCGCCGATCGCCGGCCCGAGGCTGACTCGTCCCTTGCTCGGTTTCAGACCCACCAATCCGCACTCGCTGGCGGGAATTCGAATCGAGCCACCGCCATCGTTGGCATGTGCGACGGCGACGCAACCGGAAGCCACCGTCGCCGCCGAGCCGCCACTGCTCCCGCCCGTCGAGTGGTCGGTATTCCATGGGTTTCGTGCCGGACCATAGGCAAGCGACTCCGTGGTGATCGTGCTCCCGAATTCCGGAACGTTCGTTCGACCAATCGTGATGAAACCTGCGCGTCGCAACCGCTCGTAGAGATACGAGTCGTGCGTGGCGGTGAACTTGCGGCCCTTCAGGAATCTGGTGCCGAGATGGTACGGCTCTCCTGCAATCTGACAATTGAGGTCCTTCACCACGATGGGAACGCCGGCGAATTCACCCCCGGGCTGTGCGACCCCGTCGGTGGACGCCGCAGCAATGCTGCGTGCTTCACTGCGCGCGCGCTCGAACCGGGGATGAATCACCGCGTTGAGCCGTGGATTCACTCGCTCCACGGCGGCAATCGCGAGGTCGACCAATTCGGTCGGGGAAATCTTCTTGGAACGAAGCAGTTCTGCTTGTCCAACGGCGTCGAGATGCAATGGCTCGGTCATATTCCGACACACTAGAAGCCGTGCGGGTCCTTGCGGCAGTCGACAAGTTCCGTGGCACGGCGACGGCCCTTCAGGCGACACGCGCCATTGCCGACGCCTGCTGGACCACCGGTCACGACTGCATCCAAATTCCGATGGCTGATGGAGGCGAAGGCACGCTCGAGGTGCTGGGTGGCGCCAATCAACTTCTACGTGTTGAGGGACCCCTCGGGACGCCCGTCGAGGCACCATGGCGTCTGCACCGCGGTACCGCCGTCATCGAAATGGCGTTGGCTTCGGGGTTGCAGCATGCTGGTGGAGCCGAGGGCAATGACGCCATCGCGGCATCGACGATTGGTACCGGTCAACTCATCGACGCAGCGCTCAATCTCGGTGCGGAACGCATCATCGTGTGTCTCGGCGGATCCGCAACGACCGATGGCGGCCTCGGTGCCGTGAGTGCAATCTCCACACCGGCTCGACTCAAACGCGTGGAGTTCATCGCGGCCTGCGATGTCGATACATCGTTCCTCGACGCGGCTCAGATTTTCGCACCACAAAAAGGAGCAACTCCGGCACAGGTGCGATTTCTTGCGAATCGACTCGCGGCGACCGCCGAGCACTACCGACAGCGATTCGGAGTCGACGTCACGAAGATCGCGGGTGGCGGTGCCGCCGGCGGGCTCGCGGGCGGGCTGCATGCACTCGGCGCAACGCTCGTGCCGGGATTCGACGTGGTTGCCGACGAAGTTGGACTCTTCGATGCGATCGTCGAATGCGACCTCGTGATGACCGGCGAAGGGCGACTCGACACCACGAGTTTCGATGGAAAGGTGGTCGGTGGCATAGCGTCGCTGGCACGAAAACACGGCAAACCCGTCGTCGCCATCTGCGGTGAGATCGTGCCCGACGCCCACCCTCTCGCGGCCGCACGACAACTCACAACCCTGAGCCTGCGTGACCAATGCGGTGACCGAGCCGTCTCCGCTACCTCACGCTGCATCGAAGAAGTGGCGGAGCACTGGCTGACGTCACGCGCCAACTAGATCGCCAGAAATCGGCGGGTGAACCCTTTTCAGCCGGTCGTCGTGGTGGTGATGACCGCCGAGGGCGCAGCACCACCGGCGATTATCGACAGGGGTTTGCCGGCCAGATCCGTGCCGAGTAGCACCAACACGCTCGCCTCACCCAAACTTCCCGTCTCGGTGGGAATCGGTGTGGGCATCGGTGAGGTTGCCACACCACCGAGTTCCTTGGCCACTTCCGCCGCCGCGGCCTCGCTTCCCAGCAGGTAGTACACCACCGTGACCGTTTGTTTCGGTGTGATCTCGCTCTTGTTGATCGCCGGTTGCACGATGTAACCCCTGCCCTGCATCTCGGTGGTGAGCAGTCCGGCACTTCCGCTGACTCCGGAGGCATTGGCCACCTGCACCTTGAACGCGGTGCGTACCACCTGCGCAACCGTGGTTTCCACGGTAATCGGCTCCACCGTCGTTTCGGCGGGTGACTGCTCGGCAGGAACCGCCTCGGGTGCGGAAATGGAGGTGTCGTTGCGAAGGTCGCGAAGGATGAAGAAACCGAGCAGGACCGCAAGGACCGCCACCGCGATCGAAAGCACCGAGTTGACGTTGGCCGATCGGGGTTCTGGGGCGGGACGCGGACGACGTTGCTCTTGACTCATGACAACCACAGTAGTCATGACGCACGCAGGAATCGTTGAGTGAGCCGAGGGTGGGGATTGAACCCACGACCTACCGCTTACAAGGCGGTTGCTCTGCCACTGAGCTACCCCGGCGAATCGCGTTGTGCGACGGGTGTCAATGCTATGCGCCCACGCGTTACGAACGTCGTGCCCGCACGACTTCGTAGGTGGCGAGTGCCGCTGCCGCCGACACGTTGAGTGACGACAATGCACCACGCATCGGAATCGACACGATGAGGTCACAACGTTCTCGTACGAGACGCGACAAACCAGGACCTTCAGCGCCGAGCACGAGGCAGATGTTCTCCGTGGCGAGATCCCCCAGTCCGAAGATCGGTTTTTCCGCCGCATCGTCCAGTCCGACCACCCACACGTTTGCGTCGCGCAAGTGTTGAATCGCCGTCGGTAGTCCCGGAACGACGCACATCGAGAGGTACTCGATTGCTCCGGCAGCCGACTTGGCGGCGCTCGGCGTGACGTGCACTGCCCGATGACGCGGCAGAATCACGGCATCAACCCCCGCTCCCTCGCAGGATCGCAGGATTGCCCCGAGGTTTCCCGGGTCGGTGACTCCGTCGATTGCAACGAGGAACAGCTTGTGTGCATCCGACGCTCCGGCCAACACGTCGTCGAGCAGCGTCTCTTCCAGTGGTTCAACGAAGGCTATGACACCCTGGGGTGCCTCGCTTCGTGAACGTTCGTCGATCTCCTTGCGGGACACGTCACGGATTTGCACCCGTTGCGATTTCGCCAGATCGATGATCTCGCCGATCACCGGATTTCGTTCACTCTCATCGGCAATCAGAAGTTCACGAACCCTGCGACGCGAGGCAATCAGCACCTCGCGTACCGCCTGTCGACCCTCCACCTGTTCCCCGCCCAACGATCGATCATTGGACGATGGTCGCGGTGGGCGACGTCGAGGCCCCCCACGCATGTCGCCACGACCACCTCTGCGCATGTCGCCATTGCGACCTCCACGCGACCCGCGCCGCGGAGGACGACTCATGACGTGAGCAAGGCAACCGCCATGCACGCAATGCCTTCCACACGTCCGATTGCGCCCAATCCCTCTGCTCGCCGCCCCTTCACGCTCACGGGAGCACCAACTACTTCCCGAAGATTTCGTTGCATGGCATCACGGTGCGGCGCAATCTTCGGACGTTCGCAAATCACGTTGACATCCACGTTCGTCGCCTTCCATCCGGCATCGCGCACCTTGGACACCACCTCGCGCAGGATGTCCATGGAATTCGCCCCTTTCCAGCGGGGATCGGTATCGGGAAAGTGTTCACCGATGTCACCGAGACCGGCGGCACCAAGGAGCGCGTCACTCACGGCGTGGGCGATTGCATCCGCATCGCTGTGGCCATGGAGCCCGCGTTCACCCTTGATGTGCACACCCGCCAAGATCAGCGGCCTCTCGTCGTCGGAAAAGCGATGGATGTCGAATCCCTGACCGATCCGCACGATCAGTTACTGCCCTGCTGCGTACGCGCCCACTCGAGGTCATCACGCGTGGTGATCTTGCGGTTGAGTACGTCACCGTCGACCACTACTACTTTTCCACCCTCGGCCTCCACGAGGGACGCGTCATCGGTGCCCTCACCGAGTGACGCGTGGGCCCGACGCAACACGTCGGCACGAAACGCTTGTGGTGTCTGCACCGCACGCAACGATCCACGGGGTGGGGTACGCATCACTTGCCCGGTCTCGTCCACCACCTTGATGGTGTCGGCAACGGGAATCGCCGGCACTGCACCATCGGCACCTTCGGCGACCGCGGAGATCACCCGGGCAAAGTCGTCCTCGTTCGCAAACGGTCGTGCGGCATCGTGCACGCAGATGATGGTGGCGTTCTTCGGCACCACGTCGAGACCTCGACGTACCGAGTCACTGCGCGTTCCACCACCGGCGATACCGCCTTCTTTCTCCGCCACCTCCGGTGGAAGAACCACTACTACTCCGTCGCTCGATTCGCGTGCAACGGCGACCGACCAGTCCATCACGCGACGATCACCGAGTGTTTCGAACTGTTTCGGGCCACCGAATCGCGTTCCGGCACCTGCTGCAACGACGATGGTCCAGATCACCTCGCCAGGTCGGCGCAATTCACCTGTCGGCATTTCCTTTCAGGGTAGTACCGTAAAGCGCATGACTCACGAAGAACTCCTCGCCAAGAATGCCTTCTTTGCCGCCACGTCACCCGAGTCGTTGAAGAACATCGCGGGTGCCGGAGTGGTGCGCAACCTGCAACGTGGCGACGTGTTGTTCAACGAGGGCGACGCGCCGGATGCGATGTTCGTGGTGTTGTCGGGTCGAATCGCCATTGCCATCGGCAACCGACCACTGGATGCCCGCGAGAGCATGCTCGCACTGATGGAGTCCGGGGACTTGTTCGGCGAACTCGGTCTGCTCGACGACGGTGCACGCAGTGCGCTCGCGCGAGCGCTCGAACCATCGAGCGTCCTGCAAATTCCGTACTCGGCCGTGAAGAGCGAACTGCAGGGCAATCCCACGATGTTGTGGGGGGTCACCAAACTCCTCGCCTCTCGATTGCGCGTCATGGACGAGGTGCTGTCCGACAGCGTGTTCCTCGACGTCACCGGACGCACCGCCAAGCGATTGTTGGAACTCTCCGAAGGAAACGACGAGTTCGTCCTCCCCGTCACCCAGGAGGAGCTTGCCGGCATGGTTGGCGCATCACGTGAGCGCGTCAACAAGGCCATCGCCAGCTTCATCCGCTTGGGATGGCTGGAGCAGTCCGATCGTCGCTACCGCATCAAGGAACGCGAGAAGCTCACGGCGCGCTCGTCGTAGTACCGAGCAACCATTCACGCGTTCGCGTGAACGCATCCTCTGCGTCCGCGGCCCGATGCGATGGGCGTTGTGAATCGTGGGCAAAACCGTGCTCGGCCTCGGAATACTCCACCACGTTGCACCCCGTGTCTCGCAGGGTCGCCACGTCCGCAGGCGGGGTGTAGGGATCCTTCGCGCCGATGATCGCCAATACCTTCGAAGCGTCGCCTCGTGCCAGCAACGCCAGCGGTTCTTCCTGCGTTGGTGATTGCCAGTCGGCCGGAATCCGAATCATTCCGTAAAAACTGGCAATTCGGGCGAATCTCGGGCTGATCGCGGATTTGAAGCAGTACATCCCGCCCATACAGAAACCCATGAGTCCAACCCTCTCGGTGCCGATCGCATCTGCCGCTTCATGAAGGTCGCGCAGATGAAGCGAGTCGTCCAGCGACGGGACGGCGGCGAATCGGGGGGCGATGTCGGCATCGAGACGTCGACCGGGAAACGGCTCCACGGCGCAAACCGCCATGTTCCACTCGCGAGCAAGCCGTGCAACCATGTCGTCGAACAACGGTCGAAGCGAAAAGATGTCCGGGGCAATCACCAAGCCCATGCTCGGTGACGTCACCGAGGTGTCGATTGACGCGGATGTTCCGGACGGAAGGGTGATGCGCATGGCTCCAGTCTTGCCGACATCGCCGCGGTGAGGGTGGCGGTGAGACCGGTTCCCACGCTGGGGTGGCACGACCGCTCGACACGACACCACCACACCCCACCGCAATCCCATCACCCTCCTGGATGATGAGTGGCAGCGAATGAAACGCTCGCCACGAGTTCTGCGCACGGTCAACTCCTGGGGTGTCACCCCCACGACGTTCGATTCGCTCGACGATCTACTGGCTGCCGACGGGTTTCGCGGAAAGAACGTTGATCCTTCGGCCGATGCAGTGTTGGGCAGATTGGTGGAACGCGCCGCCACCGACGAACTCGCGGCTCGCATCGTGCTACAACGCGTGATTCCACCGATCGTCTCCATCGCTCGACGACGCGGGCGCACGCGCGGTATCGGCTACAACGATGCACTCGGCATGGCGCTGTCGCACGCGTGGGAGGTCATTCGTACCTACCCAATGGCGCGTCGGCCGAGGAAGGTCGCCGTGAACATCGTTCGCGACATCGAGTACTTCGCCTTCGTTCGAAGCGAACGCCGGCGTCCACACCACTCGTCCCTTCCGCACGACTCCGAGTTGTTGCTCAACAGTCGGACCGCCGACATGTTCACGTTCGACGATCCCTACGGATCCATGCACGGAGGCTCCACGTCGGACATCGAACTGGCGTATCTCCTACGACAGGCGCGCGAATGCGGGATGTCGGCCAAATCGCTCGAACTCTGCAAGGAACTCGGATCGATCGACATCAATCAATACGCGATGCGACACCGGGTGACACGCTGAACCGTTCGCGGGTGGCGCGACGATGCGGTCAACGAGTTGCGTGTACGAACGCGGTGTGTGGAGTGAGTTTGGCGGTACGAAGTCGCAAACTGTTGGTAACGACGAAGATGCTGGAAAGCGCCATCGCCAGACCCGCCCACATGGGGTTCAGCAAGCCGAGGGCCGCGATGGGTATGGCTGCGGTGTTGTAGAGGAACGCCCAGAACACGTTCGCGCTGATCGTTCGGAGCGTCGCGCGAGACAGCAGGATTGCATCGGGCACCAACCGCAAATCGCCGCTCACGATGGTGAGATCGCTCGCGTTCATGGCCACGTCGGTTCCCGTGCCCATTGCAATTCCGACGTTCGCTTGCGCGAGCGCGGCCGCGTCGTTCACCCCGTCGCCCACCATCGCAACCGCATATCCACGCGTCTGCAGGTCGGCGACCACCCGCACCTTCTCTTCGGGTAGCACCCCAGCGATGACGTGCTGATCATCGGCTTCGATTCCGACCTGCTTGGCGACGGCAAGCGCGGTCGCGCGACTATCACCCGTGAGCAGGATTGGTCGCAGGCCCAAGTCGCGTAGTGACGAGACTGCAGAAGCGCTGTTTGCCTTCGGGCGATCCGCCACGACGCACACACCCTTCACGGAGCCGTTCACCGCAACGAGAACACCGATGTTGCCGTTCTCCCTGGCCGCCACCAACGAACGTTGCATCGCCGACGGAATCATCACCAGTTTGCGACGCATCAGGGTTTCGTTGCCGACGAGCACGCTCGCACCGTTCACCATGCCGGCGGTACCCATACCCGGGAGGTTCTCGAATTTGTCCACACCATGGAGCGCTCCGGTTTCGGCTCGTGCCGCCGATGCGATGGCCTTCGCGACGGGATGCTCGCTGGCGTGTTCGAGGGCGCCGGCGATCGCCAGAATCTCGGCGCGCGAAACGCCCTCGGCGCACGTGACGTCGACCAGTTGCATCTGTCCGGTGGTGACCGTGCCCGTCTTGTCAAATACCACGGTGTCGACTCGTCGAGTGCCCTGGAGAACGTCGGCACCCTTGATGACGATCCCCATCTGGGCCGCTCGACCGCTGCCGACCATCAGCGCCGTTGGGGTTGCGAGCCCTAGTGCACACGGGCACGCGATGATGAGCACTGCCACGGCGGCGGTGAAGGCCTGGGGTAGATCGCCACCGAACACCCACCACCCCACGAAGGTGACGATCGAAATCGCAATCACCGTGGGAACGAACACGCTGCTCACACGGTCGGCCAGTTTCTGCACCGGAGCCTTGGTGGCTTGGGCATCGCGCACCAATCGGGTCATCTGGGCAAAGGTGGACTCCGCACCGATTCGCGTCGCCTGCACCACCAGTCGACCCGTGAGATTCACCGTGGTTCCGGTGACGGTTGCTCCGATGGTGACATCCACGGGAACGCTTTCGCCCGTGAGCATCGAAACGTCGATCGAGGATGCACCCTCGCGGACAACGCCGTCGGCGGCGATGATCTCCCCGGGACGCACCACGACGAGATCACCGACCTGCACCTCGGCTGCAGCAACGACGACCTCGTCTCCGTCGCGCAATACGGTGGCGTTTCGTGCACCGAGCGCAAGGAGTGAGCGCAAGGCGTCGCCGGCGCGCCGCTTGGCACGTGCCTCGAAATACCGCCCCGCCAGGAGGAAGATGGTCACCGCAACGGCCACCTCCATATATATGTGGTCGACGTCCATCGACGCCAAGTCCATCCCCTGGTAGTCCGCCGCGTTTCCCCACACCATCGCCCACACCGACCAGCCCATCGCGGCGATGATGCCGAGCGAGATCAGGGTGTCCATCGTCGTCGTTTTGTGACGGGCGTTCATGGCCGCTGCCTTGTGGAATGGGGCAGCCGACCACACCACCACCGGGACGGAGAGCACCAGTGCCCACCATTTCCAACCGTCGAACTCCAATGCGGGAATCATCGACAGGGCAACCACCGGAACTCCGGCAATCAACGACACGACGAGCCGGGCCCGCAACATGGCGACGCGATCCATCGTCTCCTTGTCGAGCATCTCCGGGGTGGTGTCCTCGAGCCGTCGCGCCCCGTACCCGACCTCTTCCACCTGGGCAATGATTCGTTCGGTGGACACCTCGGACGACGTTGTGATCCTGGCGGATTCCGTCGCGAAGTTGACCGTTGCCGTGACGCCATCGATGCGATTGAGCGCTTTTTCCACCTTGAGCGCGCACGCACCGCACGTCATCCCGGAGATCGCGAGGTCGAGCTGGTGCGAGTCAGCGACGGTTGGGACTGGTGATGTGGTCATGCGTGGGTCGCCCGGGGCTCGAACC
>JALRBT010000035.1 GCA_023262255.1 Ilumatobacteraceae bacterium
CGCGGGCACGCAGACGCCAACGACACCCACCACCACTCCTGTTGGTACATCCGTGCCCAGTGAGACGACGGTTCCCGACGAAGGCGGGCCTGGCGAGTCGCGTGGTGCGCGCCCAATGGTGGACACCACCGTGCCGTCAACGGACACCACGGTGCCCGCCACCGACGCCACCACCACGAGCGCGTTGCCTGACGGTTCCGAGGTGCTCCTTGGTCGCGATGGTTCTGCCTATCTCGTTGGTCCGGTGGCTGCGACCGGCTTGGTGTTCGAAAACAACGCGTCCGCCAACATCCAGGGATCGAATTGGTCCGTGGTCGTACAACTTCGGGGTGGTGCCGCGGGTGAAGACATCTGGAACGCGCTCACCTCGCGTTGCTATTCGCGTGATGCGACTTGCCCGACCGCGCAGGTGGCGATCGTGCTCGACGGCGAAGTGATCTCGGCGCCTGTGGTGCAAGAGGCCGTGTTCACCGGCGGCGAAGTGCAGATCACCGGCGACTTCACCGAGCAAGAGGCGCGCGACCTGGCCAAGATCCTCGAATTCGGAGCGGTGCCGGTGAAGTTCGAGGTGTCGCAAGTGCAAACGGTCTCACCCACGCTCGGCAGTGACTCGCTGCGAGCCGCCATCATCTCGGGCCTGGTTGGTTTACTTCTCGTGTTCCTGGTGATGCTGGCCTACTACCGCTTCGTGGCGATCATCGTGTTCTTCGGCTTGGCCGTTTCCATCGGACTGCAGTTCTCGATCATCACCTACCTGTCCAAGACCAACGGCCTGGCACTCTCACTCTCCGGTATCGCCGGCATCATCGTTTCCATTGGTATCGCAGTGGACTCCTACATCGTGTTCTTCGAACGTCTGAAGGACGAGTTGACCTCGGGTCGCACGTTGCGGAACTCCGCGCAGCGAAGCTTCGAGGGTGCATGGCGTACCGTGCTCGCCGCGGACACGGTGTCGTTCCTTGCCGCCGCGGTGTTGTGGTGGCTGACCGTGGGTTCGGTGCGTGGCTTTGCGTTCTTCCTCGGATTGGCCACGCTCGCGGACGTCGTCATCGTATGGTTCTTCACCCGTCCGGCCATGCTGTTGCTGGCGCGTAGCAAGTTCATGGCCAACCGATCGATGTTGGGTATCAAGCCGCCACGGAGCACGGAGGTGAACGCGTGAGTATCGGAGCAGCCTTCGGCCGCCTGTATCGCGGCGAGACCACCGTCGACTACTACGGCAAGCGAAAGCCCGCCTTCGTGGTATCGGGTTCGTTCGTGCTCGTGTCGATCATCGTGCTCATCTTTGGCGGCCTCAACCTCGGTATCGACTTCAAGGGAGGAGTTGCCTGGGAGGCACCGGCGACTGCCACGCTGGATCAGGACGCGGTGCGCGACGTGTTGGAAGCCAACAGCGTCGAGACCGCCAATGCCAAACTGCAAACCCTCCAAGGTGTGGAGGGTGAGCGAATTCGGGTGCAAGTGGGCGACCAGCCCGATGAGGTGCGTGTTGCAGTGCAGGCTGCGTTGGCGTCGAAAGCCGGACTGGAGACACAGGAAGTCAGCGTGGCCGCGGTGAGTTCATCGTGGGGTCGCAGTATCACCTTCAAGGCGGTTCGCGCACTGTTGGTGTTCTTCGTTCTCGTATCGCTCTACATCGCGTGGCGATTCGAATGGAAGATGGCAATCGCGGCCATTGCCGCGATGGCACACGACGTTCTGGTATCGGTCGGCGTCTATGCAATCTTCCGTTTCGAGGTAACCCCCGCCACCGTCGTTGCGTTCCTCACGATTCTGGGATACTCCCTCTACGACACCGTGGTCGTCTTCGACAGGGTTCGAGAGAACATCGATCGCTTCGCCACCTCCAAGATGTCGATGGGCAACATCGTCAACGTGTCGTCGAACCAGGTCTTGGCCCGCTCACTCAACACCACGTTGTCCTCGGCCTTGCCGGTGATCTCGTTGTTGGTGGTCGGGTCGTTCATCATGGGTGCAACCAACCTGCAGGAATTCGCCATCGCTCTGCTGGTGGGCATGCTCACGGGCACGTACTCCTCGATTTTCGTTGCGACACCACTCCTGGCCGTACTCAAGAATCGGGAGCCGAAGTATTCGAGCGTGGCAGGAGTGGTGGCGCAAGGAGCCGAGATGGCAGCCCTGTTCGAACACACCACCACCCGAGCGGCGCAGAAGGCCGCAGCAGAATCGCAGGTCACGCGCGAATCGTCGGTGTTGAAGAACACCTCGAGCAACGTGCTCACCCATCCGCCTCGCCCGCGCAAACGTCGCCGTCGCTAGACGGGTTACGTCGCGGGTTCGGGTTGCGCCCTTCGGCACACGAAGTCACTGCTTCGCCGTCGTTCGTAGACTTTGACCATGGCAACCGGCTCCCGGGTGCTGCCATGGCGGCGCCAGCAGTCCACTACCGCGCACGAACTTGCACCGTTGCTCGCGATCTACAAGCGACGTCACCCCAAGGGTGCCATCACCAACATCAATCGTGCCTACGACACGTCGCGTGAGGCGCACCGTCACCAAACCCGAACGACCGGTGAGGCGTACATAACGCATCCCGTCGCCGTGGCAAGCGTCGTTGCCGACATCGGCCTTGACGAGGCGTCGATCATCGCGGCATTGTTGCATGACGCGGTGGAGGACACCGAACTCACGCTGGCCGACATCACCCAGGCCTTCGGCGACGAGGTCGCCGCCATCGTTGACGGTGTCACCAAACTCGATCGATTGCAGTTCGACTCCCAGGAGGCCCAACAGGCCGCCACCATGCGCAAGATGCTGGTGGCGATGGCTCGCGACTTGCGAGTGCTGATCATCAAGTTGGCCGACCGACTGCACAACATGCGAACCCTGGCATCGAGCGCGCCGGACAAACAGCGGCGTGTCGCCCAGGAAACTCTCGACATCTATGCACCACTCGCGCACCGCCTGGGCATGCAGGAGATCAAGCAGCAATTGGAGGATCTCTCCTTTGCCGCCCTCTATCCCAAGCGCTATGCCGAGGTCGAGCACCTCGTCTCGACACGCGCTCCCGAGCGAAACATCTACCTTGCTCGCGTGCTCGGACAGGTGGAGAAGATGTTGGGCAGCGTGAAGATCAAGGCTGAACTCACGTCACGTGGAAAGCATCTCTGGAGCATCTACGAAAAGATGGTGCAGAAGGGCCGCGAATTCGACGACATCTTCGACTTGATGGCGATTCGCATCGTCGTGGACGACGTTCGCGACTGCTACGCGGCACTCGGCGTGATTCACGGACACTGGAAGCCCGTGGTTGGTCGATTCAAGGACTACATCGCGATGCCCAAGTTCAACCTGTATCAGTCGTTGCACACCACCGTCATCGGGCCCGACGGCAAGACCATCGAGGTGCAGATTCGGTCCCGCGACATGCACCAACGCGCCGAATGGGGCGTGGCCTCGCACTGGGCGTACAAGGATGCCGCGACGCCCCAGGAAGTCGAGTGGCTGAATCGCATCATCGACTGGCAAGGGGAGGTGTCGGACCCCCGTCAATTCCTCGAAGGTCTGAAGACGGATCTCGAGCAGGACGAACTGTTCGTCTTCACTCCCAAGGGGAGGGTGGTGTCCCTTCCGCTCAATTCCACTCCGGTCGATTTTGCCTATGCGGTACACACCGAGATTGGGCACTCGTGCGTCGGCGCTCGCGTGAACGGGCGTTTGGTCGCCCTCGACTATCGACTCTCGTCGGGTGACACCTGCGAAGTGCTCACGTCCAAGGCCGAGGGGACGGGACCGTCGCAGGGGTGGATGGAGTTCGTCGCGTCCACCAAGGCGCGGAACAAGATCAAGCAGTGGTGGACGAGGGAACAGCTCGAGGACATGGTCGACGAAGGCCACGACGAACTGGTCGAGGAACTGCGCCGCGTGGGCTTGTCGATGCGCAGGATCGAAGCGTCGCCCGAGTTGGCCGCCGAAATCGCATCACTCGGCTATGCCGACTTCAACGGTCTCCTTGCGGCGATCGGTCAGAAGAAGGTTGCGGCGCGCGCCTTGGCAACGCGACTCGTGGATGCCTTGAAGAGCGCCGACCCGTCCGGCGAGGTCGACGCCCTGCCCGCAGTACGCACTCGCAGCAGTGGCAGCAAGAACAAGAACTCCGTGTACGTCGAGGGTCTCGACGACGTGCTGGTGCGTCTCTCCAAGTGCTGCACCCCCGTTCCGGGTGACGACATCATGGGCTTCATCACCCGGGGTCGGGGAGTCACCGTGCACCGCGTCGATTGCGCGAACGCCATGTCACTCATGTCCGAGCAATCCGCTCGTGTGATCGACGTGGAGTGGGCGAGGCTCAGCGCCGACGACACCTTCGTGGCGGCGGTGGAGGTGGTGGCGCTCGATCGCACCCGACTGTTGCGTGACGTCGCCAACGCACTGTCCGATCAGCGGGTCAACATCGTGTCGTGCACGACGCAAACCGGTTCCGACCGCGTTGCTCGCATGCGTTTCGAGTTCGAGTTCTCCGACCCCAACCATCTGCAGTCGATGTTGCGAATCATCAAGAACATCGATGGTGTCTACGACGCCTACCGACTGCTGCCGGGCACCGCAGACCAAGGTGATATCGGCTCGACGCATCCGTCAGCGAACTAGCCTTGGCGCGTGCCGTCGTTCGCAACCAGTCCCGGCACACGCGACATCCTCGCCCCTGATTCCGCGCGCTGGCGCCGGTTTCAACAGGTGTTTGCCGACGTGGTCGAGACGGCCGGATTCGGTCACATCATTCCGCCGATGTTCGAGGACCTCGGCGTGTTCTTGCGCGTCGGCGAGAGTACCGAGATCGTCACGAAGGAGATGTACGACTTCGAGGACAAGGGCGGTCGACGAGTCGCACTGCGCCCGGAACAGACCGCGAGCGTATGTCGCGCCTTCGTCGAGCATCGTCCCGTGACGCCGTGGAAGGTGTGGTACGCAGGTCCGAATTTTCGGTACGAAAAACCCCAGCAGGGAAGGTACCGCCAGTTCGATCAGGTGGGCGTCGAGGTGCTCGGTGTGGACGACCCGCAATTGGACGCCGAGGTCATTGCGCTGGCGATGGAGTTCTACCGACGTTTGGGACTCACCAAGGTGCGACTCTCCCTCAACTCCCTCGGCGACTCGGGCGACAGGGATCGATACGCATCGGCACTGCGCGCGCACTTTTCCACGAACATCGATGCGTTGTCCGCCGAGAGTCGGGCAACGCTCGAGCGGAATCCGTTGCGAGTTCTCGACTCCAAGCGCGTGGAGGACGCGCAACTCATTGCCGCGGCACCGCGCATGGCCGATCATCTCAGTGCCGCCGCCGAGGAACACTTTTTGCAGGTGCAAACGTCGCTTCGGGCGGCAGAGGTGACCTTCCACGTCGATGACCGACTGGTGCGAGGTCTCGATTATTACCGTCGCACCACCTTCGAATTCGTCTCCGAGAGCCTCACCGCGGCGCACACCGCAATCGGCGGCGGCGGTCGCTACGACGGTCTCGTTGCCGACCTGGGTGGCCCGGACACGCCCGGAATCGGGTTTGCATTGGGGCTGGACAGAACGCTGTTGGCGTGCGACGCCGAGGGGGTATTCGGGGCTCCGCAGAGTCGGGTCGATGTGTTCGTCGTGGATGCCACGGGCGGAAGCGAGGCCGGAGTGATCTGCACCGAACTTCGCACGGCCGGAATCGGTGCGGATCGCGCATACGAACGTCGCAGCATGAAGGCACAAATGAAGTCCGCGGACCGATCCGGCGCTCCGGTGTGCATCATCGTCGGTGATGACGAACGCAACGCGAACACCGCGATCCTGCGTACCATGGAGGGCGGTTCGCAGCACATCGTGCAGCGTGACGACCTCGTCACGCAGGTACGTCGGGCGCTCGGACGCTGAACATCCATGACCAACTCCACTTCATTGCGCACCCATTCCTGTGGCCAACTTGGTGCCGCGCACGTTGGGTCGCGGGTGACGCTCGCGGGGTGGGTGGCACGACGCCGTGAACACGGCGACAAGTTGGCATTCCTCGACGTACGCGATTTCTCCGGGGTCATGCAGTGCGTAATCGACGACGGAACCGACGCCCGCAGCGAGTGGGTGGTGCAAGTGACGGGTACGGTGACCGCCCGTCCCGCGGGCACCGTGAATGCGAACCTTTCAACCGGCGAAGTCGAGCTCACCGACTGCACGGTCGTGGTGTTGAACGCAGCGGAACCACCCCCGTTCCCGATCGATCAACGCGCCGACGAGGTCGACGAGAACATCCGATTGAAGTTCAGGTACCTCGACGTGCGTCGGGAACGCATGCAACGCAACCTGCGACTCCGGGCGAGCGTCAACTCCGCGATACGCACGGCCATGGAGGGCCAGGGCTTCGTCGAGGTCGAAACCCCGCTCCTCATGCCCTCCACGCCCGAAGGGGCACGCGAGTTCCTGGTGCCGTCGCGCAAGGAGCCGGGTTCGTTCTATGCGTTGCCGCAGTCGCCGCAATTGTGGAAGCAATTGCTCATGGTTGCGGGTGTCGACCGCTACTACCAGATTGCTCGCTGTCTGCGCGACGAAGACCTTCGCGCCGATCGGCAATACGAATTCACACAACTCGATGCGGAGATGAGTTTCGTCACGAAAGACGACGTTTTGGCGGCGATCTCGCGTGCGGTGCTGGCCGCTGCCCATGCCGCAACGGGGGAGACCCCGCCGCCGATCGAGCAGATCACGTGGCATGACGCCATGAACAGGTTCGGCACCGACAAGCCGGACATGCGCTTTGCAATGGAACTGGTCGAGCTCACCGATGCATTCGTCGGCACGGCGTTCAAGGCCTTCGCATCGGCGCCGAGCATCAAGGGAATTCGGGTCGATGCAGCGACCTATCCGGAAGCGGCCGCCATCGGGCGGAACAAACTCGACCAGTTGACCGAGCGCGCCAAGCAACTTGGTGCAAAGGGGTTGGTGTGGATCAAGGTTGGAGACGCTGGGGCGCTCGAGTCACCGGTCGCCAAATTCCTCTCCGATGCGGAAAAGTCGTCGCTCGTTGCGGCACTCGGCGCAACCTCCGGTGATCTGCTGTTGCTCGTTGCCGACGAGTGGAGCACCACGTGCGCGGTACTCGGACAGCTTCGCAACGATTTGGCACGACCGCCGGTTCATGAGGGGCCTTATAGATACGTGTGGGTCGTCGACTTTCCCCTCTTCATCGGAATCAATCCGACGACGAAGAAGCCGCAGCCCGGTCACCACCCCTTCTGTCATCCGCATCCCGACGACCTCGTCAAGATGGAGTCCGACCCGCTCCACGTTCGGGCGTTGGCGTACGACCTGGTACTGAATGGTTGGGAGCTCGGCTCCGGGTCGATTCGTATTCACGAACCGGAATTGCAGCGCCGGGTCTTCCAGTTGCTCGGAATCGATGACGAAACCGCCGACCGAAAGTTCGGCTTCTTCCTGCAGCCGTTCCGGTACGGGGCACCGCCCCATGGCGGCTTCGCGTTCGGAATCGATCGGCTCGTGG
This sequence comes from Ilumatobacteraceae bacterium, assembly GCA_023262255.1. GTDB lineage: Bacteria > Actinomycetota > Acidimicrobiia > Acidimicrobiales > Ilumatobacteraceae > F1-60-MAGs027. The sequence goes on from JALRBT010000035.1 coordinate 7,493, forward strand.
CAATTCTCGCCGGCGAGGAGAACATCCGCGAAGTGATCGCATTCCCCAAGACCCAATCCGGACTCGACCCCATGACGAATGCGCCCGGACCCGTCGACGTCGGTCAATTGAACGAACTCGGGCTCCGAACCCTGCCCAGACCGGCGAACTGACACGGTTCGCAGCGGTGGTTGCGACACATGACTGATCGAAGCGACGACCTCTTTGCACATGCGGCGCTAACCAAGTTGCAGGAACAGGCACCGCTTGCGGCGCGTCTGCGACCAAGAACGCTCGACGACATCGTCGGACAACCACATCTCCTCGGGCCCACCGGGCCGTTGCGTCGCCTCATCGAGTCGGATCGTTTGAGCTCGGTGATCCTGTGGGGTCCGCCCGGTACCGGAAAGACCACCATCGCTGAGGTCATCGCCACGGTAACGAAACGAGAATTCGTTCGGTTGTCGGCGGTGACTGCAGGAGTCAAGGATGTGCGCGAGGTGCTCGAGGCTGCGCGAGCGCGACTCGGCGAGCATCATCGACGCACCATCGTGTTCGTGGACGAGATACATCGATTCAACGCAACGCAACAGGATTCGTTGCTTCCGGCGGTGGAAGCGGGCCTCGTCACGTTGATCGGCGCCACGACGGAGAATCCCTTCTTCGAGGTCAATGCACCGCTACGTAGTCGATCCACGCTGATGCGATTGGAGCCACTCGGCGAGATGGACCTCGAGCGACTGATTCGCCGCGGTGTCCGCACGGAAGGTGTGGACATCGACGACGACGCTGTGGACCTCATCGTGCAACGCTGCGGGGGAGACGGTCGTCAGGCGCTCACATCGTTGGAAGTGGCCATTGCATTGGGTGGCGCAACGCACGTCCAACTCATTCACGCCGAGGGGGCCCTGGCGACGAGTGCGCTGCGATACGGACGCAACGACCACTACGACGTCGTGTCGGCGTTCATCAAGAGCATGCGGGCATCCGACGAACAATCGGCGCTGTTCTGGCTGGAACGGATGATCCAGGCCGGTGACGATCCGAGGTTCATCGCTCGGCGTCTCATCGTGTTCGCCAGTGAGGATGTCGGACTTGCCGACCCTTCCTCGCTCACCACTGCGGTGGCCGCGGCACAGGCCGTGGAGCACGTGGGCCTCCCGGAGGTGCGGTACAACCTGGCACATGCCGTGATGCATCTGTCTCGGGCGCCGAAGAGTCGAACCGTGGTGGACGCGATCGGTACCGCGCACGAGTCGCTCGCGGGCGCTGCGTCCGTCGAGGTTCCGCAACATCTGCGCGACGGAAACTCGCCGCACGAGTCGGTGATTGCGCCCCGGCGATACGCTCAATAACACCCATGTTTCGTCGACTCTTCTGGTTCGTGCTCGGAGCCCTCGCGGCACTTTTCGGGTACGGATGGTTGCGTCGCCAGGCCGACCAGGTGGCAACGAAGGAGTCGGTCGACCAGTTCATCGACGGACTCGTTGATCGCGTCATGACCGCCAAAGACAAGGTTTCCGACACGGTGGGCGGCGCGACGGGCAGCAAGCGCGACTCGACGAGCGACGACCTCTTCGAGTAGACGCGATGGCCCGCGCCGAACTTCGTACGGCCGACGATCTCCGGAAGGCATTCGTTGGCTTCTTCGCTGATCGCTCCCACACCGTCGTTCCCTCGGCCAGCCTCATTCCCTTCGATCCGTCGATCATGTTCACCGTGGCGGGCATGGTGCCGTTCAAGCCATATTTCGTCGGGGAGGAGACCGCACCGTACGACCGCGCGGTGAGCGTGCAGAAATGCGTGCGCGCCGGCGGCAAGCACAACGACCTCGACGACGTGGGACGTACGAAGCGACATCTGGTGTTCTTCGAGATGCTCGGCAATTTCAGTTTCGGTGATTACTTCAAGGAGAAGGCGATCCCCTGGGGTTGGGAGTTGGCAACCGAGGTGTTCGGCTTCGATGGTGACCGCTTGTGGATCACCGTGCACGAGAGCGACGACGAGGCGGAACAAATCTGGCACGACGTCGTCGGAGTGCCGATGGATCGCATACAGCGGCTCGGCGACAAGGACAATTTCTGGCAGATGGGTGACGTTGGTCCGTGCGGGCCGTGCTCGGAGATTCACATCGATCGAGGTAGCGCATTCGGTCCCGATGGTGGTCCGCTGAACGACCCGGCAGGTGACCGTTTCCTTGAATTCTGGAACCTCGTGTTCATGCAGTACAACCAGGCACAGGATGGCACGAGGACACGGCTACCACGACCATCGATCGATACCGGTGCCGGATTCGAACGAATCCTCACCCTCGTGCAGGGAGTGGACTCCGTCTGGGAGACCGATCTGCTGGCCCCGCTCATCGACGTGGGCCGCAGCATCACGGGCGCCGAGTACCGCGTCGGCGACTACGAACATCGACCAAGTTTCAGCCTTCGTGTACTGGCCGAGCATGCGCGCTCCTCAATGATGATGATCAACGACGGTGTGTTTCCATCCAACGAAGGACGCGGTTACGTTCTGCGTCGAATCATCCGTCGGGCGGTTCGTCACGCATACTTGCTCGGTTGCGAGAAACTCGTGATGCCGTCCCTCGTGGAAACCTCGCTTGGCATCATGAAGAGCGCCTATCCGGATCTGGCCACCAACGCCGACTTCATCCTCGGTGTCATGACCCGCGAGGAGGAGAAGTTTCGTTCCACGCTTCGCACGGGACTGTCGATTCTCGAGGGTGAGTTCGCCGGTGAGGAGAAGTCGATCTCCGGTGCTTCGGCGTTCTCGCTGCACGATACGTACGGATTCCCGTTGGAACTCACCCAGGAGATTGCTTCGGAACGCGGCGTGAGCGTTGACACGGTGGGCTTCGAGCGGGAAATGACACAACAGCGGGAGCGGGCAAAGAGTGCCAGGAAGACCGACGCCGCCGATCCGGAGCGGGTCGCTGCGTACAAGTCCCTCGTCGATGCCAATGGTGCGACCACGTTCGTCGGTTACGACCACGACGTTGCGGATGCGGAGGTGCTCGCGGTGCTCGGACCGTTCGACCACGAGGATGGATCCGCCGTGCACGAGATGTTCCTCGACACGTCGCCCTTCTATGCAGAGAGCGGCGGACAAGTTGGCGACACCGGCACGATCGTGGGGCTTGCCGCCTCCGGTGATCAGCCGACCGCTACGGCCCAGGTGGTCGACACCACGTTTGCGGCGCCCGGCTTGCGCCGCCACCTCGTTCGCATCACACGCGGCGGTTTCCGGCCGGGTGACCGAGTCCGTGCGACGATTGATTCGGCGGCCCGGGTCGCCACGCGACGGAACCACACCGCCACGCACGTCCTGCACTGGGCGCTACGGGAGGTGTTGGGCGAGCACGTGAAGCAGGCCGGGTCACTCGTTGCTCCGGATCGACTCCGATTCGACTTCAGTCATTACGAGGCCGTCACTCCCGCGGAACTGCGTCGGATCGAGCAGATGGCCAACGCCCAGGTGATTGCGAACAGTCCCGTGACGGCCAACGAGATGAGCAAGCAGGCCGCCACCGAGAAAGGCGCAATCGCATTCTTCGGCGACAAATACGGCGATGTGGTCCGTGTATTGGAGGCGGGGAGTTCCCTCGAGTTGTGCGGTGGTACGCACGTGACGGCAACGGGGGACATCGGACCCATAAAGGTCATCAGCGAGGGTTCGATCGGTTCCAACCTTCGTCGAATCGAGGCGGTCACCGGCGACAACGCGGTGCGTTACTTGCTCGATCTGGCCGACACCGTGGCCACGGTGGCGGACGTGCTCGGCGCAAAACTGGACGACCTCGTGTCGGCGGCGCAACGAACCATCGACAACACCAAGGCGCTCCACGATGAACTCAAAAGGATGCGAGCCGCAAATCTGGTGGTGCAGGCCGCCGAGCTCGCCACGCGAGCGGTGGACGGCGCCCTCGTTGCGCGCGTCGATGGTCTCTCCCCGGCGGAGTTGCGAGACCTTGCGATTGCCGCGCGATCAACGGCAGGCGTCGAAGTGGTGGTTCTTGGTGGCGTTTCGGATTCGGGCGGCGTCGCCCTCGTGTCGGCCGTAACTCCGGCCAGCGGCCTGAAGGCCGGCGATCTCATCAGGGACGCTGCCAAGCAGGTGGGTGGCGGCGGAGGCGGCAAGGGCGACATTGCCACCGCCGGTGGCAAGAACGCCGCGGCACTCGACGATGCACTCACGACGGCAACGAAGGCGGTCGACGCGGCACGGCGCGCAAAGTAATGCGCTGCCTCGGACTCGACCTGGGATCCAGGCGCATCGGCGTGGCGCTGTGCGATCCGGACGAGCGAGTGGCGACTCCTCTCACCGTCGTTGATCGCTCCGCGTCACGGGTGCACGATCACGCCAACATCGCCCGGCTCGTCGCCGAGTACGAGGTGCAGACGGTGGTCGTCGGGCTCCCGCTCAACATGAGCGGCAAGGTGACGGCGGCAGCAAAGAGCGCGATGGCTGAAACCGAAGAACTCCGGCGCGCACTCGACGTCCCGGTGCTCCTGCACGACGAACGCCTCACGACCGTGACGGCCGACAGGTCGCTCATGGAAATGGAGATGAAGGCCGATGCGCGTCGCAGGGTGGTCGACAAGGTGGCTGCAGCGGTGATGCTCCAGGCATTCCTCGATCATCGACGCAACGAACGCAGAATGGAAGCGTGATGACGTCGTCGGATCAGTGGAACGAGGATCCATGGGATCACGTACGTCCCGATGACGCATCCGAGACCGACGGAATGATTCCGGACCTGCGGCGCTACTCGAAGCAGATCCTGCTCGGTCTGGCAGCGGCGACGGTGTTGTTCATCGGCTGGGCGGGTTGGCGGGTTCGAGACTTGGCCGATCGAGTTCGCACCGACGGTGCGGTGGCGGCACCGGTGGAGAACGGCGTCGTGGAAGTGCAGGTCGTGTTTCCCGAGGGCTTCACCGTTGCGCAGATGGCGAGTCGGCTCGAACGGGATGCACCGGGATTCACCGCAGCGGACGTCGATGCGGTTCTTGCTCGCAACGCTCTCACGGCACCATTTCGTCCCGAAGGAATCACCTCGTACGAGGGCCTCCTGTTCCCGGCGCTCTACCGGGTGGCGTCGTACGAGACCGAAGAGGACGTGCTCATCCGCATGATCGAAGAGATGCGAACTCGCGCACTCTCGAACGACATCGAGGTAGCGGCGCAGCGACTTGGTCGAACGCCGTACGAGATTCTCATCATCGCCTCGTTGATCGAAAAAGAGGTGAAGGTGGCCGACGAGCGGGCCATCGTCTCGAGAGTGATCTACAACCGGCTGGAGCTCGACATGGAGCTGCAGATCGATGCGTCGCTCTACTACCAAGCTCCGGCCGACGTGTCTTTCTCGGATCTCAAGGTCGCCGATTCCCCGTACAACGTATACCTTCGAAAGGGGCTGCCGCCGACCCCCATCGCCAACCCGGGCGAGGCGTCGTTGATCGCCGCCATGAACCCCGCGGACAATCCGGCCGACGACGATCCTCTCTGCACGGCTCGAAACAGGCGCGAGAAGTCCGAGACGTGTCGTGTGCTGTTCTACGTGTTGTCGGACGCCGAGGGTCGACACGCATTCGCCACCACGTATCGACTCCATGAGCGCAACGTGGCTGCGGCGCAAGAAGCGGGAATCCTGCCGTGAAGCCGGTGATGTCCGCGAATTCGTGCGTGGCCGGTGTCATCGGAAGTCCGGTGTCGCACAGTTTGTCACCCGTCATCCACAATGCGGCCTTCGCTGCGCACGGTGACGACTGGGTATACGTTGCATTCGAGGTGAGACCCGAGGACGCTGGTGCTGCGATCGATGCGGTACGAGTGTTGGGCATCGCGGGCCTATCCGTCACCATGCCGCACAAGGAGCTGGTGATCGATGCGCTGGACCACCTGGATTCGCAGGCTGCGGTCGTGCGTGCCGTCAACACGGTGGTTCGAACGTCCGAGGGTCGCCTCGTCGGTTACAACACCGATGGCACCGGCTGTGTCGATGCGTTGACCGCGGCAGGTGCCGACCTGTCGTCCGTCGGCGTGATTGGTGCCGGCGCAACGGCGCGCTCGGTGATCGCGGCACTTGCCACGGCGGGATCCCGGATTTCGGTGGTGAACCGTTCCGCCGACAGGCTCGCCGCCGCCGTCGAGATCGGCAATTCGACGCGGTCGGGGTCCACCATTGCGGCCGGTGCCGATTCGATCGGCGAGTGCGCCACCATCATCAACACCACTCCCCAAGGCATGGAAGGCGTCGCGAACGACGTACTTCCACTCGACGTCAACGTGGTTTCGGAACGTCACACGGTGATGGACGCGGTGTATCACCCATTGGACACGGAACTGTTGCTTGCTGCTCGCCAGCGAGGAGCGCGAACGGTTGATGGGCTCGAAATGCTGTGCGCGCAGGCGGCACGACAACAAGTGCTCTGGCTCGGTCGTCGACCGGACGTGCGCTTGATGCGCGAAGCCGCTCTCGTCGAGCTGTCCCGACGCCAGCGGTAGAATTTAGCCACATGTTGCGCTACTTGACGGCCGGAGAAAGTCACGGCCAAGCGCTCGTGGTGATCGTCGAGGGTCTTCCCTCCAATCTTCCGGTCACCGTTGCCGACATCGGCGATGAACTTGCGAGACGCCGGCTGGGTTTCGGTCGCGGGCCACGGCAAAAGTTCGAAAAGGACGAGATCGAGTTGATCGGCGGCATTCGCCACGGTCGAACGCTCGGCTCTCCGGTTTCCGTGCTCATCAAGAACACGGAATGGTTCCGTAGCGACGTGTGGCACGAGGAGATGTCGCCACATCCGGGTGCGACGAAGAAGCCGCTCACGCAACCGCGTCCGGGTCATGCGGACTTGGCAGGTATGCAGAAGTACGACTTCGTCGACGCTCGTGACGTCCTGGAGCGGGCGAGCGCCCGGGAGACCAGTGCCCGCGTGGTGGCCGGCGCACTCGCCAAACTGTTGCTCAAACAAATCGGCGTGGAAATCGTCTCCCACGTGGTGTCGCTCGGTGCCGTCTCGAGCGATGCGGTCGAACGCCCGCGTCCCGCCGATCTCACGCGCATCGACGACTCGCCGGTGCGTTGCTTCGACCAGGCGACACAGGACAAGATGATCGCCGAAATCGAGGTGGCGGCAAAGGACGGTGACAGCCTCGGCGGGGTGGTGGAGGTGCTCGCCTACGGACTGCCGGTCGGCCTCGGCAGTCACGTGCACTGGGATCGCAAGATCGACGGACTCCTCGCTCAGGCGGTGATGAGCATCCAAGCCGTGAAGGGCGTCGAGATCGGCGACGGCTTCTCCGGTGCAGCGCTTCGCGGCAGTGAAGCACACGATGCCATCGCATGGGACGAGTCGGCGTCGGCCTACAAGCGAGAGACCTCCAAGGCCGGTGGAACCGAAGGTGGGATGACCACCGGTGAGATGCTGGTGGTGCGTGCGGCGATGAAACCGCTGTCCACGCTGAATCGTCCGACCCTGAAGACGGTCGATGTGGTGTCGAAGCAGGAAACGGTCAGTTTCAAGGAACGTACCGACGTGACCGCGGTTCCCGCCATGGGTGTGGTGGCCGAGACCATGATCGCACTCGTTCTCGCGGCTGAGGCGCAGCGCAAATTCGGTGGGGACTCGGTGAGGGAATTCGTTCGAAACGCCCGAGCGTTCGCCGAGA
>JALRBT010000036.1:0-14477 GCA_023262255.1 Ilumatobacteraceae bacterium
GTGGTCTTCACCACGTCACGGGGCTTCATGAATGCCGATTCGTTGCCGGAGCCTCCGGCGGCGAGGTCCTTCACCACGTTGGTGATCATCTCGCTGTACGGCACGGCTGCTTGCACCCGTTGCTGGGCCTTCACGATGCGCGACGCGGCGATCAACTCCATGGCACGGGTGATCTTCTTCGTTGCCTGAACGGAACGGATCCGTCCACGAAGAATGCGCTCTTGACCGCCGGCCATGTGCTTCGATTACTCCGTCGCCAGGGTCTTCTTGCTGGCAGCCTGACCGACTTCGCCAGCGGTGGTCTTGGTCGGGTCGGCCGATGCGCCACCGACCGGGGTCGGCGCGAAGGATTTTTTGAACTCCGCTACGACACCCGCCAGATCGGCAGGAATATCGGCTTTGGGGTTCTGGCGAATGCCCGCCAACATGCTCCCGTGACGCGATCGCATGTGCTCGAGCAACTCCTGTTCGAAGCGTCGCACGTCGGCGACGAGAATGTCGTCGAGATATCCCTTCGTGCCGGCAAAGATCGACACCACTTGCTCTTCGACGGGCATCGGACTGTTGAGCGGCTGCTTGAGCAATTCCACCAGGCGGTAGCCACGCTCCAACTGGGCCTTGGAGATGGTGTCCAACTCCGATCCGAAGGTGGCGAATGCCTCGAGTTCGCGGAACTGCGCGAGGTCGAGCTTCAAGGTTCCCGACACGCTCTTCATCGCCTTGATTTGTGCTGCACCGCCCACACGGCTGACCGAGATACCCACGTCGACGGCTGGACGCACGCCCGACTTGAACAGACTGTCCTGCAGGTACACCTGACCGTCGGTGATCGAGATCACGTTGGTGGGAATGTATGCCGACACGTCACCGGCCTTGGTTTCGATCACCGGAAGTGCGGTGAGCGAGCCTGCGCCGTTTTCGTCGCTCAGCTTGGCTGCGCGCTCCAACAAACGGCTGTGCAGGTAGAACACGTCGCCCGGATAGGCCTCGCGACCCGGTGGACGACGAAGCAGCAGTGAAATCTGGCGATACGCCTCGGCCTGCTTGGAAAGGTCGTCGTAGACGATGAGGGCGTGCTCGCCCTTTTCCATCCAGTGCTGTCCCATCGCGCACCCTGCATACGGGGCCAGGTACTTGAACGGTGCAGGATCGCTGGCTGGTGCGGCCACCACCACGGTGTACTCCATCGCGCCGTACTGACGCAGCGTCTCCACGGTTTGAGCGACGGTCGAACCCTTCTGTCCGACTGCCACGTAGATGCACTTCACGCCCAAACCCTTCTGGTTGAGGATGGTGTCGATGGCGACGGTGGTCTTGCCCGTCTTGCGGTCACCGATGATCAGTTCGCGCTGTCCGCGACCGATCGGGGTCATCGCATCGATGGCCTTGATGCCGGTCTGTAGCGGCTCGTGCACGGGCTTGCGACCCATGATTCCGGGCGCCTGTACCTCTACACGGCGCATCTGACCGCCGACGATGTCACCATTGCCGTCGATTGGCATGCCGAGCGCATTGACGACGCGACCGAGCATCGCATCACCGACCGGAACCGACAAGATTCGTCCGGTGGCCTTCACCGTTTGCTGCTCTTCGATGCCGTCGGCGTTACCGAGAACGACCACACCAATCGAATCCTCGTCGAGGTTCAACGCCAAACCGACGCTGCCATCCTCGAATTCCAACAACTCGTTCACGGCACAATCGGGAAGTCCGCTCACGCGGGCAATACCGTCCCCGATCTCCGCAACGCGACCAACGGTGCGTGCCTCGACCGACGGCGTGTAACCGTCGAGACCCTTCGTGATGGCCGCCGCGATGTCGGAGGCGGAGAGTGTGAGTTCGGACATGTGGATTTCCTTTCGAATGTCGCTTAGAAACGTGACTTAACTTGATCGAGGCGGGTACGAACCGAGTCGTCGATGACTTCGTCGCCGACGGTCGCGACGATTCCGCCGATGACGGTCGGATCCACCACAACCTTGAGGTTCAACTTCTTGCCCGTGGCCTTGGAGAGGGCTTCGGCGATTCGTGTCTTCTGGGCATCGTTCAAGGCAACCGCACTTCGAATCTCCGCCACCTCCAGTTGCTTCTCACTCGACGCGCGCTTCACGAGGGCGTCGGCGACCTGTGGCAGGAGCGACACGTGTCCGGTGCCAACCAGCAGCGACGCCAATTGAACGGTGACGTTGTGGGCTTTGCCGCCGAGCAATTGTTCCACGATGCCCTGACGACGTGCCACTGGCACGGTGGCGTCGCTCAACGCTGATCGTAGGGCTTCGTTCGTTTCGTAGGCTCGTGCCAGACGGAACATCTCGTCCTCTACTACGGCCACTGCGTCGTTCGCGGAGGCGACGTCGAACATTGCGTTCACGTACGCGGTTATCTGCTGACCACTCATCGCGATGCACCCACCTTGGAAATGAAGCCATCCACCAGCTCCTGCTGGGTACGATCGTCGAGCGCGGCACGAACGGCGTCGTTGGTTGCAACCGCCGACAGGCGCGCAATTTCGGCGCGAAGTTCGTCGCCGATTCGTGAACGCGCGGCCGCAATTTCGGCCGTGGCTCGTGCCTCCATCTCGGCGACTTCCGCGGCGATTCGCGAGCGGCCTTCCGACAGGATTGCGGCGGCCTGCGCATCGGCGTCGGCCAGGATACGCGAACGCTCGCTCGCGATGTCGCCGAGTGCCTTACGGATGTTGGCAGCATCACTCTCGGCATTGCGACGCGCCGCTGCCGACTCGTCGATTTCTTGCTGGATCTTGGCGGTACGTGTCTCGAGCGCCTTCTTTGCCGCTGGCCAACCAAACTTGTACAGCGTAGAAAAGATGACGATCGAGGCGATGCTGCCGTAGATGATCTCACCGATTTCCGGAAACAGCCAGTGGTGCGACTGTGATGGGTCCTCGGCAGCGAGAACGATGGACAAGACGTTCACGAACGACCTCCGCTCATGGTGCTATCGACCGCCCGCTTCACCACGGCTGCGTCGGGCGACTTGCCGAGCACCAGTTGCGTTGCGCGGGTCGTGACGCTCCCCACCGCTGCCGCAACCTCGGCCCGAGCGGCTGCTCGCACAGCCTCGATGGCTTGGTCGGCCTGCGCGCGCTGAGCAGCGATCCGTGTGTTTACCTCGGCCACCTTCGTTTGACGCTCCGCATCCAGTGCCTGACGGGCCTTGTCGATACGAGCGGCCGCCTCGGCACGAACCTCCGCCAACGACGCCTCGTACGAGGCAACGTCACCTTGTGCAGCGGCTCGCGTGGCTTGTGCGGACTCGTGTCCGGCGCGAATCTCGCCGTAACGGGCCTCCATGCCCTTTCTCACTTTCGGCACGAGGAACACCCTCATGACGAAAAGGAACACCAGGAAGGTCCCGGCACCCCAGAAAAGTTCCTTGTTCTCCGGAGCGATGGGGTTCGGCCCCAGGTCTTCGGCGGCAAGGAGGATGGTGGAAATGAGCATGTTTCGTGCCGACTTCGATCAGGCGAACTTGAGCAGAATGAAGGCAACGAAGCCGATGAGCGCAAGCGCCTCGGTGAACGCAACTCCAAGGAACATGGTGGTGCGCACCATGCCTGCGGCCTCCGGCTGACGAGCCATCGACTCGATGGCCTTACCGAAGATGATGCCGATGCCGATGCCTGGTCCAATCGCGGCGAGGCCGTATGCGTAGCCTGCCGACGCTGCGGCCGCGGTGGCCTTCGCTGCCGCCGGATCGGCTGCTGCGTCACCCGCTTCGGCCGCGATGCGGGCGATTGCTGCTAGTGCTTCCATTGCTGTTTTCTCCTTGTTGTTTGGTTGGTATTCGTTTCGGGAATCAGTGCTCCGCGTGGGACGCCATGTTGATGTACACGGCGGTCAACGTGGTGAAAATGTAGGCCTGCAAGAAGGCCACGAGCACCTCGAAGCCCGTGAGGAAGAGCAGCACCGCGAACGGCAAGACACCGACCGGAATCAGGATTCGATCACGGGCCTGGAACAGTGCTTCCGACAAGAGTGCGAAGATCACGAGCAGCAAGTGGCCCGCCAACATGTTGGCGAAGAGTCGAACGGCCAAGGAGAACGGTCGCACGATGAACGTGGAAATGATCTCGATGGGGGTCACCAGGATGTAGAGGGCCTTGGGCACGCCCGGCGGGAACAGCACCGACTTGAAGTAACCGACCGGTCCTTGATGCTTGATGCCCGTTGCGTTGTAGACCACCCACACCATGAGCGCCATGAACGCCGGGATACCCATTCGCGCCGTCGCCGGCATCTGAATGAAGGGAATCACACCCGGCACGTTGCTGAGATAGATGAAGATGAAGATCGAGAGCAGGAACGGTGTCCATGCCAGACCCGATGGCCCCATCGTCTGCATGATGATTTGCTTCTCGATGAACTCGATGATGACTTCCGCCAGGTTCCGCGCACCCTTGGGTGCCGCTTTGGGGTCCTTGCGCGCGGCGGCGAGGAAGATACCCATGCCGATGAGTGCCGCCGCAATGCCGATGAGCACCACCTTGTTGATGGTGGGTGCAACATCCTGCCATCGCAACAACATGTTGATCGGCGGGAACTCGAAGGCGAGTAGCGAGGTCGGATTCATACGTTGGCCTTTTCTGTCGAGATGACGGGGTTGTCGTCGTGAGGAATCGAGGAAGAAACGGAGTCGTAACCCGACATCGTTGAAGTCAATGTTGGTTTCAGCCCCGGAAACGCCAGTGTCGCCGACACGTAGCGCATCTCCCAGAACAGCAGACCGAGGTGCGAGATAACCAGCGTGAGGCCGAGCGCCATGAGATCCACCCACGGCTCATTTCGCACCAGCATCACGGCAAGCGCCACGATGCCCAGGCGAACGATGTAGCCGAACAACGTCGCGGCCATCATCAACGCATACGAAATCCTCGCGGTGGTGGCAACGAGTCCGGCGGCGATCATGAAGTTGCACAGGACCAGACCCAACCCGTAACCACTCGACCATGCGCCGTCGCTGCCCCAGACCAGCCAAGACGCCGTCACCAGTGCCGGTGCGGCGATGACGCCACGCTTCACGATGTCGCGCGTGATTTGCGCTTCGGGGGACGGGCCAGTGTCGCGCATTGCGAGGACCGATGGATTCACGTTGTTGGTCATCGTGACTGCGCCGCCTCTCGTCGTGCTGCTTCCAGTGCAGACATCTGTGCGTTGTATACGTAGTACAACTTGGCGAACTGTGCGACAACGGCCAGTACCACGAAGGTAATCATGAACCACGGCGTGGAGTTGAGCTGACGATCGATGAACCATCCAAGAAGGAAGAACACAAGTACCGTGCCCGCAATCTCGGCGCCCTTGGTGATGGAATCTAAATGTTGAGTTGCCAACGAGGACACCTTTGTCTGTTTCGAGGCTTGTGAACCGCTTAACAAACTAGGGGCGGGGGCCGCCTTCCACCAAATCCGATTCGTGAACTTGTGCCTCATGATCGTCGTACATGCGGTCATCGTCTCGCCGTAGTCGCGGGTGCAGCACCGTGAACAGACTCAGCGCCGTGCCCGCCAGCACCAACAGCACCAACGCCGATCCGGTGCTGTAAAGCGCAGAAAAGAGCACGACCGTCGAGAACAACGCCGCCCAGCCCCACAAAATCACGACTGCACGACGTGGACCATGCCCGAGTTGGATCAGCCGATGGTGCAAGTGACCCATGTCGGCTTCGGCCACACTCCGTCCACTCGCCGTTCGACGTACGAGTGCGAAGATCACGTCCACGATCGGCACCGCGAGCACGAGGAGAGAGATGAAGATCGGTGCGAGGAAGAAGTAGGTCTGACCGTTTGCCGACTGCGTGTCGGGATCGGCCCTTCCTCCCACCACGCTCGTGGCCACCGCCATCAGGAGCCCGAGGAGCAGGGCGCCACTGTCTCCCATGAAGATGCGAGCCGGGTTGAAGTTGAACGGCAAGAAGCCGAGACAAACGCCCACCGCGATGATCGCCACCAGCGGACCGATGTTCGGCTGGGGCAACAAGTTGCCCGTCGTGAGGTCCTGGGAATAGATGAAGAACGATCCGGCGCCGATGGCCACGATTCCTGCCGCCAGACCGTCCAATCCGTCGATGAGGTTCACTGCCTGCGTCATTCCCAACAACCACAAGACGGTGAAGAGCGGCACCCAGTCATCGGACAACACGAAGACATCGAGGAATGGAACTCGGAACTGGAACATCGTCACGCCGAACCACACGAGCGAAATCGCCGCGACCACCAAACCGGACACCTTGGCGGGTGGCGAGATGTCGCGAATGTCATCCAACAGTCCGAGCGCGAACGTGATGCTGCACGCCACCACAACGCCGATGATCTCCGTACTGTCGTCGAAGATCGGGTCGAAGTCGCCCATGATGCTGGCTCCGACGATGCCCGCCAGAATGCCGACGAACATTCCGATGCCACCCACGTCCGGTGTCGGCACGGGGTGCATCCGGCGTTCGTCAGGTGTGGCAACCCACTGCTGTCGGTGCGCCAGGCGCACGATGAAGGGCATCGAAATCGCCGTTGCAGTCGCCGCAATCAAGCCGACGATGAGGTACGACGAGACGCTAATCACGCAGACCGCTCACGTTCCTAACGATAGGCGGGGAACGCGGCACACAAGGTGGCCACCTTGGCGCGAACGTCGGCGATGACCGCGGGGTCGTTGCGACCCTTCAACGTGGTGACGATGTAGTCAGCAATCGTCGCCATCTCCGGTTCCTTCATGCCTTGCGTGGTCACCGATGGCGTACCGATGCGCACGCCCGAGGTTACGAAGGGGCTTCGAGGATCGTTCGGCACCGTGTTCTTGTTCAGCGTGATGCCCGCTTGATCGAGGACCGCTTGTGCTTCCTTGCCGGTGAGTTCGGAGTCGAACTGTCGGAGATCCACCACCATCATGTGCGTATCGGTACCGCCCGACACCAGGCGGAATCCGCGGACCGCGAGGGCTTCGGCGAGCGCTGCCGCATTCCTCACGATCTGGTGTGCGTAGTCGCGGAAACTCGGTTGCAACGCCTCGAAGAACGCAATCGCTTTCGCGGCGACCGCATGTTCGAGCGGTCCGCCTTGCTGGCCCGGGAACACGGCCTTGTCGATTGCCTGGGCGTGTTGCTTGGTGGAGAGGATGCAACCACCACGTGGACCACGAAGCGTTTTGTGGGTGGTGAAGGTGACCACGTCGGCGAACGGAACCGGATTCGGGTGCGCTCCACCTGCGACCAATCCCGCCAGGTGGGCGATGTCGAACATCATGTAGGCGCCCACCTCGTCGGCGATCTTCTTGAACGGCTCCGGCTCGATTCGCCGCGGATAACTGGTGGTTCCGGCAACGATCATTCGAGGACGGTGCTGCAACGCCAAACTTCGTACTTCCTCGAAGTCGATGCGCTCGTCGTTGGCGCCAACCTTGTACGAGTGGAACCTGTAGAAGATTCCACTGGCGTTCACCGGCGAGCCATGGGTGAGATGCCCGCCGTGGTCGAGACTGAGACCCAACACCACGTCTCCGGGTTGCAACATGGCCTGGTACACGGCCATGTTGGCGCTCGCACCCGAATGTGGCTGAACGTTGGCGTGCTCGGCGCCGAACAACTGCTTCACGCGATCGATGGCAATCGCCTCGATTTCATCCACCACCGCGTTGCCGCCGTAATACCGTTTGCCCGGGTAACCCTCGCTGTACTTGTTGGTGAGTACGGATCCGGTCGCACGCATCACCGCCGGTGACGTGAAATTCTCGCTCGCAATCAACTGCAGTCCGGTGACCTGACGGGTGCGCTCCTTCTCGATGAGTGCCTCCACCTGCGTGTCGGGGGTGGCTTCGGACGGAAACGGCATCGGTTCTAACTTTCGCGGCGGGCCGATTCCTCGGCTTCGATTTCACCCAATTGTCCCACACGTCGTGCATGACGCCCGCCCTCGAAGGGCGTATCGAGGAATTTCCCGACGATCCGTTCGGCCAACTCCGGGCTCACCACCCGTCCGCCCATCGCCAGGACGTTGGCGTCGTTGTGCGAACGCGCCATCTCGGCCAGCCAGAGGTCGTTGCAGAGCGCCGCCCGCACACCGCGAACCTTGTTTGCGGCTATCTGCTCACCCTGACCACTTCCCCCCAGCACGATGCCGACGTCCGCCTTGGCATCCCGCACCGCGCGCGCCACGCTCGCGCAGATGTGGGGGTAGTCCACCGCATCCGTCGAATGCGTTCCGTAGTCCTCCACTCGGTAGCCGAGCGATTCCAACATCGACACGAGATGGGTCTTCAAGTCGAAACCGGCATGATCGGAACCGATTGCAACTCGTTTGAGTGACGCCCGCGCATCCGTTGCCATTGCGCGCCAGCCTAGGTGGGCGACAGCGGTGACTTTCGTACGCTGGTGAAGCATGCTCATCGACCCGCGCACTCCCGTGCTCATCGGTCAGGGACAGGCCCTCGACCGACCGACATCGGCAGTCGATGCCAAGCATCCCGTGGCGCTGATGGTCGACGCGCTCGCTGCAGCGTCACGCGACGCGGGTATCTCGCTCCCGCGAGAGGTCGATTCGATTCGCATCGTGCGTTTGTTGTCGTGGAAGTACGCCAACGCCGCCCAGGCACTCGGCATGCTGAGCGGAATCACCGCACACGAGTACGCCACAACTCCCCACGGCGGCAACATGCCACAGACCCTGGTCAATCTCACGGCCAATCAGATCCTGCGCGGAGAGCGCGATGTCGTCGTGTTGGCGGGTGGCGAGTGCGCACGTAGTCGCTCCGTGTTCAAGCACGCCGGCGAACTCAACTGGCCGTCACCCGATGCTCCGTCGGACGCCCTACCATCGTCCGACACCCCGTCGGTTGCTCCACCCACGAACATCGTGGACGACTTGGCGTTGCTCAACGACGAGGAGCAACGTCTCGGCATCGTTCTTCCCGTTCAGGTGTATCCGCTGTTCGAGACCGCCATTCGCGCTGCGTCCGGTCGCAACATCGAACGGCACGAGCGACACATCGCGACATTGTGGTCGCACTTCAGTGCCGTCGCCGCCAACAATGACTTCGCGTGGAGCCGCGAGGCACTCACACCCGCCCAGGTTGCCTCCACGTCGCCACGCAATCGCATGATCGGCTCTCCCTACCGCAAGGTGATGAATTCCAACAATCAGGTGAACATGGCCGCTGCGATCATCATGTGTTCGGCCGAGCGCGCCGATGCACTCGGCGTTCCGCGCGATCGTTGGGTGTTCCCCGTCTCGGGTACCGATTGCCACGAGCACCAATTCGTCTCGAACCGCTGGTCGTTCGCCGAGACTCCGGCCGTGCGGCGTGGCGGAGAACGAGCACTGTCACTCGCAGAACTCTCGATCGGGGACGTCGCCCACGTGGACCTGTATTCGTGTTTTCCATCGGCCGCACAACTCGGAGCAGCGGCACTTGGTCTGGACCAGGGGTCGCCCGATGGAGCACCAACCCGACCGTTGACATTGACGGGTGGTTTGTCGTTCGCCGGAGGTCCATGGAACAACTACGTGATGCATGCGATTGCCACGGCAATGACACGTCTGCGTGAGTCGCCCACCGACCACGCACTCATCTGGGCCAACGGTGGCTACGCCACCAAACACGCCTTCGGCGTGTACGCGGCTACGCCACCACGTCGCAACTTTCGATTCGAGTCACCACAGGCCGAGATCGATGCCCTACCGAAACGCAACTTGGCGATCGGTGAGGACGCCGCCGGACCGGCCACGATCGAGGCCTTCACCGTCATGCACGACCGCGATGGCAAGCCCGAACGGTTCGTCGCTTCGGGGATACGAGAGGACGGTCGTCGCGTATGGATCACGAGCAACGACGCCACTGTTGCTGCATCGTTTGCAACCGGCGAACACGTCGGCGATGTCGTCACGTTGCGTCGCAGCGGTGAGCTCGCCTAACCACCACGGTTCAGCAGCCTCGAGTAATGGTCGACGGGTCCGAGCGAAGGGGTTATCGTCGGGCCAACGCAATTCGATCGCGACCCGCGAGATCGCGACGAACCTCGATGTCGCGTAGTCGCGCATCGGCCAACAGTCGTCGCACGGCATCGCCCTGACGATGACCAATCTCCAACACCAGTGCACCGCCGATTCGTAGCCACGCAGGGGCCTGGGACACGACCGTTCGTACATGGGCAAGGCCGTGGTCCTCGGCGAACAACGCGAGTGCAGGTTCGTGATCGGCGACTTCATGTGCAAGTTCGGGGTCGTCGGGGGCGATGTACGGCGGATTGGACACGATGACGTCGATCGATCCACGCAAGTGCACCGGCAGTGCCTCGTACCAACTTCCCGCTCCGATACGCACGTTTGCCCCGGCACGACCGATACCGGCTGCATTCGCGCGCGCCACATCGAGCGCGTCGGTTGAAACATCGGTCAACCACACCGTGGTGCCATCCAGCGGTAGTTCGAATGCCAACGACAATCCGATGGCCCCCGAACCCGTCCCCAAGTCCACCACCACGCGCGGCTCGTGGGCCTTGCGTGCATGTTGCAGTGCAATCTCCGCAACCAGTTCGGTCTCCGGTCGCGGAATCAGCACCCGCGAGTCCACCAACAGATCGAGGTGTCGAAACGCCCATCGCCCCATCACGTACTGCAACGGCTCGCCTGCGAGACGTCGGCGAACCATGTCATGCACATGAAGCCCCATCCGCTGGCTGACGGATTCCTCCAGCGACGTCGCGAAGTCGCCGGCATCCAATCCGGCGGCGTGCTCGCAAAGGAATCGGGCTTCGCGGGAATCGTTCAGTGCGGCGGCAGTATCGGCGAGCACCTCGCGCCACGTGCTCACTCGCTACCGACCTGCTTGGCAAGTTGCTCGGCTTGATACTCCAGGGTGAGCGCGTCGACGACCGGATCGAGATTTCCGGCCAGCACGTCCTGCAATTGGTACAACGTGAAGCCGATTCGGTGATCGGTGATGCGATTCTCCTTGTAGTTGTAGGTGCGAATCTTCTCGCCTCGTCCGCCCTTTCCGACTTGTGCGCGACGCTCGGCGGAAACCTTCGCCTCGTGTTCCTCCTGACGTCGCTGCAGAAGCCGCGTGCGCAACACCTGCATGGCCTTCACACGGTTCTGCAACTGGCTGCGCTCGTCCTGCATGGTGACCACCAGCCCGGTTGGCTTGTGGGTGATTCGCACGGCGGAGTCGGTGGTATTGACGCTCTGGCCTCCCGAGCCCCCGGATCGATACACGTCGATCTCCAGGTCGCGCTCGTCGATTGCGATGTCGACCTCCTCCGCCTCGGGCATCACCGCGACGGTTGCCGAGGACGTGTGGATGCGCCCGGCATTCTCCGTGACGGGTACGCGTTGAACGCGATGCGATCCGCCCTCGAACCGGAATCGGCGCCATGCGGATTCTCCCTTCACGAGTGCCGTCGCCTGGTTCACGCCACCCATCGGCGATCGGTCGTACGACAGGATCTCGAAGGTCCATCCGTTTCGCGCCGCCCATGCGCGGTACATCTCCACGAGTTCGCCGGCGAACAGGTTCGCTTCTTCTCCCCCTTCGGCACCGCGGAACTCGAGCATCACGTTCTTGCCGTCGTCCGGATCCGGCGGAATGAGCAACACCTTCAACTCGTCCTCCAGGGACTCGAGGCGAGTCATGCCATCGCGCATTTCGGCATCGAGGGATGCCTTTTCCTCGGGTGACGCGGACTCCATGAGTTCTCGTGCCGCTTCTACGTTGCCGACTACCTGCTTGTATTCGCGGATGCATTCGACGAGGGGGCCCATCTGCTTGTACTTTCGCGATGCATCACGCAGTTTGTTCTGGTCACCGAGTACTTCCTTGGAGGTCAGACTCAACTCCAAGTGCGCAAACTCCGCAAGGATGGCGTCGAGCTTGGCTAACACGTCGTTCAGGTTACGCCGAGGCCCACTCGCGGGGGTTATGCCGAAACGAACTCCGCGTGCCGAACCAACATGTTGGCCATCCGTGTCTGCACGGGAACGATGTTTCGAGATGCAGTAACTATCAGCAGTCGGGCGTCCGGCGCCAGGTAACTGCGGGCGTCCGCGGCGAACGGCACCGCATCCAGGTCGATTCCGGCCACGAACACGGCAATGAGTGGTCCGTACTCGTCCTCACCCAGGGCACAACACGGCACGGAGTCCTTCACGTTGGTTCGTGGCACCGGCGGCTCGGTGTCGCGCAGACCACGGGCACCGATGAGCGACGGATTGGAAACCACGCGTTTCCGTAGGGCACGCTCTGGCGCTAGGAGGTTCAGTGGGTGGGTGGGCGCGCCCGCACGGCGATGTTGCAACACCGTCTGCACCACACTCTGCAATTGATCACTCGTCGCCATCGTGCCGTTGAGCAATGTGAACATCTCTCGATCATGGGCGCCGACGCCGATCCGCATCGTGGGTATGCCACCCTCGTCGACCACTCGCGCAACTTCGAGTCCCTCGACTTCCGCGGTCACTCGACCGTGCTCGACCACGACGTCGGCCCCCGCGACACGAAACACTTCGGCGAATTCGAGGTGATCTGCACGCGCCGCCACCGTGGGTTCGAATTTGAATGGCGTGGCGTCCGCGGCGTTGGCATCAAGCACCCTGACCCGCGTCGAGAAATATGCGGCTCGTCGGGCGGTGAGTCCCGGTGTGACCGAATCAATGATGTTGATGGCGGCCACGCCCGAATCGCGCGAGTGCCATGCAAGTGCGGCAGCCAGCGCACTTGTACGTGACTCACCCGTCGTAAGTGGCGTCGCAGAGACCCACAGCACGTCGGCGACACGAACTGCAACGAAGTTGCCGAGATCGACGTCCTCCGCGGGACCCCCATCGACCATCACGGGCGCGCCGTCGCCGGGCGACTCGGACTTGCGGACGTGGGCAAGCAACGACATCCGCTCGCGTCGGGCAACGAATTCGCGCTGATCCGCTACCACGTCAGTTACACCCGTGATGTTGTCGTGACTCCACGTTACGCAGTGGGCTGTTTTGCAATCTCCGACAAGAACTCGTCGTTCGTCTTGAACGACTTCAGGCGGTCGATCAGCAACTCAAGTCCCGGCGCGGCGTTGCCATCGGCGGCCAAGCCACTCAACACGCGACGCAACTTCCACACCATTTGCAGTTGCTTGCGATCGAACAGCAGTTCTTCGTGGCGGGTGCTCGACGCATCGACATCGATGGCCGGGTAGATACGACGCTCGGCCAGGCGACGATCGAGTCGTAGCTCCATGTTGCCCGTACCTTTGAATTCTTCGAAGATGGCTTCGTCCATGCGGCTATTGGTATCGACCAATGCCGTGGCCAGGATCGTGAGACTTCCACCTTCTTCCACGTTGCGAGCCGCGCCGAAGAACTTCTTCGGCGGGTACAGCGCACCGGCATCGATACCGCCCGACATGATTCGACCGGTTGCCGGGGCTGCCAGGTTGTAGGCACGCGACAGTCGGGTGATTCCATCCAGGATGATCACGACGTCCTCTCCGACCTCCACCATGCGTTTGGCTTTCTCCACGGCAAGTTCCGCCACTGCGGTGTGCTCATCGGACGGACGATCGAACGTGGACGCGATGACTTCACCCTTCACCGTGCGACGCATGTCGGTGACTTCCTCGGGGCGCTCGTCGATCAACAGAACGATGAGCTTCACCTCCGGGTGGTTCTTCTCGATGCTCGTGGCGATGGTCTTCATCACCGTGGTTTTTCCGGCCTTCGGAGGCGACACGATGATTCCACGTTGACCCTTGCCGATTGGTGATATGAGGTCGACGATTCGAGCGGTCATGTTCAATGGCTCGCTCGAGCTCGACAACACCAGCTTCTCGTCCGGGAACAGCGGCGTGAGTTCCTCGAACTTCTTGCGTCCACGAGCCTTCTCCGGGTCTCCACCGTTCACGGTGTAGACCTCGAGCAACGCCGGATTCTTCTCGTTGCGACCGGCCGGACGCGACAAGCCGGTGATGTGGTCACCCTTGCGCAGTCCGAACTGACGAGTGAATCGAACGGAGACGTATGCATCGTTGCGCGTTGGAAGGTAGCCACCCAATCGCAGAAAGCCGTAGCCCTCGTCTCGCAGGTCGAGATAACCCTCGACCTTCACCGGTTCGTTGCTGACCGGCTCGCTGGAATCGACGTGGTCGAGTTCGAAGCGATCATCACCTTGCGGACCTTCGTCTCGGCCACCACGACGGCGTCCTCGGCGCCGACGATTTCGGTCGCCGCCCCGGTCATTGAAGTTGCGATCGTTGCGATCTCGAAACCCGCGGTCGCCACGTTCACTGCGGTCACCACGATCGTTGCGGTCACCGCGCGAGTCGCCGCGGTCGCCACTGCGATCCGTGCGTACGCGCGCATCGGGCGCTACCGGCGTGCCCTCGTGTTCGGCAAGTTCCAGCTCCCACTCCGAGAGTGGTTCTCCGTCGGCACCCAACGGCACGGTGTTGGCCGACCTGCCCGTGTTGCCGGAATTGGCCGTCGA
>JALRBT010000036.1:14533-15008 GCA_023262255.1 Ilumatobacteraceae bacterium
TCTTCGGTGTGGTGGTTTCTTTGGGTTCGGGGGTCATTGTTTCCTCCAGGATCTTTCCGATCAATGTGTCTCGACTTGCGCGTGCGATGCCCTTGATCCCCAGTGCTCCGGCGATCTGTTGGAGGTCATCGCGATCTTTCTCTTCGAGTTGTGCTCGACCAAGCTGTGGGGCGGCCACGTTTTCCTTCTTTCAGGGCGACGAAGTGAAGCGGCGCCCGTCAACGATGCTTTCGCGTCAGAGACTTGACTGCGTAGGGCATGCTCGGACTCACCGAGCAACCTCAGCCTATCGCGTCGCCGACACGCCCGCAACGAATCGCTTCACGGCCTCGAGGTCGTTGGACAACTCGGTGGTTCGCTCGGGTCGCGACGATAGGTCGGCCAGATGTTCGGGTAACGAAGGGCGAATGCCCGTTGCCCGTTCGACGGCGTCGGCGAACTTCGCGGGGTGCGCGGTGGCGAGGGTAACGACGGG
>JALRBT010000037.1 GCA_023262255.1 Ilumatobacteraceae bacterium
GTAGAAGCAAACGGTTGGAATGTTCATCGCCAGCGTTTCGAGCCACGATGTGCCCAGATAGTTGTGAACCACCAGCGCGGCGCGTGGCGCCGCAGCCGAACCACGTTCGGAACCCGCACCTTCGACGACTCTTGCTGTAGAAGATTGGAGCCTCTCGAGTGGAAATGCGTCACTTCCGGAAGAGCGCACTCGCAAATTCAGGGAGTCTGCAAGTTCATCCGCAAACTCCACGGTTTCATCAACTGCCCGTTCAATGTGATGTGGCAGCAGAAAAGGTTGTAATCGATAACCATGTTTGGTCACTGGCAGGCTCATCAGGAGTAGTTCGCCGACCGGCTTGCGTCGTGAACGCTGTGGCATTGCCGTGGGCAATGGTCGAACTCGGTCACCGAGTTCTGCACGACGCCACCCGAAGGTGTAGAACACATCACTCATTGCGATGTCGTGTTCCTCGCCGAGGTGGGCTTCGTCGATTCCGTACCCACCCCCATGTTGATGGATCGCGACCTTGGTTCCAATTCCACGCTGCTCGAACGCCAAATGGCGGAAAGCAAGTGACGACTGATGGGCGTTGGCGGAGTACAGCACCTTCAGTCGGGGTTGTATGTTCGCCTTCGCCCACCCAATCCACTCGTGATGCTCTTCGACCAGCTCGGTCGGAGCAGTAAGTGCCACTAAGCGCCGAATCGTGCTCGCGTCGTCACGCCCCACGGAAAGGAGCGGACGGTGGCGTCGACAGACGCTGTGCGAATGCGTCGGAATGGTCATCCAGCGTGCCAACTTGCGCAGTCGAATCGCTCCACGTATCTCACCGATGAGGCTCGACTTCAAGTACGGATTCACCACGACGATGGGAGCATCCTCTGGTCCGAGTCCCATCAACAGTCTGGAACGTCGCGAAGCGACGGAACCTCGACTTGTTGACTCAGATCCGTATGTTCCCACGCTGCCCTCCATTACTGCGGTGTTCTCCATCGACTCGATCGTCACTTGGTCACAGAGATGCATCAACCAGAATCGCGAAACGTACTCCACCCTGGAACGATCCGGTGATTCGCCGGTACTTTCGGTGATCGTGTCACAAAGGGCACTGAGTGCCTCCGGAACGAGCCTGCGTGACCGATTGATCGCCTCCCCGAGTTCGGATGGCGAAAACACTCGACTCATGGTGAACCAGTGGCGCCGCGCAGGTCGGCCTCGGCAACCACCTCGGCAGCCGTGGAATCGAGGGTTACTCCACCATTACTCACCAACGCACGCAAACGAACGAGATCCTCGGGATGGTCGACATCAAAACGCAAGTCCGGCCGAGCCAACGACGGGGGCGCGATACACGCATGAGTGTTCGCCTGAACGACGCCATCAATAACTGCGAGCGTCACGTGCTCTCTGTGCGGTGCGGAGAGTTGTGTTGCATTCAACCGTTCCAACAATGCTCTCGACACGACCTCGGCACCGAAACCATCGGCGTAGTTGCATAACCCATGGGGACGATGATTGAACGCATAGTCCACCGCTTCCGTTCGATACGCCATGATTGCGGCATCGACGCACGCTGGATCGATGAACGGATTGTCCGCACATACCCTCACTACGGCATCGCACGTGTCGTTCGAGACGGCCTCGACGAATCGTCCGAGTACGTCATTCGTTGATCCACGTACGACGGCAACCCCCAATCGCTTGCACTCGTCAACCAGTCGATCATCGATGGGGTCGGTCGTCGTTGCAACCACAACATGGTCGACTCGTTGGCACTTACGAACTCGGATAACTACCCACTCCAGCAAGGTCCACTCCCCAAGCCGAGCCAGCATCTTTTCGGGAAATCGACTGGATCCAAGCCGGGCCTGAACCACCGCAACGGTACGCGTCATGCCTCGGAGAGGTCCGCCCACTGCAAAACGTCATCGACAGCCAGCGCACGGCGCGTCGTCCGACCAATCACGTCATCCCAGGACAACGGACTAATTCCAATGCCGGGCCGCTTGTACGTGATGTCCGATTCGGCGATCCGATGGCCGACAGGAAGGTCGCGTGATACCACGATGCTTCGTCGGGCGTTCTTTCGTGCAATCTCCTCACTTTCCAAGGGGTGCTTGCCACGGTCCCCCAAGAGTGGTGCAATTCGTGACACTTCTGAGCGAAAACTTCGGACATCGTCGACGGTCATCGCGTGGTAATGATCATTTCCTGGAAGCGACGTGTCGTGGGTGAAGTGTTTCTCCAAAATGACTGCACCAAGCAACCACGCCGCCAACAGAGACGGCAAACCTGGTTTCGGGGTGGTGTGATCGGAGTACCCAATGACGCATTCCGGATATCGGGTGGCAAGATCTCGAATCATTCGTAGATTCGCGTTCTCATCGGACGTTGGATAGTTGAGAATGCAGTGCAAGAGGGCGATGCTGTTCGCTCCCGCCGACCTCAATGTCGACAATGCTTCGTCGATTTCGGGGATGGTTGCAGCACCAACCGACAGCACCACTGGCTTGCCGGTCCGTGCGACGCGCCGAAGCAACGGCGTGTTCGTGATATCCGCAGATGCAATCTTGAAGAATGGAACGAGCGGATTGAGCATGTCCACCGCGCCATCGTCGAATGGTGTCGAGATGAACTCAATCCCCACTCTTTTGCAGTGTTCGGCAAGGACTTCATATTCCGACGCACCAAATGCGTCGTACTTCTTGAAGAGCTCGTACTGGCTCAGTGTTGCTTCCTTCGTGGTGTCCCAATACGCCGGCGAGTGTCGTGAGGCGAGCGTCTCGGCCTTGTACGTCTGGAACTTTGCCGCATCCGCACCCCCCTCCTTGGCCAGTTCTACGAGGCGCTTCGCAATTTCAATTGAACCCTCGTGATTGACTCCGATTTCAGCTATGACGTACGGTGTCGAATCGGAGTCAACCCGTCGAGATCCAAGCTGGATACTGGATTGACCACTTCGTCCGAGCGACTGTCGTGGGGTCATGTTCGGCGACCGCGATGCTTTTCTCGTAGACGCAACTCGTGGTGCGCCATCAATTCCTCGTCGTTCGTAATGTTGTCGTCATGACGGCGATACCGATAAAGCGGTAAAGGCACGTGGTGGATGGAATATCGATCCAGGAATCGGACTCGAAGATCGCGGTCTTCGTGTCGAAGAAACGAATCGTCGTACAGGCCGATATCAATCAACTGCTCGGTGCGAAACATGATTCCGCATGCGATTGGATCCTTTGATGCGTCTCCACGTTGCAGCACCTCTTCGCGATCATCTACGAGTAGATAGTCGCACGAAACCGCGTCCATCTGAGGATTCTCGGCCAGGAAGAGATACAGGACGTCCAGAAACGACGAATTTACGTAGTCATCTGCATCGACTCGAACGATGAACTTGGAACGAGTCGCTGAGATCGCACGGTTGAGGCTGGCAGGCAGCCCAAGATTCGCCTCATTTCGTAGCACGATGATGCTGTCACCGAAGGTTGCCAGAATCGCATCGGTTCTGTCGGTGCTGCCATCGTCCACCACGATGATGTCGAATTTGTCCCGTGGAAAGCGCTGAGCGAGAAGCGAGCGAATGCAACGTCCGACGTAACGCTCTTCGTCGTGTGCAGCAACGATTACCGACACCAATGTGCTCGATGGCATACCGTTCACGCTACGACGCCCCTATGACAGCACGGACGCAAGGGCAGCACGGACCGTTGCCGGCACGGACTCTTCCATGTTCACCATCACCGGTAGCGACACGCATCGCGCCAACCGAGCCGCTGTTGCAGGAAAGGCCGTTGCGAGGTCGCCGTAATGCTCCACGAGTTCGGGCATGTGCGACCACGTCGCCGCGAAGTGCCACGTGACGGCTTCGGGGAGGATCTTGGTCGCCAAACCTGCATCAACCAGTCGCTTACGAAGCTCTCGAGCCACCTCGGGAGACGGCGATTCGAACACGAGCGCATCGGCGGTCTCCACCGAACCTCGTGGCACCTCGCGCGCCACCACGCCGGGCAGATCACGAATCGATCGCCAGATCGCATCACGATTACTTTGTTGTCGCCGTACCACATCGGCGAGCTTGCGCAACTGCGCCAATCCAACCGCACCCTGCAACTCGGTCATTCGGTAATTGAATCCACTTCCCGATCGAGTGTCCTCCCACCGCGGCACGGAAGGATTGTTCTCGTGGCCGTGATCATGCCATGCTGCGGCACGTTCGTAGTCGGATCGATCGTGGAAGACGATCATCCCACCCTCGCCCGTCGTCATGGTCTTTGCAAAGTCGAAACTGAAGGTTCCCATCCGACCCCACGTCCCGAGCGCCCTGCCGTCGAGTGAGCCACCACAGCCCCACGCCGCATCTTCGATGAGCGTTACACCGCGTCGCTCGCATAGAGCCGCAATTTCGGGAAGTCTCGCCGGCGTGCCGAGCATGTGCACTGCGATCACCGCCTTGGTGCGAGGTGTTATTCGGCGCTCGAGATCGACCGGATCCATGTTCAGCGTTCCATCAATTTCGCAGCACACCGGAACGGCGCGAGATTCGATGATTGCTTCGGCCGTGGCGACGAAGGTGAAGCTCTGCGTTACGACTTCATCACCCGGCTGAAGATCGAGAACCGCCAGTGCAACTCGCAAGGCCGCGGTGCCCGACGTTACGGCGAGTGCATGTGGAACCCCCATGTACTCGGCGAATGCGGACTCGAATTCACGTACCTTGTACGAGCCATTGCGTATGGCATCGAATCCGTGTCGAAACAACACCCCACCGCGTGCGAAAATATCGTTGATTTCGGCCTGTTCTTCGGCGCCAATCACCTCGAAACCCGGCATCGCTACCTCCCCAGCTCCCATACCGCTGCAGAATCCGACGTCGACATCATCACATCTTCTTGAAGATGTCGATGACACGCTCTTCGGTGAGGATCGAACGAAAGTCCGGACCAAGCGCGTTCGTCAGGGGTTTGGCATGAACGACGGTGGATTCAACGAGACGCTGGTACTGCTCCCGTGAGAGGTTCGCACACACCCCGGTTGGCAACGTGACGTTTTGCTTCTTCATCATGGCGTTGAATTCGGCGTGCTCATTCGGATAGAACTCGTCCAGGGCGTTCAGTGCAATGCAGTTGGCTATGCAGTGGTGCAGCCCCAAAACCACGCTGAGTCCCGCCGAAAACGGGTGCACGACGCCCACGTAACTCGTGGCGATGGCACATCCACCAAGGTACGAAGCCACCATCAACTGTTCGCGGGCCTGGACACTCATCATGTCGTCGGCGTGAAACACCTGTCGGCAGAGATTCACCGTTTCGCGTGAATATGCATCGCCTACGGCATTGCGGTAGGAGCCTGCCAGAGCCTCGATGCAGTGGATGTAGGCATCCATGCCGGTGTAGAAGTATTGATTCCGCGGCACCGTCGCCGTCAGGTTGGGATCCAACACCATCTGGTCGAAGACCGTGTAGTCGCTGTTCATCCCCAACTTGAGCCCCGAGGCGGCGTTGGTCATGACACACGTTCGAGTGGCTTCGGAACCCGTCCCTGAGATCGTTGGTACGGCAATCTTGTGGACTCCCGGTACCGTGACGAGATCCCAGCCCTGGTAGTCGGCTGCGCGGCCACCATTGGTGAGCAAATTGGATACCGCCTTGGCCGTGTCCATCGTGGTTCCACCGCCGAACCCGACCACCGTGGCGGGTATGTCGCGCAGTTGGTCACGAACCTCGTTGGTGATTGCATCGATTCCGTCGGTGGTGGGTTCGTCGGTTGCATCCACGAAACGAATGATGTCGTCGGCCTGAGCCCCAAATCGTTCGATCATCGTCTGGTTACCGGCGAAGAACGAGTCGACCAGAAACAGCACCTGGGGCGTTCCACCTACGGCATTGCGACGTGCGTCGACGAAGGCGGGGAGGCGGTCCAGTGAGCCACGACCGACGGTGAATCCACCGACATTACGCACCACTTTGATGCCGGTATCAAGGATGGACACACCCGATGCAGAACTAATGCTTTCATTCTACGAGGTGGCTGCTGCATCATCCCGAGACAACACCAACCCCACGGTTGCGCGAACTACTGTGATTGCGTGCCTGAACTGACCGGGTCGTTCGATACCGAGAAACTTCCGCGCATTGCACCCGGTTCGGTCACCGTCACCATCGCACGTACGGCGAAGCCCGGTTGTTCCGCGCAATTCATGGTGTGGTCGGAGGAGATCGTCTCGACGGTGCGCGCGTTTCCTGGATGCCTCGGGGCGACGATGCTGCATCCCGGGAAGGACTCCGACGAGTACCACATCGTGTTTCGCTTCATCGATGCCATGCATCTACGGCAATGGGAGCGCTCCACCGAACGTAACGCGATTCTGGCGAAGTCGGACGACCTGATTCTGGCTGAACGAGTCACGGTGACCGCCGGTGATGAGGAATTCTTTGCCGCACAAACCCAGGTAGCACCGCATCGCACGAAGATTGGCGGGTTCCTCTCGGAGGTTGCGTGGGTGTACCCACTGGCACTTGGCTTTACGATCATCTTGGGACCCGCGCTCGGATCTCTCTCCGTCTTCGTACGTGCGCTCATCTTCACGGCGCTCATTGGGTTGACATCGCGTCTGGCAGTGGCCCCGTTTCGAGTTCGATGGCACCGTCGGCGGATGTTGCCTCAAGATCGGGCAGTCAACAAGTGATGCTCGCTGGTGGCGGGGGCAGGATTTGAACCTGCGACCTTCAGGTTATGAGCCTGACGAGCTACCGGACTGCTCTACCCCGCGTCGGGTCCCTTCACCCTACCGTCGTCGAGTGGTCGACCATCAGGCCGATACCCCTCGTGGCAGGAAGGTGCATTGATGTTTGGCGGGAGGTGGCGGGCGCTCGAGGTGTCTCTACGGGAGATGCGCGGTCACATCGAAACTCTGCAGGGCAACCTCGCGCAGCGCACGGAGGAAATCGAGACGATCAGAAAACACCTTGCGGCGTTCGAGGAGCGACTCAGCGGCACCGACGCGCGCGTCACCCACATGACGACCGAAATCACCAACCAACTCCATGAACTGAACTCCGAACTGGAGCAGCTCGCGAACGGCGCCAATGCGGCCAGTGCTACTGCCGTCGCCGACCTACGAAACAACCAGGTCCGTATCGCCAGTGAGCAGGCACGTTATGCGATCACGTTGCGACAGGATCTTGCCGAACTTGCCGAACTTCTGCGAAAAACCCGCAGCTAGCTCTTGAAGCTCCGTCGCGGAGACACGACGGTCATCCACCCACCTGTGATATTGCCTGCCTGAGAAGTTCACGGGCCTGCGCCAATTTGGACTGATACAACGCGAAGTTCGGTGGAGACTCAGCCAATGCGAGGTTGGCCTCGTCGAACAACTGTTCCGCGCGCAACAACAATTCAGCGGCACCCAATGCCGATCTGTCTTCGGCGGGCGTGGTCGTCGTGGTGACGCTGTCACCCGAAGCATCGGGGGTTGGATCAACCGGTGCAATGGATCCGTCGTTGATTCGTTCACCTAGGTTCGCGGTGAACCCGGGGAAGAGTCGTGCCACCGCATCGGTGAGATTGTCGGTCATCACCACACGATTGTTGTAGGAGACCAGGAACTTGCGTACGAAAATCTGCTTCGCTGACGGATCATCGGGTCGAACGAACAGCGGCCGCACGTACATGAGTCCGCGTTGCACCGGAACCATCTGGAGATCGCCAAAGATGACGCGAGACCCGCGTTGGTCGAGCAATGTGATTTGCTGTGCGATGACCGGATCACTTCCGAATTCGGCGGCCACCGTTGCAGGTCCCTCGGGAAGTGGCTCGGGCAATTCGAACACCTGGATCTTTCCGTAGGACTCCGGATGACTCGATACCACCATGAGTGCACGCAGCTCCTTGCGGGCATTGTCCGCGGAGAACGGCACGAACGGTCGCAGCATGGAGAAGGTCGGATTGCCGAGTCCGTCGCCTCCGTGGAACATCGTGTAGTACGGCTCGAAGCGAAGCACGCTGGCATCACGAACGTCGATTCCCTCGGCCGAGCCGAGTCCAGATCCACCGACGACACCCGTTACCGACTCGGGCTCCGTCGCCGGTGCTTGGGCAACGCTCCATGCCGCATCACGGTTGAAAAAGAGCGTTGCATCATCGAACTGATATCGGCCGTACACGTTCGTTTGCACACGAAAGAGGTCCTCGGGGTATCGGAAGTGACTGACGAGCCCAGCCGGTGCCTCATCCACGCTGGTGAATAGTTCGGGGAACGCCTTCGACCATGCAGCAACGATCGGATCGTTGGCATCCACGACATAGAACGTCACGTCACCGGTGAACGCATCCACCACGGCCTTCACGCTGTTTCGCACGTAGTTGAACGAGGTGTTCAGGCCTCCGCCAGGCGACAACTGATCGACGTTCGCCTGTTGCGCATAGGGATACCGGTCGCTGATCGTGTAGGCATCAAGCACCCATTGCACGGTTCCATTTACTACGACCGGATACGGGTCTGCGTCGTATCGCAGAAACGGCGCAAGGCGCTGAACGCGGTCCGTCACGTTTCGATCGTGGATGATTCTCGACTGAGAATTCACCAGACCGGAGCCAAAGAGGTTGTACTCGCTGTACTGGATCGCGTATGCCGCACGACGCAGCGTTGACGACAGCTGCACTCCCCCGGAGGTGGTTTCACTCGCCGTAGTTCCGGAACAACGCTGCTCGACTTGCTCGGTGTTCACCAACGCATAGGTGTCGATTCCTTCACCAAAGTACAGCTGCGGGCGCGTGACGCCGAGATCGACGTACACCGGTCGACCATCCACGGTGGTTTGACTCGCCGGTGCAGCAATCACTCCACATCCATGTGTGTACAGCAGGTGTCGCGACACCCAGGTGCGGTTGGGAATTCCCGCCGAGTTCAGCTCGCGAGCCGCCACCATGACCTGCTGGACGCGTCCGTCAATGTCGTAACGGTCCACATCAAGGTCGCGCACTGCGTAGAACGACGTTTGACCCTCATCAAGGATGAAGCGGTCCCGCATCTGGATGGGATCCAGCTGACGAACGTTGCGCAGAGGACCTGGATCATCGTTGAGCGTCGCTGCCGTGAGTGGTTGGATTTCGAGCACTTCACGGGAGATGTCCGCCACACCGAGTGCTTCCTTTGTTGCCGCGATGTTCCGGTCGATGAATGGCAGTTCCCTCGTGCTGACGTTCGGCTGAACGATGAATCGCTGAACGACTGCAGGGTAAACACCACCGGCAGTAACGGCAATGACGATCCACAGGACGGTTGCCAGTACGGGCAATCGCCATCCACGCTGACGAAAGTTGGCGAGGAAGAGCACCGCAACCGCCAGTGACACGAGGATCATCAGCTGCGTTGCCGGCAACTGCGCATTTACATCGGTGTAGGTGGCACCCTGGACCACACCTCGCGTCGAACGCGTGAGGTTGTACCGAGAAAACCAGTAGTCCGCGGCTCGCACGACCGAGAGCACCGCAAACAACACGCTGAGATGCACCTTGGCGAGCGGGGTTACCTTGCGTCCCTGGATCTGTAGTCGAATGCCCCCGTTCAGCGCATGGACACCGGCAGTCACCAACGTGATCAACACCAACGCGGCAAACAGCCAGTCAACGACGAATTCGATGAACGGCAGTCGCATCACGTAGAAGCTGACGTCCTGGTTGAAGAGTGGATCCGTTGCTCCGAACGATGTTGCGTTTCGAAACAGCGTCCAGTCCTGCCACTGAGCGGCTGCAGGTGAACCAATGAGGAATCCCAGAATCACGCTCACGAGAACCCGGAATGCCCAGGCACGGCGCGCCGTGAGTTCCCGGTACCCCGCCAACGCCCGCTCCTGCGGGGTGGTGGGTACCAAATCGGGTCGCAGACAATCGGCCACCCACATGTTCAACGCCAAGACGACAGCGGCAACCAGTATGAACGCCCCAGCCAAACCGAACCGCGTAAGGAGGATCCCCCAGAAGACGTCGGTTCGGCCCAACGACTGGTGCCAGAGCACGTCGATATAGAACGAGGTAACGCTGCGAGCAGACACGAAAACTGCCACGATCGCCAGCATGACTGCCGACAGGATGATCCGACTCCGGCGCGGTCGACGAAATCCGAAGCCGCCTCCCGGAAATGCAGGACGACGCGGAAGATCACCGGGGATGCGCATAATGCCGAAGACTACTTGTCGAATGGAACAACAAGACAACGACATCCGGCATGAGCCGGAGGATGTTGATGTCCCGTCGGAAAGTGCGTCCCGTACTTCACGGCACCTGCAAGCGAGTTATCTTCCGCATCTGCACATGCAGGTCCGTTCGGATCCACCGCCCAGCACACCGAGGTACTTCCATCACATCCAAGGAACAGACCGCGTGCATATGTGAAGTGTGCGATATCCACTATTACCAACGACAGCCGTTGGGACCTCCACTCATGAAGCAACGAGCGCAACGCAACGCTCAGTGCGTCGCGGTCCCCTGCTGTAATCTCGATTGCAGAAGCCAACCGCTCGTGAAGTGGATCTACGAGCTCTTTCGATATCACATCGACAACGGCGTCGAATACCTCACCCTTCGCAATCGTGGAGCGCAAGTCTGATCGCCGCGCGTCGGTGAGTGAGCGCGCAGCGTCGACTGCCACGCTCGTAATCACTTCACGAATCGTGTCCGCGAGGCGTCGCGAGTGCTCATTGGTCGGTCCGAACATTGCCGACGATGTAAGGCTCGTTCGTTTGGTTCGAACGTGGGCAAGTGCCGTGTTCTCGTCATCGGAGAATTGTCGCTTCAGAGCTCGGATCATCATGTCGATTGCCGGTAGCACCACTTCGTCGCGACGACGAAACACGGACTGATGCACGACTGGCGGAGTTACCGCCGTGGACGTTGCAATTGACGGCTTCGTCGTTGCCACTCGTGGAGTGCTGGGCGAGTCGTCGTTGCTCGTCGCCAAGTCATCGGTCGTTGCCTTCGCTACCCGTTCAGTGCTGCTCGTTCGAAGTCGGGCAAAAATCTCATCCACTCGGTCGACTACCGGGCGCGGAGATTCTTCGACGGGCTGTGCCTCGATGCGCTCGAAAACCGGGTGTTCGGGTGCATCATGCACCGGTGTCGGACGCGACGACTCACGCTTGCGTTGGCGGTCGAAGATGCTCACCACTTCTGCAATGTGCTCGACGGAGACGTCGTTTGATGAGCCGTCCTGGGTCGGAGGCTCTGGTGATATCTCGTCCTGCGGAGTTTCCATCTGTGGAGCATGTTCATGTGACACTTCGTCTTGTGGCAACTCGTCAACTCCAGCGGAGATCTCCGACGACATCGGCGCCAAGGTTTCATCCGCACCGCTGTCCGAACCTGACGGTCGATCAGGAACGACGCCGCCCGAGTCCGGAGTTCCGGCGTGCTCAGCAGGGTCGTCGCGACGTGCCGCCCCCAGTTCATGTACGTATTCCTTGGCGTCAAAGATCGGGATGTCGGTATTACGGGTTGGCCGTGGTGGTGGCGGCGCGCCCGGCGGCACGAGCGGCGGGGTCACACCGGTTCCTCGCAGGGTCTCGTCGAACTCATTCAGGTCGCCCACCACGTCGGTTGCGGCGTGACGGGCTCGTTCAAAGGCACCGAGTAGGCGCTCTCGTTCGTGTACCAACCGCTCGAGGTCGCGACGAGCCTCCTCGGTGCGCTTCGCCAAGTCGGCCAACACCCGCTCGCGGTATGCACGCACCTCGGCAACCATCTCGCGGCCCTGTTGTTTTGCAAGTTCGAGTTCCTGCTCGGCTTCACCCGACACATCGTTACGGCGACGCGACGCTTCAATGGCCGACTCCTCCAGGAGTCGCGTCGCCTCATGGCTGGCGTCGCGCACGATCTGTTCGGCCGACTCCGCAGCCCGATCGCGCATGGCTTGGGCCGCCTCGCGTGCCGAGGTCAACACCCGGGCGGCTTCAGCACCCAGCAATTCGGTGACGGCTGCTTCATCGATCGTGGCCGCATCGATTGGACCACGAGCCTGCAGTGCCTTCAATTCACTCTCCAGAAAGCGCTCACGCTCGAGCAGCCTGGCCAATTCCACGGACACCTGCCGTAGAAAGTCACGGACCTCCCCTTCGCGGTAGCCACGACGCGCCATCGTGAACTGTGCCGACGCGACCGCAGCAGGCGACGACGGATCCGGTCGCTGAAAGTCGAGGGCCATGCCCTCCAAGAGTACGCCTGAATTAATCGAGGTTCGTGGAATCCGTCAACGGGTCGCCACCGATACCTCGCAATACGTCGAGTGCGTCTTGCAGTGTGGCCACGGTCTCCACTCGCATTCGCGAGCCTCCAATCCGACGTGCCTGTGCAATGTCATCAGCCGACTGACTCGCCGGAACGAGGAAGATTCTCGCCCCAGCATCACGTGCTGCCACGGCTTTCTGTGGAATCGCCCCGACCGCACCGACGCTCTCGTCAGCATCGATGGTGCCGGTAACGGCCACTCTTGCATTGCCGGTGAGTGATCCCTTTGATAGCTCGTCGATCAAGGCCAAAGTAAATGCCAGTCCCGCAGATGGTCCGCCAATTGCATCGGTGTCGATTCCCACCTCGAATGGTGTCTTCACGATGCGCGTGTCTCGCGGCATGATGCCAACGATCGTTCGACTTGGCTCGTCCGGTGCCTCGATCAACTTGATGTTGAGGGTCTTCGGAGCATCCGATCCCTCGCGTCGAACTTCGATTGCTACGACTTCTCCGGGCAACTTGTCGCTGATTGCCTCGACGAGAGACGCCAGATCCGGGGTTGGTTTGCCATCAAAGCTCACGATGACGTCTCCTGGCGCCAGCAACCGACAAGCACTCGATGGATCCGGTGTGTTTTCGCACACCACGTCGTCCACCACCACCTCGCCGTAAACGAACTCAGACTCGATCCCCAAACGGGTGAACGCCACGAATTCGGCGATCTGCTTCGACGACACCATCGCTCGTGCATTGCTCTCGCGCTGTTGTGAAGGAGTTTGTGTGCCAAACCTCTCCTCGAAGGTGAGGATGTTCACGTCCTCGTCTCGCCATGCGGCAAGAGCGTCGAGCAACGACAGTCGACTACCAAGTGCGGTAACGAACATGATTTCACCATCGGTCTGGTAGCGAGCCGCATACGCGGTGGCATCTTCACCAAACGACATTCGGGGAGCCACGGCTTCTGCCGACCCTGGTGCGAGTTCCCACAACTGCACTCGAGCAACCGATGCCACGAGGATGACCAGCATCAGTAGCCATGCCACGGTGAGCGACGGCAAGGCCCACCACACTCGCCTCGCGATTGCTCGCGATATCGGTGGCGGCGGTGGGGGCAGGGGTACGCTGGACGGTGCCGTGATGCCGTTGTCGTTGGGTGTGGCGTCCATAACTGTCACCGAGGTTACGACCAGAATCGTCCTCGTGGGTGGGTTGGCATTGATCGGGCTGCTCATCATTCAGCGCAGTGCCGCCACGTACAGCCGGCACCGTGACGGGAACTTCGTCGTGATGAACCTGGCAGACGCCGGTGCCACCCAGAGCCCGGCAACTCGGGTTCTGGCCCTCCTCCTGATTGCACTGGCGAGTGGGCTTGCCCTTGGAATCGGCTCGACACTGGCCCTCCTCGCTTTCCTCGATGGACTGAACTGAACGATGTCCGCAGCCGTCCTATCAGGGGTCACTGCAATTGCATTCGACTTCGACGGCGTCTTCACCGACGACCGCGTATTGGTGTCGCAAACCGGCGATGAATCGGTGTTCTGTAGTCGCTCCGACGGTATGGGCATCGGATTGCTGCGTGATGCTGGTATCCACATGATCATCATTTCCAAGGAACCGAATCCCGTGGTCGCCGCACGTGCAAAGAAGTTGTCGCTCGAAGTTGTACAGGGTTGTGACGACAAGCTTCCCGTCTTGCGCGAGTGGATGACACGAATCGGTTCAACTCCGGATTCCACTGCCTACATGGGCAACGACATCAACGACGTGGAGTGCATGAACTTTGTCGGCATCGCCATAGCCCCATGCGACGCCCACCAGTCGGTACTAGAACTCGCGGACGTGGTCACGACAAAACCGGGTGGCCGCGGCGCAATTCGCGAGATCGCCGACAACTTGTTGCGGGTTCAACGTCATCGGGCTGAGAAGTAATCTGAAGTTCATGGCGGAAGTTTCCAATGTTCCTAGAGTTGATGTGGTACGCGTTGGTTCAACCGAGATTGGGAATGCCAAACCCGTCTTTGTAATTGCCGAAATTGGCATCAACCACAACGGCGATGTTGGTACGGCCAAGAAACTCATTGACGTGGCTACCGCAGCTGGTTGTGATGCCGTGAAATTCCAGAAGCGAACTCCCGCTATCTGCGTACCCCCGGAACAAGCCTCAATCCTCCGGGAAACTCCATGGGGAACCATGACGTACTTGGAATACAAAGAGCGGATCGAGTTTGGCACGGACGAATTCTCTGAGATTGATGCTCACTGCCGCGCAAAAAACATCATGTGGTTCGCATCACCTTGGGATGTTCCATCGGTGGAGTTTCTCGAGAGTTTCAACACACCAGTGTTCAAAATTGCTTCTGCCTGTGTCACCGACGACGAGTTACTTGGAGCAATTCGAGCAACTGGCAAGCCCGTCATCATGTCGACCGGAATGTC
>JALRBT010000038.1 GCA_023262255.1 Ilumatobacteraceae bacterium
GATCTGGATCTGCTCGCCCGTTGCCGGGTTGCGACCGATGCGTGCTGGACGCTTCTTCTTGAAGAACTTGGCGAAGCCCGAGATGTTGACGATCTCACCCTTGGCCACATTGGCCAGGATGACATCGACGGTTCCCTCGATGACGGCTTTCGCCACTTTCCTCTCGACGTCTGCGTGGATTGCTACTGCGTTGATTAGTTCGTTTTTCTTCATAGACGCCCACCCTATTACACGGGTGGTGGATGGTCGGGTGATGCCGGTACGGGGTGAAAGGGCCTTAGAAGCGCACGCGACACACGCGCGGACCGTGCACCTGTCCGCCAGCCCAGATCACCGTGGCGGGGTCGACGAGCGAGAACTCGGGAATGCGCTCCATCCAGACCTGCAGCGCCACGCGCAATTCCAATCGGGCAAGATTGGAACCGGCACAGCGATGGATACCCGATCCAAAGGCCACGTGGCGGTTGTGTTCGCGATCCAGAATCACGTCGTCGGGGCGGTCGAACTGCCGCGGGTCCCGGTTGGCGGCGGGGAATGACATCAAGATGCGGTCACCGGCCTTCATCGGACATCCCTGAAACTCCGTGTCGCGGTCCACGATTCGGGCCATGGTGACCGGCGAATAGGCACGGAGCAACTCCTCGATGGCGGTCGGCCACAATTCGGGGTTGTCGCGCAACTGTTTGCGATGTTCCGGATGTTGCGCCATGTGCCAGAGCGATGATCCGATGGCGCTCCACGTGGTGTCGATACCGGCAACCAGCATGAGATTGCAGACACCAAGCACGTACTGATCCGTCACCGGGTACTTGTCGCCGGAATTGAGCAGATCCGTGATGAGGTCGTCCTCGCGTGGATTGGCACGTCGGTCATCCAACTGTTGGCGGAAGAAATTCAGGATCTTGAGCCGACTCTCGAGGCGCACCTTGGGATCGGTGAGGCCAACTTCGAGCACGCCGCGCACCCACCCGGTGAACTCGTCCGCCATTTCGGTGGGGACCCCGAGCATGGTGGCGATGACACGCACGGGGATTTGTTGGGCGTAGTCGGTACCTGCATCGGCCTCACCCTTTGCGATGAAGCCGTCGATGAGTTTGTTGCAGAGATCACGGGTGCCCTGCTCGTACTTCGCCACCGACTGCGGCGCAAAGATTGGAAGGATCAAGCGACGATGCCAGTGGTGGTCGGGTGGATCACTGGTGATGGGTGGCGCAGCGACGCCCGCGTACGGACCCTCGGCTTGTGCGGCGGCGCGAGGCACCACGATGATGTCGCGCGAGGTGAAGATCTCGTGTTCCTGGGCGATTGCCACCACGTCCTCGTAGCGAGTCGGGAACCACGAGCCACCCCAACGATTGCTATGGGCGATGGGGCAGCCGGACTCGCGAATCTCGGTCATCGTGGGGTACGGGTCCCGAACGAACTCGGGATCGAAGATGTTGTAGTCGGTGGTCGGGTCGTTGACGGGATCGGAGTTTTCTTCCAGCGTGGTCATTGTTACTCCTCGATGATGATGGCGTCTTCCGGGCAGTTCGCTTGAGCGCGACGTGCCTTGGCCTGCAATTCCACGGGAACGTCTCCCTCGATCAATACGGTTGCGTGACCGAGTTCGTCGCTACCGAAGATCTCGGGAGCAGCAATCGAACACATCTGCTGGCCCTGGCAGGAATCGGCATCCACTCGTACGCGCATACGCCGAGGTTACTGGCGACTCCATGAGCGCGCGGAGTCGGAGGTGTGCAGGCTTGGGCCGACGCGAACCGTGTGGTCAGCCGAGCGCGCTCGGCGTGAAGTGCTTCCACGGGGCTGCGGTCTCGAGTTGCGACGCCACACGCAGGAGCAGGTCTTCACGGCCGTATGCGGCCACCAGTTGTACACCGATGGGCAAGCCGGCCGGCGTGCGCGCCAAGGGAAGGCTGATCGCCGGCTGACCGGACATGTTGAATTGAGCGGTGAATCGGACCCATTCGCTGGCAAGTCGTGACGGTTTCAGAGGGTCGCTGGGGTCGTTGGCGAACGAGCCGATCGGGAAGGGAAGGCGAGCAAGCGTGGGCGTGAGCAACAGATCGAACCCGTCGTGCCACCACTGGGCGAGCGCACGACGGAACGTGGCTGCAGCGTTCATCGCCTTCGCGTAGTCGAGTGCTGAAGCCTTCGACGCATACTCCGCCTGTGCCCAGTTGACGGCTTCGATGTCATCGCGCGTGACGGCCCGGTTCAACATCGCGGCGAGCGCATCGCGAGATACCGCTTGGTTGGTTGCCCACATTGCACCGAATCGGGGTGGGAACGTCGCATCGGCCATCGCGGGAGGGTACGACTCATCAACGTGGTGACCGAGTGATTGCAACAACGTTGCCGTGGCTCGAGCGGCATCGCGACACTCGACATCCACGTGCGCGCCGAGCGGGTCATGGTCGAGCAAACCGATGCGAAGCGGTGCAACGTGTTCGCCCACCTCGCTGCTGAAGGTTCGCGCAGGCAACGGCGCAACGACACCATCACCGACACCGGCGCCATGCACGGCGTCCAACAGCGCTGCGGTATCGGCAACCGTGTGCGATACGCACAGCTCGACTCCGAAGCCGAACTCGTCCCGGAGCGGGCCGACCGAGATCCTTCCACGGCTCGTCTTCAAACCGACCAGGCCGTTGCACGATGCGGGTATCCGAATGCTTCCACCGCCGTCACTTGCATGCGCCAGCGGCACGATCCCCGCGGCGACCGCTGCTCCGGCACCGCCACTCGAACCGCCGCAGGTGCGTGACAAGTCGTGGGGATTTTTCGTGGGCCCCCACGCCTCGGGCTCGGTCACCGGCAAACTGCCCCATTCGCAACTGTTCGTGCGACCAAACGGCACGAATCCGGCGGCAAGATACCGATCGACCATCACGGTGTTCTGTGTGGCGATGTAGTTGGCCTGCTTCAGCGCCTTGTTGCCGTTGGTGATCGGTTGGCCCGCATACAGCGTGTGGAGGTCCTTGAACAGCGTCGGTACTCCGTGGAACGGGGCAGGAGATACCTCGCTGCCGGCTCTTTTTGCGAGTTCGCGCGCATGTTCCAGCCACACGATGTTCACCGCGTTGATGTGCGGGTTGTACTCGTGGTACCGCTC
Organism: Ilumatobacteraceae bacterium; assembly: GCA_023262255.1. Classification (GTDB taxonomy): domain Bacteria; phylum Actinomycetota; class Acidimicrobiia; order Acidimicrobiales; family Ilumatobacteraceae; genus F1-60-MAGs027. The sequence goes on from JALRBT010000038.1 coordinate 3,116, forward strand.
GATGGCTGCTTCCAACAACTCCGCCGGTGATGCCTTCTTGTCGCGCACCAGCGTCGCTTGATCGACGGCGGACATGAATCGTGTCTCGCGAGCGAACGACGACAAGGTCACGGCTCACTAACCTAATGAGACCGTGACGCCGCAACATTCATCGGGGCGGGCGTCGGTGCTACAGATCCTGCGGGCCCCATCGGTTGGCGCGTACATCGGCGCGAACGTGCTGCTATACGTCGGGCTCTCCCTGCAGGTAACCACGTTGGCCAAGCAGGTGTACGACATCACACGTCGCGAGTTGGATCTTGGGTTCCTCGGCCTGGCGGAGTTCCTTCCCATCGCCCTGCTGGTGTTCGTGACGGGCACCGTTGCCGACCGGTTCAACCGAAAGCGGGTTTCTCAAATCGCCATGTGCGGCGAATTGGCATCCGCACTCTTGCTGATGTGGTACGCGTCGACGAGGCCGACCGGTGTGGCACCAATCTTCCTCATTGCAATCCTCTACGGGGCGTCGCGTGCATTCCTGGCCCCGAGCATGCGTCCCATCGCCGCATCGATCGCGCCCGAAGGTCGCTTGCCACAAATGATTGCGTTGTACTCCACCGTGTGGACGTCGGCGGGAATCCTCGGACCGGCAATGTCGGGGTTCTTGTACTCGGCGTCGCCCGTGGTTGCCTACGGCGTTGGATCGGCCCTGATCACCACCGCAATCCTGTTGTTCTCCGGCGTTCGTGTGCCGGCGACGCAGCATGGCGACGCAGGTGTCGAGCGCCCAACCCTTCGTTCGGCGGTGGAGGGCCTCCGCTACATCCGTCGTACACCGATCCTCTTTGCGGCGATCTCGCTCGATCTGTTCGCAGTGTTGTTCGGTGGCGCGGTCGCGTTGTTGCCGGTGATCGCCGAAGAGCGTCTTGGAGTGGGCAACATCGCCTACGGATGGCTGCGAGCCTCCGCCGGAATCGGTGCGGGTGCGGTTGCGCTGCTCTTGGCGGTTCGACCGCTTCGTCGCTACGTGGGTCGCTGGTTGCTGGTGGCCGTTGCAGTTTTCGGCATCGGTACGATCGTGCTCGGACTGACCCGCAATTACTGGATTGCATTCTTCGCCGTCATGGTTCTGCACGGCGCCGACATGGTGAGCGTGTTCGTGCGCGGTTCCATCGTTCCGCTGGTGACACCCGATGACAAACGTGGTCGGGTTTCCGCGGTAGAAAACGTGTTCATCGGTGCCACGAATGAACTCGGCGCGTTCGAGTCGGGGGTGGCGGCACAGGCCGTCGGCGTCCCGGCGACGGTGGTTGGTGGCGGTGTGCTCACGCTTGGAATAGTGGGCGTATGGTGGTTCAAGTTCAAGGAGATGCGAAACGTCGATCGTTTCGAAGATCTACAGCCGACATGAACCGCTTCCACGACCGTGCCGACGCAAGTTCGCGGACGCCCAGCGTGGATCGCGTGACCGGAGTCGTGGCCCGACTCGCGGCGTCGCTAGCGCTCCTTGCGTCATTGACTACGTGTGGCGAGGTAACCACCACGAGCGAGTCGGGAGTGCTGGAAGGTGTGGGTCGCTTACCCGGATACGACTTCTGGGCTCCGGTTACCTTGCCCGATGGCGTGGAGTTGCAACTGCCGTTACCCGAAGGTGGCCCGGTGGGCGGTCGCGTGACGGGAAACCGCGTCTTATTGGTGGGCGACTCCATCCTGGCGTCGACTGCACGACGCTATGGAAATGAGATGTGCGAAACCCTCGATCCGTTGGGTTGGCAGGTTGCGGTGGAGGCCGAGCCCGGACGCTTCGCCGAGTTCGGCACCCGTGTGTTGAGGGCCCGAATCGATGCCGTGTGGGACGTGGTCGTCATCTACCTCGGAACCAACTACGAGGGCAACGAAGCGTCGGTTCGGCGGGAATTCGAGCGGATGTTCGATATCACCAAGGGCGTCGAAACCGTCGTGCTCACGACGGGTGTGTTTCGCGACGCGCAAAAGACGGTGAACACCACGATCAGAAGCGTGGCCAACCGGTACGACCACGTGCACGTACTCGATTGGGCGAGTGTCGCCAAGGTGAAGGGCATCACCGGAAAGGACAAGATCCATCTCTCCGACATGGGGCGTTCGGTGCTCGCTCAAACCATCGCCCGAGCGCTCGACTACGCCCCCTACCGGGAGCCGTCGTGTCTCGATCCGAAATTCCGCGACGATACGGGAATCAGGGCGCAGTCGTCGACGACGATTCCGTAGCGGAGTCTTTGGCGGCGCGACGCCGTGCCGCACGTTCCTTGGCCTGTGCGGTCGTTATCTCGCGATGATGCGCGCGACACAGTACCTCCAGCCCGCCGAGGCCGTTCTGATCGGGGCTCAAATGGTGGTGGCAACCCGGGCCGTAGCCGCCGCCCTCGCGAGCGGTGCGATGGTTCACCTCGCAATCACGTCGCTCGGCGGTGCAGTCCGGTCGTTCGCAGAAGTACTTGGCGCGACGTTTTGCCGCCGATCGCGCGAATCGCCAAATGTGGTTGCGCTGGTACGCGCGGGCACAGGCATTGCCGCACCACGTGCGCCGTCTCGCCACCTCGATGCGGATGTTGCACCACTGGCACCGACCGGCTTCACCTTGCCATACCGAGAGCGTGCACGTGATGCGCTCCAATTCGAGTGGGGAGTATTCGCCCGGTGCGCACGTCACCGCACCGGGGCGGCGACGCGAGTTACGAGCGGAGGTTGACCGGCGTCGCGCGCGTCGCATCGACCATGTCGAAGAAATCGTTGCCCTTGTCGTCGATCACAATGAACGCCGGGAAGTCGCGTACCTCGATCTTCCACACGGCTTCCATTCCGAGGTCGGAGTATTCGAGCACCTCCACCTTAGTGATGCAATCCTGTGCCAGGCGTGCGGCGGGTCCACCGATCGAACCGAGGTAGAAGCCACCAAACTCCTTGCAAGCCTCGGTGACTTGCCGTGAACGATTGCCCTTGGCGAGCATCACGTAGCTGCCGCCGGCTTTCTGGAACTCTGCAACGTAGGAATCCATGCGTCCCGCCGTGGTGGGTCCGAACGCGCCGGATGCATAACCCTCTGGCGTCTTTGCCGGGCCGGCGTAATACACGCAGTGATCCTTGAAGTAATCGGGGAGCGATCCCGATGTCTCAAGGCGTTCCTTCAATTTGGCATGCGCGATGTCGCGCGCCACCACCATCGGGCCGGTGAGCATCACACGAGTTTTCACCGGGTACTTCGACAACTCCTTGCGGATCTCGGCCATCGGACGATTGAGGTCGATCTGCACAACGTGGTCGCTGAGATCATCGTGGGTGACATCCGGAAGGAAGCGTGCCGGGTCGGTTTCGAGTTGCTCGAGGAACACGCCATCGCGGGTGATCTTGCCGAGTGCCTGACGATCGGCGCTGCACGACACCGCCATTGCCACCGGGCAACTCGCACCGTGTCGCGGCAGGCGGATGACGCGAACGTCGTGACAGAAGTACTTGCCACCGAACTGCGCACCGATACCCGTTTGCTGCGCGAGTTGCAGCACCTTGCGCTCCAGGTCGAGGTCACGGAAACCGTGTCCGGCCGCGCTTCCAGAAGTGGGGAGCGAATCGAGGTATCGAGTGCTCGCCAACTTGGCGACCTCCACGGCGTACTCGGCGGAAGTTCCACCGACGACCACTGCGAGGTGGTACGGCGGACACGCGGCAGTGCCGAGGGTCTTCATCTTTTCGAACAGCCACGGCAGGAGGGTCTTTTCGTTGAGCAACGCCTTGGTCTCTTGGAAGAGGTAGCTTTTGTTCGCCGAGCCACCTCCCTTGGCGATGAAGAGGAACTTGTATTCGTCACCGTCGACCGCGGAAATCTTGATTTCGGCGGGCAGGTTGGTGCAGGTGTTCACCTCTTCGTACATCGAGAGTGGAGCGAGCTGGCTGTAGCGCAGGTTGCTGGTGAGATACGTGTCGTAGATTCCGCGCGAGATGGCGACGTCGTCGGCACCGCTCGTCATCACGAATTGGCCCTTCTTCGCTTTCACAATCGCGGTGCCGGTGTCTTGACACATCGGCAACACACCGCCGGCGGCGATGGAGGCGTTCTTCAGGAGGTCGAGGGCGACGAAACGATCGTTGTCGCTGGCTTCGGGGTCGCTCAGGATGTCGGCGAGTTGTTGCAGGTGACCGGAACGGAGGAAGTGGGCGATGTCACGCATGGCCTCGGCGGTAAGTCGGGTGATGGCACTCGAGTCGACTCGCAGGAATTCGCCCAACGACGTTCTTTCCACCGAGACGCCCTCGCGGGTGACCAGTCGGTACTCCGTGGTGTCGGGCCCCAGCGGCAAGAGGTCGGTATGAACGAACGGTTGGAGTGTGGACATCACACCAGTGCCGGAGTGCCAGCAAATGCACCGGGGTCGCCCGGCGCGGGAATGAGCGGCTTGCTCCATGACACTGTGCGCGCAACCTCGTCGGTAACGGCGCGCCACTCGAGCGGATTCCAGCCTTCTGCCGTTGCCACCACGTTGCCGTCGATTCGTAGGAACGCGAATGCCGGCAATTGCGTGAGCCCGAGTTGTTTGACGAAGGTTCGGTCGGGGTCGCAAAACACCAGTGCCTCGGTTGCGAGCGGGCCGAGGAAGGCCCGGGCATCGTCGGCGCCAGCGGTGACCACGTAATTGGTGCGAACACTGGAGCCGGCGAACTGCGCGAGGATGCGACGAGCAGTCTTCAGCACCCAGGCACTTTCGTTGGTGTACGGATCGATCACCACGGACAGCAGGTGGAAGGTGGTGAGCCACTCGTGCAGCGGGCGCGAAGGCCCGTCCAGCGGCTGCAACACCGTGTCGGGGGACGGCGTAATCACATCTGTGACGGTAGCAAGCCGCAAGTACTGTTTTCGTAATGCACCCGATCGAGCGCTTGCGATATGTGGCACGCGCCGATGGTGCGGGACCCGGCGTGTTGGTGCGAGAAACCGCGTTGGCATTGTGCGACATGGACATGGATCCACCGTCGTTGGTGTTGGCATGCAGACGGATCGTGGAGCGTCATCCGTCGATAGCGCAGTTGTGGTGGTTGTGCGCGAACGTTCTGACCGCTGCCGAGCCGTTCGCTCGGGCCCGCGCCCTGGCGCTCGTGGTGGAGCGCGATGAGACCCCCGGCCATCTCGACGACGTACTCGGGGACGACGTGCGTGTCGTGATTATCGGCTGGCCGTTCAACACCGTGAAGTGTTTGGCACAACGAGGCGATGCGCTCATGTTGGTGGTCGACAGCCACGGCGAGGGCGAAGCGCTCGTGGATCGTTTGCACGATGCGGAGATTGCAGCCGAACTCGTGCCGTTCGAGTACCTTGCCGGTGCAATCGAGTGTGCCGACGTGGTGATCGTGGAAGCCCTCGCCTGTGGCCCGGATGCGGTGCTGGCGGTTGGCGGATCGCGAACCGTGGTCGACACCGCACGTGCCCACGACAAGCCAGTGTGGCTCGTTGCCGGATCGGGAACTCGACTACCGGGTGTGTTGTGGGACGGAATGCTCGCCGGACTGGAGGTTCACAGCGATTGGCGCGCGGGTCTCGATGTAATTCCCGGCGCGTCGTTTTCGAAGATGGTGGGTCCGCACGGTGCGGTCGATGATGTGCTGGGCAATCTGGAGCCGGAGTGTGCACCCACAACCGAGCTCCTGCGACGCAGCGTCATCTAGCCTGCAAGGCATGTCTCCACGCTCGCGCGACCTGCCACGCCGTTCTTGTTTGTCGATTCCCGGATCGTCGGAAAAGATGTTGGGCAAAGGGCCCGGAATCCCGGCCGACATGGTGTTCCTCGACCTGGAGGACGCGGTGGCGCCGAAAGAGAAGGAAGCCTCGCGAGCGCGCGTCGCACAAGCCATTGCGACGCAAGATTGGGGCGACAAGGTGCTGTGCGTCCGCGTGAACGACTGGAGCACCAAGTGGACCGCCTACGACATCATCGAGGTGGTTGGTGGTGCAGGAGCCCGGCTGGACGAGATCATGCTCCCCAAGGTGGAGTCGGCCGCACAGATCGTCGCCACCGACATGCTTCTCCGTCAGGTGGAGATCGCAAGTGGTCTGCCGGTGGGTCACATCGGCATCGAGGCTCAGATCGAAACCGCGCGCGGACTGATCAATGTGGAGGAAATTTGCGCAGCCAGCCCGCGATTGGAGACCATCATCTTTGGCCCAGCCGACTTCGCTGCAAGCATGGAGATGCCGGTGTTGACGGGCGGCGTGCAGATCTCCGACTATCCGGGCGACCATTTTCACTACGTGTTCAACAAGATCCTCATGGCGGGTCGCGCGAACGGCCTCCAGGTCATCGACGGCCCATACCTCTACATTCGCGACGCCGACGGATTCCGTGACTACTGCAAACGAACCCGCACCCTCGGCTACGACGGAAAATGGGCGTTGCACCCCGACCAGGTGGCGATTCTCAACGAGGTGTTCTCACCAACCCAGGAACAGTTCGACCGCGCCTGCGCCATACTCGACGCGTACCACACCGCCACCGAAGGCGAAGGCAAGGGTGCGGTGATGTTCGGCGACGAGATGATCGACGAAGCCAGTCGCAAGATGGCGCTCAAGTTCATCTCGCGCGGTACCCGCGCCGGCCTGACGCGATCCGCGTGAGTACCCCGCGATGACGACGCGGAAATAGGCATCGCGCCATGGCCAAACGCTTCGACGGTGTGTTGTTCGACGCCGGAGGAATCTTCGTGATTCCCGACCCCTTTGCGACCGCCGCTGCAATCTCGCCGTTCGGAGGCTCGACCGACACGAATCTCCTCGTGCGCTGTCACTACGCCGGGATGGAGGCACTCGACGAGGTGGCGAGCAAGCGCACCGATCCGTCGATCGACAAGATCACCTGGGACATCTACCGACACGCATACGTCCGCACCGCCGGAGTCGCCGACGACAACGTCGAGTCCGCAGCGCTGGCGATGAGACGCCTCTTCTCGCCCTACTACTGGCGGTTTCCGATGCTGGAATCCGTCGCCGCGCTCGGACAACTGCACTACCGAAAAGTGCCCATCGGCGTGGTGTCGAACGCGAGTGGCCAGATCGAGGCAACCCTCGACAATTTGTGCATCTGTCAGGTGGGTCCCGGTGCCGGAGTGCCGGTGAGCATCGTGACCGACTCCCACGTGATTGGATATGCCAAACCCGATCCGCGAATCTTCTCCGAAGCGATCGCCGCACTCAACCTGCCGCCCGAGCGAATCGCCTACGTGGGTGACTCGTACGTGAACGACGTCGGTGGTGCACGCGCTGCGGGGTTGGTGCCGTTGTTGTACGACCCGTTCGGCGATCACGCCGACTACGACTGCGAGCGACTCGGTTCGCTACACGAACTGCTCGAACTCGTCGCCTAGATCGGCTCGCGGCTCGGCCCTAAACGTCGTACGTGATGCGACGCTGCCCGGCTAGCCCTGCACGGACTCCACGAGTCGTCGGGCAATCACCTTCAGGCAGAGGGTCTCGTCGGCGCCCTCGAAAATCGACAGCACGCGCGCGTCGACGTACAGACGACTCACCGGATACTCCTCTGCGTAACCGTATCCACCGTGTATCTGCATGGCTTCGCGGGTGACCCATTCGGCGGCTTTGCACACGTATGCCTTCACCATGCTGGCTTCCATGGCACCTTCTCCCTTGCCCATCATCTTGGCCACGGCGTAACTGAACTGCCGTGACGCCTGAATTACCACGGCCATGCGACCGAGTTTCACTTGAGTGAGTTCGTAGTCGATGATGTTCTTTCCGAACACGTTGCGGTTGTTCGCATAGTCGAACGCCGCTTCGTAGGCGGCCTGCATCAAGCCCACGGCACGCGCCGCGGTTTGCAGGCGCCCGTTCTCGAAGCCCTCCATCTGGAAGTAGAAACCCTTGCCGAGGCCCTCGTTTTCACCGATCAAGTGATCGGCGGGTACGAACCAGTCCTCGATCGCGATTTCGTACGAGTGCATACCGCGGTAGCCGATGGTGTCGATGGGGCGGCCCTCCATCCTTCCGCCACCGTCCTGTTGGAACACGAAGCCGTGGGCTTCACCGAGTGGTTTGGGGACGATGAACAAACTCAGTCCGCGATGCGACTTGGAGCGATCCGGATCGGTTCGTGCCAACAACATCAACACGTTGGCTCGTGCCGCGAACGTGCACCAGGTCTTCACTCCGTTGATGACGTATCCGTCGACCCCGTCGCGCTTCGCTGCGGTGGCAGTGGTCTTCAATGACGCAACATCGCTGCCGTAGTCGGGCTCGGTTACCGCAACCGCCGCCATGACCTCGGCCGTCGCAAGTTTGGGCAACCAATACTGTTTCTGGGCTTCGGTTCCACCCTTCACCAGGGCGCGCGTGAGGATTTCGGGTCTCGTGATGAGCGAACCGCCGATACCCAGCGATGCACGCGACAGTTCCTCGGTGGCCACGCAGCTGGCCATGTACTCACCTTCGCCTCCTTCGCTGAAGCCGCCGAACTCCGACGGAATGGAGAGCCCGAACGCGCCGATGTCGGCGAGGCCGGTGATGATTTCTTCCGGTACGTCGGCGTTTTCCCTGTGCACGTGCTCGGCGTGTTTGCCGATCACCTTCTTGCCGAAACTACGGAAGGTGTCCTGCACCATTTCGTAGTCGTCGTCGAGGTGGCGTGGGCCGGTGGTGGCGGCGAGTGACACCAGCAGTTCCGGGGCACGATACGTGGCGACGAACGGCTCGTAGGAGGCGAGTTCGGAAACCTGCACCGTCCACAGTTGTTCGCGTCCGATCAATCGGCTCGACAAATCGTGCACCATGTCGGCGACGAATGCGCAGGTGATGGTTGCCTCGGTTTCACCCTTTGCGCCGTAGTCGATGAGCGACCGTGCCGTTTCAAGCGCGGCGCTGGCGTGCGCCAGGTCATACGCGAGAGTTTGTTGCCGTTCGGGTCCGCCCGACTCCGCGAGTCGCAGCGTTGCGCGTCGCAGAAGTGCGGCAACCCCTTCGACGATGGTTGCGGCGGTGGTGAGGTCTTTGACGGAGTCGTGCACGAAGTCCAACGGTAGTGAAGTGACTTTCGTTCTCCTTGTCCCAGCACGGAAAATCCGGGTCACGATGCGGTGGCACACGCCACCCGTCCATTTACGCTGGGGTAATGCTGAAGGCACTTCGATGGGTGCTTTTTGCCGTCGTCATCTACTTTTTCGTTCTTCCGCTGGTGCCGGCGTTTCGCAATGCCATCGGTGACTTGACCCGAATCGACCCCGTTCTCCTGACGGTTGCCATCGGGCTCGAATTCGTGGCCCTGTACTGCTACACGCTGGTTACCCACGCTGCTCTCGGACCCGACGCCAATCGATTGACTCGATTCGATTTGTTTCGAATCCAGTTGAGCACCCGGGCACTCGGCAGCATCCTGCCTGGAGGAAGCGCCGCGAGCAATGCCTTGGGGTTCAAACTCGTGACGAGCTCGGGAATTTCGAAGGCCGACGCCGGCTTCGCCTTGGCGACCGCCGGCATCGGTTCGGCCGTGATTCTCAACGTGCTGTTGTGGATTGGTCTGGTGGTATCCATTCCGCTGCGTGGGTCGAGCCCCGTGTACGGGACGGCGGCGGTTGCCGGCGCGATCTTGATGGCCATCGTCGGAGCAGTGGTGTTCGGCATCGTCGACGACAAGGGTCGCCTCCACCGGTTCGTGCGCTGGCTGTACGACAAGATCGGTCGAGACGGAGAATCCGCCGCCAGCCTCATGGATCACCTCCGCGATCGCATTCGAGGACTCCTCGCCGAGCGCGACGTGCTCCGACGAGTGATCATGTGGGGCACCATCAATTGGTTGCTCGACCTCCTCGCATTGTGGCTCTTCCTGCGTGCCTTCGGCGGAAGCGTGTCGCCCGACGGGCTGCTCGTGGCCTTCGGACTGGCGAACGTATTGGCGTCGGTTCCGATCACACCGGGTGGACTCGGCATCGTCGAAGGCGTCTACATTCCCACACTCGTCGGCTTCGGGGTTCCGGCGGCAACGGCCACCGTCACGGTGCTGACGTACCGCATCGCCCAGTTCTGGCTGCCCATCATCGTCGGTGGAGTGAGTTACGCATCGCTGCGCATCGGTGCGGTTACCCCGGTGCCCACACCGCAGAGCCGATTCGGGCGATTGCAATCCGCGGCTCGTGCCGGCTCGCAGGTGAGTGAATCCAAGGCTCGATGGATCGAACGCAATGCTCCGCGCGATCGAACCGGCATGTTCGAGACGCCGAGGTACGAGGACACGGGCGAACAGCCCACGCTGGGAGACGACGACTTGCCGCAATCACCGCGTGGCGACTAGCCCCTACTCTTGACGCCATGACCACGCACGAGCGCCCCTTCGGTCGACACCTCGAAGACTTCGTCGTCGGTGACGTCTACAAACATTGGCCCGGCAAAACCATCACCGAGGCCGACGACCATCTGTTCTGCATGATCACCATGAACCATCATCCGTTGCATACGAACGACTGGTTCGCCTCGCGCAGTGTGCAGGGCCGAAACGTCGTGGTGGGCAACCTGGTGTATTCGCTGGTGCTGGGCATGAGCGTGCCCGATGTGAGTGGCGCGGCCATCGCCAACCTGGAGGTCGAAACCTTGCAGCACAAGCACCCCACGTTTCACGGCGACACGATTCATGCCGAAACGCGGGTGCTGGAAGTGGTGGAGTCCAAGTCCAAATCCGATCGAGGCGTGGTCACGGTGGAGACCAAGGGATTCAACCAGGACGGTAAAGAGGTGTGTTACTTCCGACGTCGAGTGATGGTGTGGAAGCGGGCGTCAGCCCCGACGCGGGAACGCCCGTACGACGGTCGAGACGTCTGGTCGGAGTGAGTCACTCGATCATCACCTAGCCCGTGGATCGCCCGGACATCACCGAACCATTGCTGGCATGGGGCGTACCCCGGTTGCGCGATCTGCCGTGGCGCAACACGCGAGACCGGTGGTCGGTGCTGGT
>JALRBT010000039.1 GCA_023262255.1 Ilumatobacteraceae bacterium
GACACCCGCAATGCTCTGTCCCACGACCTGGTCCCCGATTTGGTGGAAAAATTAAAAAAAGCCGATGCCGACGAGTCGGTCAGTTGCGTGATCATTACTGGTGCCGGCAAAAGCTTTTCCTCGGGTGGCAACCTGAAGGAAATCCGCGCCATGACTCAGGAGCGAAATCTCAGCGCCAATGAGCTGCGCCGCTGGTATACCGATGGCATTCAGAACATTCCCCGCACCATGCAGTCTCTTACCGTGCCGACGATTGCCGCGGTGAATGGTGCAGCGGTTGGCGCCGGCATGAACCTGGCGCTCGGTTGCGATGTGCGTATTGCAGCAAAGAGTGCAAGGTTCGACTCCCGCTTCCTGCAACTCGGGCTGCACCCGGGTGGCGGCAACACGTGGATGCAGTTGCGCATCGCCGGCATGCAAACCACCATGGCCACCGTTGCCTTTGGCGACGTGCTGGATGGCGAAGCGGCACTGCGTGCCGGCCTGGTGTGGAAGTGCGTGGACGATGCCGCGCTCATCGCCACCGCACGCGAGTTTGCAGCAAAGGCGGCGGGTGCTCCCAAGGAACTACTGGCGTCGATCAAGAAAACCATCGTGGAGATTGGTGCCGTGCCAACCCATGGCGAAGCGGTGGAGTTCGAACTGGGGCCACAGGTGTGGTCTACACGGCAGCCGTGGTTTCGCGAACGTCTCGCAGCGCTGCAGGCAAAGATCTCCAAGCGCTAACGGCGGTTGCACCGGCGCGATTAGCCGCAGTGGCGCGTGCGACCGTAGGGGGCTACAGCCAGGCGCGGCTGAGGTCTTCGGCGCGGGCTTCCCACTCTTCGACGGTGAAGCCGAAGCGGTCGTGGTCTTCCCATACACCGTTGATCTCGAGGAAACGTTTGGCGCAACCCTCGTATCGCCAGCCGAGTTTGTGCACCACGCGCAGGCTGTTTGCATTGCGCGGAATGATGCAGATCTCCAGTCGGTGCAAACGAAGTTGCTCGAAGGCGAATCGGGTGACCACCGCAACGGCCTCGGGTGTGTAGGAGTGTCCGGCTTTGGCCCGGTCGATCCAATAGCCGATGGTCGCAGACTGCATCGATCCGCGAGCAACGCCGTTGAGGTTCACCTCACCACAAAAAACGGAATCAACGAACACACCGAAGCTGTACGCATTTCCCGCAACGCGCTCGCGTTCACGCAGCAGGCAACGACGCTCGAAGGCTTCCTGGCTCACCGCCGGGTCGGCAGATGCCATCGGACGTAGCGGCTCCCAATCCGTGAGCCATCGACCATTGCGGGTTCGCACCTCGCCGAACGCCGCGAAATCGCTGGCGATGAGTGGGCGCAACATCACTCGTCGACCGAACAGGCGCACGGGTGATGAACTCGTGGGATGTTCGACGCGGGCACGCGACGTGGTGGTGGGCTTCATGCGCCACCGCCAGTGGGGGATGACGATCGCATCTCGGCGATCACGCCATCGAGCAGGTTGTGGGTGCTCACGATGATGTGGTCGAGATGGAGTCGTCGCATGATGGCAACCAGCAGGCAACATCCTCCCACGATGACCCCGGCACGTTCCAACGGGAGGCCCGGATTGTGTACTCGATCCTCCAGTGATTCGGTGGCGAGCGTACGAAATACGTCCTCTGCAGCGGCACGTGACAGCACCATCTCGTGCAGTCGTGTTGCATCGAAGTGTTGCAGCCCCAACTCCACTGCCGCAATGGTGACGATGCTGCCCGCCACGCCCACCACACGTGCAGGGTCGCCGAGGGCAGGTCGTTCGATCACTGCGTTGTCCACGGCATCGCTCACGATGGAAATGGCATTCGCGAGTTCCTCGGGGCGGGGTGGATCACCGTGCAACTCGGCCTCCGTGAGGGTGACCACGCCGTAGGGCAGGGAAACGCTGTCGCGCACATTGGCACGGCCATCCCATGTGTCGCCGATGGTCAATTCCGTGGACGCGCCGCCGATATCCACCACCATGGTGGTGCCATCGACGGGCGGCAGGCTTGCCACGGCGCCGTGCCATGCGAGATTTGCTTCTTCGCCGGCCGACAACACGCGTGGCTCGACACCCGTGGCTGCGTGCACACGTGCAACAAACTCGGCGGTATTGGTGGCCATACGGCAGGCAGCAGTGCCGGTGATGGCCAGTTGGGCACCATGGTCGCGCACCATCGTTGCGTACCTGGTGACCACCGCCATGGTTCGCTCGATGGCGGTCGGGGAGAGCAAGCGCGTTGACCCGACGCCTTCACCGAGAGCGGTGACGTTCACCTCGCGCGCGAGTTCGTTGCCCGCTGCATCGACGATCAACAAGTTGGTGGAGTTGGAGCCGATGTCGATTGCGGCGAGTGCGGTGGTGGGCGTGGCCTGGTTCATCAGCGTGCCGTCGCTTCGAGCTGCAGGGCGACCCACCGACCGACCGGATCGGCGTTGCCCACCAGCCAATTGGCGTAGTGCGCGTGCAGACACTTGACTCCACGACGGGTTCCGGCCACGCCACCGTACGGCGTGGGTCCTGTGTGACTCGCAGGGACGTGGGCATCGCGTTCGGCGGCGTATGCCTGGTGCGCGGCAAGCAATTCATCGGTGTCCACCTCGGCTTCGGCGGTGTTCACACCACCGGCGGCTTCGAGTCGTGACACCGCGGCGACGTCGGACGGATCGACCAGCCAAAAACGCGTGGGCATTGGTGTTCCGTCATGCAGAAACGGGGCGTTGCGCACCACGCGCGGGGAGCCGTCGGGGTGGCGCAGCACCACGCTGAAGTCACCCTGCGGGCGACGACCCAGCAGTGCCGCGACCTGCTCGATGTCGAGCGTGGTCGCCGATTCAGCGGAAGATGACAAGGGCGGCCACCACCGCAGCCAGCACCAGCGCAACCGGAACGAGGCGTTTCACGATGGTGCTTCCTGCGGTGTCGAGAAGATCGAGCGGTGCAACGTCGTGCGTCTGTTCAATCTTGCGTACGCCTGGCGTCGTTGCAGCGTCGGCGCCCGGCGCCGTCGTATTCGAGTTCGATTCGGAGGGCGTTGCGCCGCTTGGTGCGGTGGTGGTTGGTTGCGATGCAATCAGCGAGTTGAGATTGTCGACGAACTGCAGCAGAAGCTTGTCGCTCACGTCGGCCAAAGCGCCGCGACCGAATTGCGCCACCTTGCCGGAGATGTTGAGTTGCGTATCCACCGTGCATTTGGCACTGGTGTCGGTGACGGGGTCGAGTCGAGCGGTAATGGTGGCCGACGCATTGCCCTTGCCCGTTGTGTCACGACCCTCGGCCTTCAGCGAAGCCCGGAAGTTGGCGTCGTCACGCGACACGAACGAGGCCTGACCCTTGAACTGCGCGAGAATCGGCCCCACCTTCACCTTCACTTGACCGCGGTAGACCTCACCTTCCACTTCGGTGAGCTGGGCACCCGGGAGACACGGCGCCAATCGTTCCAGGTCGGTGAGTATCCGCCAGGCATCGCTCGCCGGAACCGGAACCGTGAATTCGTGGTGGAGATCCATCAGTACTCACCTCGATTCGCCAAGTCGTGTTGCCACCGTGCCACATCGTCGGCGGTATCGATGTCGTCGGCGTTACCTTCGCAGGCTACTTCCGTCACCAAATCGGAGCGAACTCGTATGAGTGTTCGGGCACCCTCGTCACCTTCGTAGGGGAGTTGGTCCCACAACTCGGCGTGGATTTTCACTGGGTTTCGTCGCACTCCGCGATACGTGGCCACGGCGATCGGCGCGTCGGTGTCGGCAAGTCGTCGCCAGGCGTTCGCCGTGACCCCGGGTTGATCACCAAGACCCACCACCACGCCGCAAAGTTCGCGTTGACGTGCGACGTCGAGGCCCACCTGCAGCGATGACGCCATGCCGGACTGCCAGCGATCATTGTGCGCCACGATGACCTCCGGATTGCCCGGCAAGGGCGATGCGAGCACGTCGTCGAGGGCCACCGCGCCGGTCACCACGATGATGGGGGACACACCACTGGCTGCCACCGCCTCTACTACGTGGCGAACGACGGGCTTTCCCGCAAGCAGGGCGAGCAGTTTGTGTGTGGTACCGACGAAGCGACTTCCACCCCCCGCAGCGAGCACCAGTGCCCCGCAGGACGCGCTGGAGGGCTGCACACTCGATGTCATGAGGCACTCGACACAGCAATCACGAAATCAGCCTCCCACAACGGTTTCGGGTCGTTCACAAGCCCACGAATTATTACAGTTCCGTTACAGACAGGGGTAGGATGGGGGTACTTCATCCACCCAACCAGTGACGCACCCCCTGCGTCACCCGGAGGTCTCGATGTCCCCCAAAAATCTCGGTCGAATGCCCGTATCACCATCGACCCACAAATTACGAACGTGCGTTCGCTCTCTGGTTGCTGCGACGCTCATGGTGGCAGTACTCGTCGTGGTGAGTGCACCATCGCCGGCACGGGCCATCCCGTTGGCCGAACGCACGGCTGCGTTCATTGCGTCCACCTCGCGCCACATCGCCCTGGAACTTCGCCGAAGCCACGATGTGCCCGAAGTGGAACGACAGGGAGTCGCCGAACGCCAGATCAACGAGGTGGCGAGTTTGGTGGCGTACCTGCTCGACGCCGATGCCAACCAACTGCGCACCGTGTGGACGGCTACACCCATGCCACGCAAGATCGCGCTCTTTAGTGCGCTAAGTCAGGTGGGGGTGCCGTACCGCACCAATGCCGATGCGCCGTTCATTGCGCTGGACTGTTCCGCGCTCACCAAATTTGCGTGGGCGCAGGCCGGTGTTCCGATCGAACGCGGCTCGCAGTATCAGTACGCACAAGCAGGGCGGGTAATGCGTGATGAGGTGCAGGTGGGCGATCTGGTGTGGTATCCGGGACACATCATGTTTTCGCTCGGCGTTCCCGAGTTGATCGTGCATGCGCGATCCGGACAACGTTCGGTGGAAATTCACCGAATCGACTCCACTCGACTTCCGTGGATGCGCTGGGTCAGCCCACTTCGGTAGGCAACCGTCGTTCGGCGCGTGGGCGATGGCCGTCATTCGCCACTTGGCGACCGTCGTCGCTCGTCGTCTGCTAGTGAATTGCGCCGGTGGTCGCTGACAACGACTGCGCGGTACGGCCGGTGCGGCGCGCGATGATCTCGCCACAGATGGAGATTGCCGTTTCCTCCGGAGTTCGCGCGCCGATGTCCAGACCAATCGGCGACATCACACGACCCAAATCGTCCGAGTGCAACCCAACTTCGGCCAGACGCTCCATCCGCTTGGCGTGCGTCTTGCGGCTTCCCATCACTCCGATATAACCCACCTTGGTGCGCAAGGCGCCCTGGATGGCTGGGACGTCGAACTTCGGGTCGTGGGTGAGGATGCACACCGCGTCGCGCGGTCCGAGGTGACGACCCTGGGTGAGGAACACCTCATCGGGCCATGCCACCATGATGTCGTCGGCCATGGGGAATCGTCGTGCAGTGGCGAACACCTTGCGCGCATCGCACACGGTGACTCGGTAGCCCAACAACTTTGCCGCGCGGGCGAGCGCACTGGTGAAATCCACGGCACCGAAGATCACCATGTGCGGTGGCGGTGCGAACGACTCGATGAATACCCGCACGGTGGGTGAGTCCACCAGATCCTCCGGCGTGGTTTGACCCTGCGGGCCGTAGTGGCGAGTGCTCGTACGACCCGCCTCCAATTCGCCGAGCGTGTCGCGTGCCGCAACACGGGTGATTTCGTCGTTTCCCAGTCCACCAAGCACCGGTTCACCCGGCGACACCAACATGGTAGCTCCAGCGTGCGGTCCGTCGATCACCACTGCAAGTGCGGTGGGAGTGTGCGCGCGCAATCGCCGCGCAAGTTCGTCGTAGAGCGACATCACCGTTGCGCCGCCGCATTCCCGAACGCCGTTTGCGTCGCGGAGTTCACCACGTGAGTTCCTGCAGGAAGAGGTGAATCGTGCCGCCACATGTGAGACCCACCGCGAACGCCTCGTCGTCGGAATAGCCGAACGTCACCACTCTTGCGTCGGAGTTGGAGTGCAGCATCTCGAGAGCTTCCGCAACCACCGCACCCTCCACGCAGCCGCCACTGACGGAACCAACGACTTCCCCCTCTTCGTTCACCGCCATCGCGGCACCGGGATCGCGTGGACCCGAGCCCTCGATACCTACCACCCGCCCCAGCACGCAGCGCTTTCCTGCTGCACGCCAACGGTCGAGATCGTCGAGGAGTTCACGCATGAATGACACCTGCTACACGACCACCTTCGTCGTGGATCACCGCGGCGATACGTTCGAGCGCTTCCAGCGAGTGCCCCTCGACGAATGCATCCACGTGGGGGAGTGCGGCCGCCATGCCGCGGGCCAGCGGCGCATAGCCGGGGGTGACCTTGAGCGGATTCACCCACACCACACGATGTGCAACCCTGCTCAGGCGCTGCATCTGATCGCCGAGCACCTCGGGGTTGCCGCGATCCCATCCATCGGACAGCATCACGACAATGGCTCCACGCGCCAACCCGCGCACCCCCCAACGGTCGTTGAACATCCGGAGGCATTCACCGATGCGTGTGCCGCCACTCCAGTCCGCCACCTGTTGCGAGGTGCGTGCCAACGCCTTGTCGGGGTCACGATGCGAAAGCTCCCGTGTGATGCGCGTCAAGCGCGTACCCAGCGTGAACGCCTCCACGCGCTGACGCCCCACCAGTGCCGCGTGCATGAAGCGAAGAAATGCCCGCGCGTAGGGTTCCATCGACCCCGATACGTCGAGCAGCACTACCAAGCGGCGCATACGCTCGCTCGGGGCGCGCCACTGTCGGCGCACGGGTTCGCCGAGGTGCGCGAACGACGATCGCACGGTGCGTCGTACGTCGACCTGTGCTCGACGCGAGCGACTGTGGCGAAGTCGCAACGATCGACGAGGCGAGCCGACGAAGCGTAGGCGTTGCATCAGTCGTTGTGCCTCGGCGAGCTCCGAGTCAGAGTAAGTGGCGAAGTCCTTCTTGCTCAGTGTCTCCATTGCCGAAAACCGAAGGGAGACGGAATCGTCGCTGCGCTCCGTCGAGTCGTCACCCTCTGCGTCGTCGGTGTCCGCCGCGAGCGACACCGTTTCCTCGGCGATGTGGTGGGGATCTTCGCCGGCGCTGATGCGGTCCCAGAACACGGCGAAGGCAACGTTGAAGGCTTCGCGATCCTCCGGCCGACGAACCATGGCGGTGTGCGCGGCCCAGTAGACACGGTTGCGGTCGGTGATGCCGACGGCGTCGAGACACTGCACGAACGTGACGACGGAGTCGAGCGGCACTCGGAGGCCGGCGCCGCGCAATACGCGCCCGAAGGCAACGGCCATACGCTCGGCGGTCATCCGTTCAGCGCA
Source organism: Ilumatobacteraceae bacterium (assembly GCA_023262255.1). Taxonomy (GTDB): domain Bacteria; phylum Actinomycetota; class Acidimicrobiia; order Acidimicrobiales; family Ilumatobacteraceae; genus F1-60-MAGs027. The sequence continues at coordinate 7,357 of JALRBT010000039.1, forward strand.
CCACGCTCGAATGCATGCTTGATGAGGTCGGCGAAGCCATGTTCAGTGACACGCTCGTGGTCTTCGCGGTACTTCAGCACCGTGCCGAGCGTTGAGCGCACGACGGCTTCGTCCAGTTGCGTGACGCCGAGCGTGCCCAACGCGGTGGCCCAGTCGATGGTTTCGGCGACACCCGGTGGCTTGTACAGGTGCAACGAGCGCAGACGTTCCACGGCGCCGGCCACTTGGCGGGCCAAGCGCTCGTGCACCTGCGGCACGCGCAACCGAACGATGTCCACCTCGCGCTCGAATCCCGGATGTTCCACCCAGTGGTACAGGCACCGACGCTTCAACGCGTCGTGCACATCGCGTGTTCGGTTGGAGGTGAGAACGACCAGTGGAACTTCCGTGGCGCGAAACGTGCCAACTTCGGGCACCGTGATCTGGAAGTCCGACAGCACCTCCAACAGGTACGCCTCGAACTCGTCGTCGGCGCGGTCGATTTCGTCGATCAACAACACCGGAGCCACGCCGTTGCGCGGCTCGATTGCTCGCAGCAACGCTCGACGAATGAGGAAGCGCTCGTCGTACAACTCGTTCTCCAACTTCTCGGTTGCCTTGCCTGCTGCTTCGCCGCTCGCTTCGGCAGCGCGCAAGTGCAGCAGTTGTCGCGAGTAGTCCCAGTCGTACACCGCCTGACTGGCGTCGATGCCCTCGTAGCACTGCAGGCGAATCAACTCGCTACCGCGCACCGTGGCCAGTACCTTGGCGAGTTCGGTCTTGCCCACGCCCGCTTCGCCCTCGAGCAGCAGCGGCCGTTTGAGTGACAGGGCCAGGAACACCGCCGTGGCGAGGCCCTCGTCGGCGAGATATCCCGCGCCCTGCAATGCTTCTCGCACGTGCTGGACCGAGCCGAGGGATGCGCGCGGTGCCACCACGTCCTTGAGCCTAGGAAGACGGCCGGCCCGTGCCCAGACCGGTGCTCGGGTACGGTGAGTTCCCGATGGACCTCGGCATCAACGGTCGAACTGCCGCAGTGGCTGCGGCAACCGCCGGGCTCGGTTTTGCATCAGCCAAGGCGCTGGTTGACGCCGGCGTGAAGGTGGCCATCTGTGGACGAACCACCAATCGCGTAAGCGAGGCCGTGGCTGCGCTGGGGGACAACGCCATCGGTATCGAGTGCGACGTGTCCACCGCGGGTGGCGCGGCAATGTTCGTGGAGATGGCTCGTGACCGACTCGGTCACATCGACGTGTTGGTCGCCAATGGCGGTGGACCCAAGCCAGGGAATTTCGCCTCGCTCGCCGTCGACGACTATCTGCCGGCTCTGCAACAGAGTTTGTTGTCGGTGGTGGCAATGTGCCAAGCCGCGGTTCCCGCCATGCGTGACCGCAGGTGGGGCAGGGTGGTGGCGATCACCTCGCTGTCGGTTCGGCAACCGATCGCCAACTTGATGTTGTCCAACACTGCACGTGCAGGCGTTACGGGCTTCCTCAAGACGCTGGCACGCGAGGTGGCCGGCGACGGGGTGACGGTCAACTCGGTGCAGCCGGGCATTCACGCAACCGATCGCATCTCGCAGTTGTACGGCTCGACACCCGATGCCACGCAACTGGGTATTCCCGCCGGCGTCGTTGGCGATCCGGCCGACTTCGGTCGGATCGTGGCGTTCTTGTGCAGCGAATCAGCACGATTCATCACCGGCACCCATCTGCCGGTCGATGGCGGCAGTTACGCCGGTTTGCTGTAGTTGCGCGGAGCGACTACTTCGACGCTTCTTCCAGCGCGCGACGCACCAGCACCTTTGCCAAGTGTGTGCGGTATTCCACGCTGGCATTCAAATCGCCCTGAGGTTCGGCGTCGTCGGCAGCATGGCTTGCAGCATCCGCAATCGAGGCGCCGCTCGACAAGGCCGAACTCACCGCCGACGCGAGTACGGGCGTGGAGCCCATGTTCACCAATGCCACACCGCTGGTGCCGTTGTTGCGCCACGCAGCCACACCGACGATGGCCCAGTCCTGCGCGCGTCGGTTGAACTTCTGAAAGCTCCAACCGGCACCGTTCATCTTGGGTACCTTGATTTCCACCAGCATTTCGTCGGCGGCAAGCGCACTTTCGAGGAAGCCCTTGTAGAAGTCCCTCGCGGCGATGTCTCGTTTGCCCTTCGGGCCTTGCACCACGTACGTGGCGCCGAGCGCCAGGGTGGTTGCCGGCAAGTCGCTGGCCGGGTCGGCGTGGGCGATGGAACCCCCGATGGTGCCGCGGTGTCGCACCTGTGCATCACCAACATGACTCGCCGCGTGGGCGAGTAGTGGCGCGTGTTGGGCGAGTACCGGTGACTTCTCAACGTCCATGTGGCGGGTGAGTGCGCCGATGGCCACGTGGTCGCCGGCATCCCTCACGTACGACAAGTCCTTCACACGACCGATGTCCACCAACACCGTGGGCTGCGCGAGACGCAGTTTCATCAGTGGGATGAGGCTGTGACCACCCGCCAAGAACTTGGCTTCGTCACCGTATTGTCCGATGAGCGAGATCGCCTCTTCCGCGGAACCGGCCCGCTTGTAGTCGAATGCTGCGGGAATCATTTGGTGCCTCCTTGAGCGGCCTGGATTGCTTTCCACACGTTGTTGGGTGATGCCGGCATGTCCAACGTGGTGATGCCGAGCCCCGACAACGCATCGATTACTGCGTTCATCACCGCCGATGCCGCACCGATGGTGCCGGCCTCGCCGATGCCCTTCACTCCGAGTTGGTTGGTGGTTGACGGTGTGACGGTGAAGTCGGTGGTGATCGGCGGCACGTCACAGGCTGCCGGAACCAGATATTCCGCCAGGTTCGACGTTTTCAGGTTTCCGTCCCCGTCGTACACCGCTTCCTCGTACAGGGCTTGCGCCATGCCTTGCACCACACCGCCGTGCACCTGACCTTCGACGATCAACGGATTGATTTGGTTCCCGCAATCGTCGACCGCCACGTATTTCAGCACGTCGACCTTGCCGGTTTCGGTGTCGACTTCCACCACGCAGACGTGGGTTCCGAAAGGCCACGAAAAATTCTTCGGGTCGTGGGTGTACTGCGCCTCGAGGTTCGGCTCCACTCCGTCGGGCAGGTTGTGTGCGGTGAAGGCGGCGAAGGCGATGGCCGCGATAGGCACCGCCTTGTCGGGTGAACCCTTCACGCTGAACGTTCCCTTCTCGAACTGCAGGTCCTCTGCGGCGCACTCCAACTGGTGGGCGGCGATGAGTCGCGCTTTGTCGATCACCTTGTCGCACGCACCAGCGATGGCCACACCGCCGACCGCCAGCGAACGCGAGCCGTACGTGTCGAGGCCGAGCGGGGCGATTGCGGTGTCACTGTGGAGCACGTCGACGTCCTCCGGTGCAACCCCCAACTTCTCCGCGGCAATCATCGCCCACGACGTTTCGTGGCCCTGTCCGTGCGGCGACGTTCCGGTCACCACCTGCACCTTGGACGTTGGCAGTACGCGAACCGTCGCGGATTCCCAACCACCGGCGCCGTAGTTGAGTGATGCAAGTACGCGTGACGGTGCCAAGCCACACATCTCGAAGTAGGACGTCATTCCAACACCCAGACGTTTGCGTGCCCCGGGTACGTTCTGTGTCGCTTGCGCTTTTCGGAGGGCGACGTAGTCGGCGTGTTGCATCGCCTTCTCGGCGGCGGCCAAGTGGTCGCCGGAGTCGTAGTTGAGGCCATGGAACGCCGTGTACCCCGTGGGGTTACCACTGGCATCGTAGAACTGTTCCTTCTTGATGTAGTTGCGCTTGCGCAGTTCGTACGGATCGATACCCATGGCGCGGGCGAGGGCGTCCATTGCCACCTCGATTGCGTACGTGGCTTCGGGTCGCCCCGCCCCGCGGTAGGCGTCGGTGGGCGTCATGGTGGTGAACACCGAGGTGCACGAAAAGTCGTACGCCTGGGGCAGGTCGTATACACCCGCGTAGAGGAACGCACCGAGCAACGGAACACCAGGGGTCACCAGCTGCAGGTAAGCACCCATGTCGCCAATCAGGCGAACTCGCACCGCGGTGAGCCTGCCGTCCTTGTCGGCGGCGAGTTCGATGTTCTGAATTTGTCCGCGACCGTGGATGGTGGCCTGGGTGTTTTCCGAACGTTCCTCCACCCAGCGCACGGGTGCGCCGTGTTTGCGGGCGAGCGCCACGCACAGCAACTCCTCTGCGTAGACGTCCAGTTTCGAACCGAATCCACCACCCACCGACGGGGCCACCACGCGCATCTGGTGCTCTGGAATACCGAGTGTGATGGCCGTCATCACCTTGAGGATGTGCGGTACTTGGGTGGCGGAATACAGCGTGACGTCACCGCCGAAGGGTTGCGGTACCGCCGCAACGGCCCGAGGCTCCATCGCCATCGGGATGAGCCGTTGCTGAACGTAACGCTCGCTCACGGTGAACGCTGCGTTCTTGAACGCCTGATCGACTGCACCTTCTGCGGCTTCCACCTTCAAGTTCCAGGTGTACGAGGTGTTGGTGCCGATTGCGTCGTGGATGACCACGCGGTCGCTCAGTGCATCCTCCAGATCGATCACCGCGGGCAGTGGCTCGTACACCACGTCGATGGCGTCGATTGCGTCGCGTGACGCGCTTTCGCTCGTGGCGAGTACCGCTGCCACGCCATCGCCCACATAGCACGCCTTGTCGACGGCGAGGGGATAGTGGGCCGGATTCTTCATGTCGGGTGTCACCGGCCATGCGCATGGCATGGGCGCCGCCCAGGTGGACTGCAAGTCCTTTCCGGTGTACACCGCAACCACACCCGGCATCGACGCAGCGTCGGAAACGTCGATGCTCTTTATACGCGCATGGGCGTACGGCGAGCGAAGCACGGCGAGATGCAATGCACCCGGAATGGCGAGGTCGTTCACGAACTTCGCCTCGCCGGTGAGCAACGCCGGGTCCTCCCGACGCAACATCCGCTGGCCGATCACGTTGTTGGTGCGCTCTTCGGTAATGCTCATGGCTTCCTCCTACTTATTTGCTGCCGCGAGAACGGACTTCACGATGTTGTGGTACCCCGTGCATCGGCAGAGGTTGCCTTCCAATCCGAGACGCACTTCTTCCTCGGATGGTTTGGGGTTCTCGTTGAGCAACCCGATCGCGGCCATCACCATGCCGGGGGTGCAGTATCCGCATTGGAGTCCGTGGTTTTCCATGAACGCCTTCTGCATCGGATGCATCTCGCCGTTCTTGGTGAGCCCTTCGATGGTGGTGACGGTTCCGCCGTCTGCTTGCGCGGCCAGAATCGTGCAGCTCTTCACGGCCTCGCCGTCGAGATGCACCGTGCACGCACCGCAACTCGAGGTGTCACACCCGATGTTGGTACCCGTGAGATGTGCATGTTCGCGGATGTAGTGCACGAGCAACGTGCGCGGTTCTACATCGTGCGATTGTGTCGTGCCATTGATAGTGATGGATACCTTCATCTGGTTCCTCCCTGGTGTGTGACGGGGTTCACGCGAGAACTCCTAGTGCGCAGTATTGCCCCACGGGGGGTCGGCTGGCAAATCCTGGTCGAATCTGCCGTTTATGTCAGGCCCGACGATGGGTCGCCGGCTGTGGGCTATTGGGGTTGCGGGGCCAGCCACGCGTGGACGCCAGCGTCAGATCAACTGGACCTAATTCGAGAGTTTTCGTAGCTGGCGCAGTGCAAAACCGAGGCTCAACCCACCCATCACCACGATGGCCACGATGCCACCCCACACGGCGTCGAACGACAGGTGGTCGGCGTTCGATTCGTTCACCAGGCCAACGCGCGCCAAGCGCAGGATGTTGGTTGCGGGGTTGATTCGCGCCACCGTGTGCAACCAACCGTCCATCACGTTGAGCGGCACCTGCGCCGACGACAAGAACATCACCAGGAAGATCGAGAGTTGCATGATCGCAGCCCCGCGCATGTCCTTGAAGATGAACGCCAATCCCAACCCCCACCCGGCTCCGATGGTGGAGAGTCCGAGAGCAGCCGCGTACAGGCACAAGATTCCGAGCACGCCGCCGGTGAAGCGCGCGCCGAGCGCAATACCAATGACGATCACGATGGTGGTCATCATCACCACCCGCACGAGGGTGCCCGTCAACGGTCCGAGTACCAACGACAAGCGCGACGTTGGTGTCATGCGAAGTCGGTCGTAGAAGCCGGTTTCGATGTCGCGAATTGCAGTGAACCCGAGCCCCACGCCGGCGAACGCGGAGCCCATCATGATTCCCAGCGGCATGTACCAGTTGATGGAGCGGTCGGTCGGAAAGCCCGGAATCTTCGTCACCGCAAAGAAGGTTCCGGCGAACACCACCATGTTGAAGATGGGCATGGCGAGAGCGGGGAAGAATGCCGATGGAAGTCGACGAATGTTGCGGATGCTTCGCGTCGCCAGGATGCCGACGCTTCGACTGGTGCTCATCGTGCGGCCAATCGAACCGACAATTGCCGAAGCGCGAGCATGGTGGTGAGCACGGCGATACCCACGGGAATCACCAGCGTCTGGGTCATGGCAGTGAGCGACACACCATCGATGGACAACGATCGTTGGCCCTCCACCATGTACGAGATGGGGTTGAAGTCGGCGATGCGACGGTACGCACCACTCATGGTTTCTCGCGGAAAGAACGCACTCGAAAGAAACAGCAGGATGAACAACACGGGGAACGTGCCCTGCACGGCCTCGGCCGAACCGGTCTTCAGTGCC
>JALRBT010000003.1 GCA_023262255.1 Ilumatobacteraceae bacterium
AGAACATCGAACTGCCGTTGGAGCTGAAAGGTTGGGAGAAGTCGGATCGTCGCGCACGCGCGGACGAAATGCTCCAACTGGTGCAGCTACCCGAATTCGGTGACCACTATCCGTGGCAGTTGTCGGGTGGTATGCAACAACGTATCGCCATCGCTCGGGCGCTCGCGGCACATCCACCGATCCTCTTGATGGACGAACCATTCGGAGCACTCGACGAGATGACTCGCGAGTACATGCAGGGCGAGTTGCTGCGAATTTGTGCGGCCACCGGCACCACGGTGGTGTTCGTGACGCACTCGATACCCGAAGCGGTGTACCTGTCGAATCGCGTCGTCGTGATGTCGCCACGCCCCGGACGAATCACCAAAGTGGTCGACGTTGCACTCGGCGCCGATCGCACGGAGGACACCCGTAATCGAACACCGTTCTTCGAAGCCATCACCGCGGTACGCGAGGGGCTGCGCGGCATGCATGCCGCGAACGTGGGAATGGGTCACGACGACCGATGATCAAGGTTGGTGGCTCACTTGGAACCTGGTTGGGCAAGGTGCTGCCGGCGGTGGTCTTCGGTGGACTCTTCCTCGGAATCTGGGAATGGGCGGTGAGATTCTTCGAACTCAAGCCGTACTTCCTCACTGCGCCGTCGGCGATCTGGGAGCAGTTCGTGAAGAACTTCCCCTTGATACGCGGTGCGGCGACGGTGTCCGGAACCAATGCACTGGTCGGCCTCGTTGCCGGAACCGTGTTGGGAGTGGCGATGAGTTTCGTGCTTAGCCGCTTCAGGTTTCTCAATCAGATCATCACGCCATTGGCCGTTGCGCTGAACGCCGTCCCCATCTTCGTGCTCGTTGCGGTGCTCAACAACATGTACTCGATCACCAGTGAAGTTCCGCGCCGCATCATGGTGGCGCTCGTGGTGTACTTCATCGTGTTGGTGAACGTGGCGCGTGGACTCACCCAGGTGTCGTCGACCCACGTGGAATTGATGCGTTCGTACGCCGCCAGCGACGTCGCCATCCTGCGAAAAGTTCGGATCCCCAATGCCATTCCGTTCCTCTTCGTTTCGCTCAAGATTGCGGCCCCGGCGGCCGTGATCACCGCGTTCGTGAGCGAGTATTTCGGGGGTTCTCAGAACGGGCTGGGAAGCCGAATCTCCAGCAACATCGCGAATTCCAAGAATGCCGCGGGCTGGGCCTACGTTCTGGGGGCCTGCCTGCTTGGGCTACTGTTCTACTCATTCTCCGTAGTAATGGAGGGCCTCAACCGAAAGGGACGGGCAAGGTAAAACAACACAACATCTGAATGTTCGCATTCAGAAGGGGAGAGAAAACACATGAAGAAGCGTTCAATACGGGTTGCCTTTGCGGGCATCGCCGCACTGTCACTCCTCGTAGCCGCCTGTGGTGGTAGCGATGATGAGGCAGCGGATGATGTCGCCGAGGAGACCGCGGAGGAATCGACCGACGAGGCAGCAGCAGACACCTGCACCACGCCGACACCGGTCAAGCTGCAACTGCAGTGGTTCATCCAAGCCCAGTTCGCCGGCTACTTTGCCGCGCAAGACCAGGGCTTCTATGCAGACCAGTGCCTCGACGTAACCATCGTCGAGGGTGGTGTCGATATCGTTCCGCAAACCGAGTTGGCCAACGGCAACGTTGACTTCGCAATTTCGTGGGTCTCCAAGGCCCTCGCCAGTCGCGAAGCCGGTGCCGACATCGTGAACATCGCGCAGGTGTTCCAGCGTTCGGGAACCCTGCAGGTGTCGTTCAAGGACAAGAACATCACCAAGCCCGAGGATTTCGCCGGCAAGAAGATCGGCAACTGGGGTTACGGCAACGAGTTCGAAATCTTCGCGGCGCTCACCAAGGCGGGTCTCGACCCGGCCAAGGACGTCTCGCTCGTACAACAGCAGTTCGACATGTCAGGTCTTTTGGCTGGCGACATCGATGCTGCTGAAGCGATGACCTACAACGAGTACGCACAAGTACTCGAAGCGGTCAACCCAGCGACCGGTGCGCTGTACACGGCCGACGACTTCAACGTCGTTTCCTACGAGGACGCCGGCGTGGGTATGTTGCAGGACGCCATCTGGGCGTCAGGTGAGCGTCTCGCCAGCGATGCTGCGTACGCAGACACCGCGGCGAAGTTCGTCGCTGCATCCCTCCAGGGTTGGGCGTACTGCCGCGACAACGTCGAGGCATGCCGCGACATCGTGTTGGCAAAGGGTTCCAAGCTCGGCGCCAGCCACCAGTTGTGGCAGATGAACGAAGTCAACAAGTTGATCTGGCCCGCCTCCAGCGGCGTTGGCTACATCGATGAGGCTGCGTGGAACCGCACGGCAACGCTGTCGCAGGAAACCAAGAACCTCGAAGGCGGTACGGTGCTCACCGCGGCACCCGATGCAGGGGCGTACACCAACGACATCGTGACGAAGGCACTCGACATCCTTGCGGGTCTCGGTGTGGACACGTCCGGTTCGTCGTACGCGCCGATCGACGTCACCCTCAACGAAGGTGGCAACTAAATAGGTTGACCGGACGCAGCGAGACACGCTGCAAACGTCGCACTCGAGGGTGCGGGTCGCAACTGCGGCCCGCACCCTTGGTGTTTGTGGGCCAGTGAACCCTCGCGGGCCCTATGCTTCCAAGCAGGGACGCCATGTGCATCATCTGTCAGTCGGCCACGGCGGCTGCGGCAATGATTACGGCGTTCCTGCCGGTGGCACCAGACGTGGCAGGTCCGAACGATGGACTGGCCAGCCCGCCCGTGGTCATGACCGAGGCGGCGGAGTCACCACCGACAATCGCTGGCAAACGTTGCGTGCGACCTCGGGTGGTGCGTACCGTCGCGGGAGTGCGGTATCGCTGCACCCCGATCGGTCGGTCATTGAAGTGGCATCGAGTAGGCACGGCCTCAGGTGCGAACTCCTCGATGCCGTCGAGTACCACGTCGGCGCCAACCACCACATCGACAACGGTGGAACCGTATCGGCAACCATCGGTGACGAGTTCATCCGCCGATCAGTGTCGGCTGCGAGACCAGAGCACTCAGCGACGAACGTTCGGACACCTTCTGGCCGGCTTTCCGGTGATCGAAACGAACTTTGCCTCGCGCGGAGTGTTCACGTTCGCTCTCGTACCGATCGACTTCTCGGATCTTCCCGGTGATTCGGGGGTCATCGCAAGGGTGGATGATCAGATGCAACTCACGACCGACTGGTACGACATGGTGTCCGAAGGTCGTGTGAAGATCGAGTGGCGGGTACATCGGAACTGGGTCCGAGTTCCGGGTGACTCGGGTAGCTACGCCATGAATCGATCGCGAAGCGACGACAACAAGCTTGCAAAAGCGGCGTTTGCGGCGGCGGATCCAAGCGTTGACTTCGGCGGAGTGCGCGCAGTTGCCTTCGTGCTGCCCGCCGGCCAGACCTTCATGGCCGAAGGAGTACAGGGGTTCCTGCACAGTGAGTTCGGTTCCGAGGGGGGATTCGCGACTGCGGAGGGACGCGTTTACAACTACATGATCGCCGGCGCATATTTCGACCGGCAATACAAGAATTACTGGTCGTACTGGGCGCACGAGACGGGACACATGTTCCCTCTTCCTGATTTGTACGATCAGAACACCCAGTGGTGGATCGGCAAGCAGACCGAGATCCCGGGTGGACCGTTCTCGGGTTTCGACATGATGGCGGCACAGGACGGACCCAGCCGAACGTTGAGTAGTTGGCTGCGCTTCGTCATGGGTTGGCTCGCCGATTCGCAGGTGTTTTGCAAACCGGTTACGGAGTTGACCGAAGCCCAGGTGACGCTCGTTCCGATCGATGACAGAAAGTCCGGAGTGAAGACGGTGCTGGTGCCGCTTTCGAACTCGAAATTGTTGGTCGTGGAGTCCAGACGTGCAAATACCAAGTTCGACTGTGAGGGTACGGGTACCTCGACGCCGACCTGGCGCGCCCGGAACGGCGTCATCGTGTACACCGCGGATCTCTTGCTCGGGCACGGCGAAGGCTTCCAGGCGCTCGTGGCGCCGGCGAGCCGTGGATTGCAGAGCCTGGCAACGTGCTCATCGCCACGGCAATACGACGCCATCCTCGAGATTGGCGATGTAGTGACGAGCAACGGCGTACGAGTTCGAGTGCTCAGCAGCGGTCTCTACGACACCGTCGAGATAACACGACCGTGAGTAGTGCCCGAGAGCATTGGGATACTGCGTACGACACGAAGTCGGTTGTCGAGCGCTCCTGGTCGAGTGACGCCGAGACATCGGTTCGACTCATCACGCGGTACGCGCCAACGCGACGCGAATCAATCGTCGATGTCGGGGCAGGGGCGTCGCCGCTTGCCACGCGATTGGTGAGCGCGGGCTACCTCGACGTGACCGTGGTCGACATCTCCCAACGTGCCATCGATGAGGCTCGAACTTCGTCACCGATGTCGACGGCGGTCAGCTGGGTGTGTGCCGACGTTCGAACGTGGGAGCCCGAGCGAACATTCGACGTCTGGCACGATCGCGCCGTATTGCACTTCTTGTCCGACTCCGTGGAGCGCGCGGCATATGCACGACTCGCTCGCCGAACGGTGAACGGTGGCGGGCTTCTCATCGTGTCGTGCTTTGCCGAGGACGGACCCGAAACGTGCTCCGGCCTACCCGTTGCGCGCGCGACGCACGAGCAACTCAGTGCACTGTTCGATGACGGGTTCCACGTTGTCGAGCAGTTTCGCGAGGCTCACGTCACCCCGTGGGGCAGTGAACAGCCGTTCAACTGGCTGGTGTTGCGGCGCTACCCGACGTAGTACTTGTCGGCGATGTTCAGGGCCTCGTCGATGATGGCCAGCCCCGTTCGCAGATCCGCTTCGCTCGTGGTGCACGGTGGCACCACGTGGATGCGGTTGAAGTGCGTGAACGGCCACATGCCCTGTTGCTTGCAGAATGCGACGATTTCGGCCATGGGTTTGGAGTCCGCACCCGAGGCGTTGAACGGCACGTAGGGCGCACGGCTGTCGCGATTGGTGACGAGTTCGATCGCCCAGAACATTCCCAGCCCACGTACGTCGCCCACCGATGGGTGCTTGTCCTTCAGTCGATCGAGCTCCGGTGCAACGACGTTCTCGGCCATTTTGCGTACGTGCTCCAGCACCTTCTCTTCCTTGAAGATGTTGATCGACGCAACAGCGGCGGCACAGGCAAGCGGATGACCCATGTAGGTGAGACCACCCGGATAGACACGTTCCTTGAACGAGTCGGCGATCTTCTGGCTGATGACCACGCCTCCGAGCGGCACGTAGCCGGAGTTCACGCCCTTGGCAAAACAGATGAGATCGGGGGTGACGTGCCACTTGTTGACGGCGAACCATTCTCCGCACCGACCGAAACCAGCCATCACTTCATCGCACATCATGACGATGCCGTACTTGGTGCACAGGTCGCGAACGCCCTGCAGGTACCCCTCGGGCGGAACCAGGATGCCGTTGGTGCCGACGACGGTCTCCAAACCGATCATCGCAACGGTGTGCGGACCCTCGACCATGAGGACGTCCTCCAGATGTTGCAGCGCGCGTTCGCACTCTTCCTTTTCGTTCGAGGAGTGGAATGCGGAACGATACGGATACGGACCCCAGAATTTGACGGCACCCGAGGCACCGGTTTCGTTGGGCCAACGGCGTGGATCACCGGTGAGCGCAATCGCGCCCGACGTGGAACCGTGGTACGAGCGGTACATGGTGAGGATCTTGTGGCGACCGGTGTGCAACTTGGCGAGGCGAACCGCATTCTCGGCCGCCTCGGCACCGCCGTTGGTGAAGAACACCATGTTCAAGTCGCCGGGAGCAACCTCGGCAATAAGTCGTGCCGCTTCCGAGCGCATTTCGTTGGCATGGAACGGCGCGATGGTGCACATCTTTGCCGCATACTCCTGGATTGCCTTCACCAGTTTGGGGTGCTGGTGACCGATGTTGACGTTAACGAGTTGGCTGGAGAAGTCGAGATACTTCTTTCCGTTGGAGTCCCAGATGTACGAGCCCTCCGCTTTGACGATGTCGACTGGATCGATCAGCCCCTGTGCCGACCACGAATGAAACACGTGCTTGCGGTCGTCCAGATAGGCCCTTGTTTTTTCACTGCTCATACGGAAAGCCTACTTGTCGCTACGTTGCGCTACGGGTGGAGTCCACGCAATTGATGTGCATCGGCGAGTGCCTTCACGCCCAACACGGAGGCCGCCCTCCGGTAGGAGAGCGAGTGTTCCTCGGAGAACGCGTGCAAACGTTTGAACGCCGATCGCATCGTGGAAACCACGGAGGCATTCACCTCGTCTTCGTCCCACTGCAGGTGGGCGTAGTTCTGACACTGCTCGAGGTAGGAACACGTAACACCCCCAGCGTTGGCAAAGATGTCGGGCACCACGATGACACCGCGATCATTGAGCACGTCGTCGGCTGCGGGCGTTAGCGGACCATTCGCACCCTCGATTACATACTTTGCCGTGAGTAGACCCGCTTCGCGGGCATCGATTGCATCCCCGAGTGCACAGGGCAGCGCGATATCGGAGGGCAGTGCGAACACGTCGGCAGAATGCTCGACCCCTCGTGCAATGACCTCACCGACTCCGGCATCCACCACGCTCTCGATGCCCTGCTGCTTGGCGATGACGAGCGCGTCAACGTCAAGACCCTTCTCGCTTGCGATGACGCCACCGACATCGGAGACTCCGACGATCCGCGCACCCCAGCCGACGGCGAGTCGCGCAGCCCACATACCGACGTTGCCGAACCCCTGGATGACGATTCGCTTCCCCTCGATCGACGTACCTCGCGTCTGGCATGCCAGAGATGCCGCCTCCACCACGCCACGCCCGGTTGCCGAATCGCGACCGAGGGAACCCCCGAGTGCGAGCGGTTTGCCGGTCACCACTCCCGGAACCGCATGGCCGATGCCGATGGAGTACTGGTCCATGACCCATGCCATGACCTGGGCGTTGGTGCCGACATCGGGAGCGGGGACATCCTTGTCCGGACCCAGAAAGGCGAAGATCTCGGACACGTATCGGCGGGTGACACGTTCCAATTCGCGGGGGCTCAGCAACTTTGGGTCGACTGCGATACCACCCTTGGCGCCACCGAGTGGAAGATTCATCAATGCGGTCTTGAGCGACATCGCAGCCGCGAGCGACACGGTCTCCTCGCGATTCACCGATGGGTGGTAGCGAATACCGCCCTTGCCCGGACCACGCGTGATGTTGTGTTGAACCCGCCAACCGGTGAAACGAACGCGGGTGCCATCGTCGCGACGGATCGGAATCGACACTTCCAGTACTCGACGAGGGGCGATGAGATTTTCAATCACACCGTCCTCCAGTTGCAGCCACGCTCCCGCCTCGCGCATGCGGTACTCCACCGAGGTGAGTGACTGGTCCGCCGTGGGCTCTGGTGATGTCATTGCGATGAGCGGCTCCGTTGCCGCTTCACGAAATGTTAGACGATGCAAAGAAAACATTCCGGAAACACTTCCCACACAGGGGTGAAACCTTGATGATTTAACGTGGTCGTCGCCGGGCCAACGACGTCTCCGCAGTCCATAGCCACCTCGCTCAAATGCAGCGATATCCAAAGGAGGTCACGTTGAAACCAATGACTCGTAGGGGCGGTGTCGCGGCACTCGTCGGAACTCTCGGTGCCAATGCACTACCGGCGATGGTGCGCGCCGCAGAGAATGCACCGCCGTCGTTGGATGATCTTCAAACGCTGGTGCCGGGACTCCAGGTGACGCTCGACAACGTATTCGTGTTGGTGGCGACCGTCCTCGTGGTGTTCATGCACGCGGGATTCGTTTTGGTTGAGGCCGGGCTCACTCGCGCCAAGAATGCGGGCAACATCGTGATGAAGAACCTCATCAACTTTTCGATCGGTGCCGTGGCGTTCTTTGCGGTGGGCTTCGCCATCGCCTTCGGGGGCGACTTCGATGGCATCGGTGCGTACATCGGTGGCGGCGGTTGGTTCGTTGGTGACGGCGCATTCGCCTACGGCAACTTGACACCGTTCACGTTCTTCATCTTCCAGGCGGCATTCGCCGCAACCGCGGCAACGATCGTGTCCGGGGCGATGGCCGAGCGGACCAAGTTCGGTGGCTACGTCGCGTACGCGCTCATCATGACCGCCGTGATCTACCCGATCGTGGTGCGCTGGCAATGGGGTGGTGGATGGTTGTATCAACTCTCCACGCCGTTCCACGACTTTGCCGGTTCAACCATCGTGCACCTGTGCGGTGGTGTCGCGGCTTTCGCCGCGGCACGAGCGCTCGGGCCGCGACTCGGTCGTTACGGCGCCGACGGCAAGCCGCGCCCCATACCCGGACACTCGATTCCCTTCGCAATCGTCGGCTGCTTCATCCTCTTGGTGGGCTGGTTCGGATTCAACGCCGGCTCGCAACTTGGAGCTGACCCCGTCATCGGGCGTATCGCCACCACCACGTTGGTTGCCGCTGGAGCAGGCGCGGTGATGGCAGCGATGGTGACTCGATTGCAGTCGGGCAAGACCGACGTCGCAATGACGGGCAACGGACTGCTGGCAGGTTTGGTGGGTATCACCGCCGGCTGTTATGCGGTCTCGACGATCGGAGCGTTGATCATCGGTCTGGTGAGCGGCGTCATCGTGGTGTTCGCCGTGAACTTCTTCGACAAGATCAAGGTGGACGATCCGGTTGGCGCAATCTCGGTGCACGGCGTGTGCGGAGCTTTCGGCACCATCGCGGTTGGGTTGTTCTCCAACGAGGAGAGCGAGGGTTTCGTCGCCAAGGGACTCTTCTACGGCGGTGGCACCGATCAGTTTGTGAGCCAGATCATCGGAGTGGTATCGGTAGCCGCGTTCGTGTTCGTGGTGTCCACGGTCATGTTCGCAGTCATCAAGGCCACCGTCGGGCTGCGCGTGTCCGAACAAGAGGAGCGCGAGGGCCTCGACGTGCACGAGCATGGATCACCCGGCTATGGCTCCGATCGCGCGATGGCCTAGGCCTACGTACGGACGATGAAGACAACGACTCAAACCACAAAACAAGGAGTAACGAGATGAAACTGATTACCGCAATCATCAAACCCTTCAAGCTCGACGAGGTGAAGGATGTCCTCAAGGCCGCCAACGTAACGGGTATCACGGTGACGGAAGCGAGGGGATTCGGTCGTCAGGGGGGACACGTGGAAACGTACCGTGGCGCGGAATACAAGGTGGACCTCATCCCCAAGGTGCGACTGGAGATGGTGGTGGACGATGCCGTCGTCGATGGTGTCGTCGACGTGATCGTCAAGAGTGCGGGCACCGGCAAGATCGGAGACGGCAAGGTGTGGATCAGCGACGTGTCACGCGTCGTGCGAATTCGCACCGCTGAAGAAGGCCGAGACGCGATCTAACGTCGAGGCCTCGTGGTGCGTCGAGACGCGATTTAGCGCTTGCGACGTTCGCGCCGCGCAGCGCGCTTTGCCTCCTGCTCTGCAGCATCCGGCTTTGCGCGTACCACCGGGGCGGCGGCCGGAATCTTGAACCGGTCGTCCTCGTTGACGAGGCGACGGAAACCACCGAGCGCCACCGAGTACTGCACGGCCATGAGTCGAACGGCGTCGAGCGTGAACTTCTCGATGGCGTCGGGAATCAGCGACTGAAGATCTTCGTAGGACGGATCGTCGCTGGCATCGCCGAGCGTGTCGACGAAGTACTCGGTGCACGGCTCGCTCAACAGCACGCCGGCATCGATGATCGACTTGCGAGCCACCATGCCGGTGCGAATGTTGGCCGCAAGAGTGGTGGCGTCGTCGTACGCGCCACGACGCAGCCCGACGCCCCGCGCGAACGGATCACGCAGCGACTCGGGCAAGGCGAGCGCCAGGGCCGTGAGCGACTCGTCGGTAATCGTGGCGAAGACGGCGACATACCGCCGTTCCACCAGAATCTGATCACGGGCAAGGTTCATTGGCACGATGAATCAACTCTTGACAATCGAGACAAGAAATGACGGGGCACTACCCCGTGACAATTCAGCTGATGGCTTTGACGTTGTGCGCTTCGACACCCTTGCGGCCTTGACCGAGTTCGAACTCGACCTGTTGGCCCGCAACGAGAGTGCGGCGCCCGGTGCCTTCGATGTTGGAGAAGTGAACGAACACATCCTGCTCGCCCTCGCGAGAGATGAATCCGAAACCCTTCTCGTCATTGAAGAACTTGACGGTACCGGTTGGCATGATTACTCATTTCTTTTTTGCTATTGGCACATCGAATGATGTGTCGTCACTCCACACTACTGAGGCACCCGACGGTTTCCTAGCCCTTCGGTGCACTTTCTGGCGGGTGATGATCGTTTCTAACGGGTGACCACCGCCTGCAGTTCACGCACCCTGAGCTGATGGGATGTCCCCAAGCGCAGGTCGGGCAAATGACCCGACCCGCCGAAGTTGGTGCGCCACGTTACCGACCACACCACATCAATTCGGGCTCGAAACGTGCCGCCGTCCCGTACGGAAGAGGGAACAGGATACTCGTACATGCAATCGGTGGTGATGAATGATGAGAGCAATGGCGTCCACGGCACGCCTGGGCCGTCGCACTCGACGACGCTGTCCGAACCGTCACCCGGGTGGAATTCCAGTGCCTTCGGGGTGGCGGTGGTGGTCATCGTGAGAATGCCGCGGGGGGTGGGCACTTGCGCCGTGACCGACACGGGAATCCACAGCGCAGGGTGCACCCAGAACCAGGTGGGGGTATTGACGACCCCTCGTAGTGGTGGTGGGGAGAACTGTTGATCCAGCAACGGCACTTGCTCTCGTACCACGTCTCGGGATGATTCGGCGATCGTCTCGGTGCTCACCTCGGGCACCCATACGAGTATCGAGTCGTCCTCTCGCGTGCACGGGTGCAGTACCCACTGGGTGCCGTTCCAGTCGCGGGTCGTGGCACCGGTCCGTCCACCGAGCCCGTAGGTGGGCAAAGGCAGCTCCAGTCGCACGTGCTGAGCGAATGTCGTGAGTCGTACGATACGCCGGCAAAGATGTGGTCGCCGTCGACACCTGCGTCGCTTGCGTGGGTGATCGGGACTCGAGACGTCGGTAGCAGGGTGAGAAACACCACTCCGAATGTGATCGAGCGTTTCATACGCCACAGAACCTTTCTGCCGGCGACCGACGCTCGACCCGCCGCGACCACAGTCGCCAGGCGTCGTCGTTGCGTGACAGTACCCACTCGACGCGTCGCGTCCAGACCGTCGCATCGAGGATGATGTCGCCGAGTTCCGTTTGAGCCATGCTCGAATCGAAGAAGATGCGTATGTCGTACTCGCACGTCGTCAAACGAACGCGGTCGTCACTCGAGGCGGAGATCGACTCGATTCGCCATTCGAGGCGACCTTCGTTCGGTTTGGTGCGCAGTTGCTCGGCTGAGTAGTAGGCGAGAGCGTCGGCAAGCCGCACGTGCTCGGGGGAATCGGGCGCGGTCGACACCGAAACGTCGCAATCCGAGGGGCGATGGAAACACGACACCCAGTCGGTGATGAGTGATGCAAATCGTTGCTCGATTGCGGTCGTATCGAGCGACCCATCGGCTGCGGATTGATCGGGCGACGTCGTGGTCGGCTCGGCCGTTACTGCACCTTCCAATGCGAGAAGGGAATCACCGCCGAGGGCGGCGGTGTCAGCGGTGGGTTCGCCCACGTCGAAATTGAGTTGCGTCGGTGTGGCACAACCGCCGAGCATCGACGCAAGGACGATCGATGCGAAGTCCAGTCGGATACGACGTGACATGAGTGGCTCCTTGTCTGCGATAGCGGGAATTGCTCGACACTCGCTGGTGCCGACAGGGAACCGAGAGTGACCTTGCCACAGGTGCGCACGGGAGTGCAAAATCGTGCGCCGAAATTCGCCCGGACGAGTGGGGATGATCTTTCGGTAGAGTTCATAAACCCCAAAAATGCTCGAGCACCCCGATATCCCCGCCGAACAGGCGCACATCGACCGCGCATATGCGGCCCTGGTGGATGCCCGCACGAGCGCGCTCGCCATTCGCAACCTCACCGAAGGTCAGCGGGGCGGCACCTTCCAGGAGCGCTACGAGCGCAACTACTTCGACGAAAAACTCGTGCAAATGCTGAACAACCTCGATATCGGTGACGCCGCCCTGGTGTTCGGGCGAATCGACCGGAGCCCCCACGGCGGTGGCGACCCGGAGGCGTTCCATATCGGGCGCTTGGCGGTGGCCGACGCCGACAGCAACCAGTTGATCGTGGACTGGCGCGCCCCCGTGGCCGAGCCCTTTTACCGCGCCACGGGTCGCGACACCATGCAACTGGTTCGACGCCGTCACTTCATGATGGACGGTCGCACCCTCGTGGCAATCGAGGATGAGTTGTTCGGCGAGCATCACCTCGGCATCGGTCGGGACGAGGGATTGGAAGCCCCGAAACTTCGTGGACAGAGCACGCTGCTCGCCGCTCTCTCCAAGGGACGCAGTGGACAGCTCGGTGACATCGTCGCCACCATCCAAGGAGAACAAGACGTCATCATTCGCGCACCGAACAAGGGCGTGTTGGTGGTGCAGGGTGGTCCGGGCACCGGCAAGACGGTGGTAGCGCTCCATCGCGCCGCGTACCTGCTTTATACGTATCGGTTTCCACTCGCCGACCAAGGCGTGCTGGTGATCGGGCCGAACCGGGTGTTCTTGCGATACATCGAGCGCGTGTTGCCGTCGCTCGGAGAGTCGGGCGTACGCGAGGCGGTGCTGGCCGACCTCGTGAAGGACGTTCGTTACGGTGCCGTCGACTCCGTGGTTGCTCGTCGGGTGAAGGGTGACTTGCGCATGGTCGACGTGTTGAAGCGGGCCATCCGTGCTCGACAGCGCCCGCTCAAGGAACACTTCGAGTTGCCGTTCGGCGGCAGCGTGCTACGTCTCGGGCCGACAGAGACTGCACGCGTCGTGAAGGAGGCGCAGCGGCGCACCAAGCGTCACAACGAGCTGTGCCGAGCAGTCGAAGGTGAACTCGTCGCCATGTTCATGCCGAGTATGCGCGACCAGGATTACACGCTTGCCACGGCACGAAGCCGGCTCCGTGAGATTCCCGAGTTTCGTGCGTTGGTGTTTCGTATCTGGCCGTCACTGGGACCGGCGGAGTTGTTGCGCGATCTCTTCGGATCACGGGCGTTGCTGAGGATTGCCGGTCGCGGCATCCTCACCGACGAAGAAGTCGAATCGCTGTATCGACCCCGTGCAGAAACTCTTGCAGTCGCAACGTTCAGCGAAGGCGACGTCGCACTGCTCGACGAAGCCCGATATTTGCTCGGCCCAAAGCCGCGAAAGGGGGGCGTGGTGGAGGAATCCGACGACATCGAGACCTACGGTCACATCGTGGTGGATGAGGTGCAGGACCTCACCCCCATGCAGTTGCGCATGGTGGGTAGGCGGTCGTTGAACGGTGCCATGACCGTGGTTGGCGACATCGCCCAGGCAACCGGGCCGTTCGCGCCGGGTGACTGGAGCGACGTTCTGGCGCTGTTGCCCAAGAATCGCGATGCAAGCGTGGCGACCCTGTCGGTGGGGTACCGAATTCCGCGTCAGATCATGGAGTTCGCCGGCAAGTTGCTGTCGACGGCAGCCCCCCAACAGACGCCACCGACGGCGGTGCGGGAAGGCGATGCCGAACCACGTATCGTCACGAGCACCAGAACGTCGCTCACGTCCGACATCGTCGCTGCTGCGCGATCGTTGGTCGCCGAGTTGTCCGATGGGCGCGTGGGCGTCGTCTGTCCCGATGGACTCGTCGATGAGGTTTCCGAGGCACTTGGCGCAGCGAACGTGTCGTTCGGTCGTGCCGGGGCGTCGGGGCTCGACGCCTCGCTCACGGTTGTACCCGTGAGCGTGGTGAAGGGGTTGGAGATGGACGGTGTCGTGGTGGTGGAGCCGACCGACATCTATGAGTCGTCCGATGCCGGTCCACGAGGGTTGTACGTTGCCCTCACGCGATCGACGCAGCGGCTGGTGGTGGTGCATTCCCGCGAGTTGCCTCGCGAACTTCGCTCATAGCAGTCGCCGACTGCGTACGACGCTCACGACGCACGATGCCCGCCGCGTACGACGCTCACGACGCACGACCCACGCCGCGCGGATCAGCCAGGAGGCGTGCTTACGCGTCGAGCGATGCCAATGCCAGTCGCAGGAAGGACGTGGCTTTGTCGGCATCGGCGGGCCGATTGCGGTCCACCGCACTGCGGGCAAGCTCGACGACTCGTCGCAGGTCGTAGGTGAGTTGGTCGGCGAGCTCGGCGAACTGCGCCACGATGAGTGGCTCGGCAAACGACCATGCCTCGTTGATGCGATCCAGGTGTACGCGCGCTTCGTCACGGTCGTCGTTGAACACCGCACGGCTGAGAGCGCCGATCTCGTCCTGTAGCACCATGGTGAGGTCCTCGAGTGTCGCTTGCGAAAGGTCGGTGGTAACCGCGGCTGCCTCCTGCGGTGGCAGCGTGGTTGGAGGTGCGTCGAGTTCGATGACCTCGGTTGCGCATCCGCCGGTGAACGTCGCCACGCAGAGCATGGCCGTGATGATTCGCGCGGATTTCATACCGAAACGAGCAGGCGCGCACTGACGAACTCGTCGAGCAACGCATCACGGTCCGTGTCGTCGTGCACGGTGAGACGAGTGGAACCCTCGCGGCGTTCACGCACGGTGCACTCGCGGCCCGGCACGAGGTGTTGAAGTTCCAATTGTTCCAGTGCTCCGTCGCGCTCCTCGACTTCTTCGGGAATTCGTACGACGGTGAAGCGGCTTCCCACTGCCACCTGCGCAAGTGGTGTCACCGCAACCCCCGACGGCACGGAGCCGGGGATGGGATTCCCATGTGGGCACGTGGTGGGGTTGCCGAGAATTCGCACGAGTCCCTCTTCGACGTCGTCGCTGATCACGTGCTCCCACTTGCAGGCCTCGTGGTGCGCGCGGGCCCACGGCAGGCCGATGACATCGGTGAGAAATCGCTCTGCAAGTCGATGCCGACGCACGATTTGGCTGGCAAGGTCCTCGCCCTTCGCGGTGAGAGCGAGGTGGGACGGGTTCACGGAGAGGAGCCCCGCAACCTCCATGCGCTTGACCATCTCCGACACCGAGGCCCGCGAAACGTTCAGTCGTTCGGCAAGACGGGCCTGGATGATGTCGGCGTTGTCCTCGCGCATCTCGTAGATGCACTCGCAGTATTCCTCGAATGCTGGATGGTGCTCACCAGCCGCGGGCATGGCGCTCAGCGTACCCAGAGGCACACCGAGTAGGTACTCTTCGGCGGTGGCCACGGAGTCGGTTCTCGATCGTTTTTCTCCGGCCGTTCGAGCGTGGTTCACCGCTTCGTTCCCATCGGCAACTCCGGCACAAGCAGGCGGATTTGCACGCATCCTCTCCGACGAGCACACACTCATCTCCGCACCGACCGGCAGTGGAAAAACCTTGGCCGCCTTCCTGGCGGCGATCGATCGCTTGGTCACGCTCCGCGAGGATGAGCCGTCGGCCACCCGCGTGTTGTACGTATCACCACTTCGTGCACTTGCGTTCGACGTGGAGAAGAATCTGCGCGCGCCGATCGTGGGCATTCGACATGCCGCGGAGCGACTGGGCATCGGGTTTCGCGAACCCGTCGTGGCGATGCGTACCGGCGACACGAGCGCACGGGATCGGCAGCGAATGGTGCGGAACCCGCCCGACATTCTCATCACCACGCCCGAGAGCTTGTACCTCATGCTCACCTCGTCGGCTCGGTCCACCTTGGCCCGTGTCGACACCATCATCATCGACGAGATCCATGCGATTGCGGCAACCAAGCGTGGTGCTCATCTGGCCTTGTCGCTCGAGCGTCTCGAAGAACTCACCGTGCGTCGCCCGCAACGTATCGGGCTCTCGGCGACGCAGCGCCCGCTCGAGGAGGTGGCGCGATTCCTCGGAGGTTACCGCGACGGTGCTCCGCGACCGGTTGCCATCGTGGATGCCGGTGCGCGCAAGTCGATGGACATCGAGGTGGTGGTACCCGTCGAAGACATGGGCGAGCTCGGCAAAGTCACCCGCGAACTGCGCAGCGGTCCAGCCACGGCCGCGGCGGTGGAACGCCGAACCAGTATCTGGCCCAGCATCACACCACGAATCCTTGAACTGGTGCAGCAACATCGCAGCACCATCGTCTTTTGCAACGCTCGTCGCGGGGCGGAGCGACTCGCCGCACAACTCAACGAACTGGCATCGGATCTCGGACTCGGAGACACCGAATACGTGAAGGCGCACCACGGCTCGCTGGCCCGCGAGCAACGCATCGTCATCGAGGATCAACTGAAACGAGGTCAACTGCGTGCCATCGTCGCCACCAGCAGTTTGGAACTCGGTATCGACATGGGGGCAGTCGACCTGGTCATTCAGGTGGAATCACCGGGAGCGGTGAGCAGGGGTATGCAACGAATCGGTCGAGCCGGACACAACGTCGGTGAGGCGAGCCGTGGCAAGGTGTTCCCCAAGCATCGTCACGACCTGTTGGAAGTTGCCGTCGTGGCACAACGCATGCTCGATGCCGAGATCGAATCCACCCGGTATCTGCGCAATCCGTTGGACGTGCTGGCGCAACACATCGTGGCACACGTAGCGATGCATCCGGACTGCAGCGTGGACTCCCTCACCGCGATGATTCGTCGATGCGCCAACTTCGCCGAGTTGTCGGATGAGGTGCGCAACAACGTGCTCGATCTGTTGGCGGGTCGTTATCCGAGCGAGGAATTCCGCGACCTCAAGCCGCGCATCGTCTGGGACCGGATCGCCAACACGCTGCGGGCACGCGATGGCGCCCAGCGGCTCGCGGTGACCAACGGTGGAACCATCCCCGATCGTGGAATGTTCGGGGTCTTCCTGCCCGACGGCACCCGGGTTGGCGAACTTGACGAAGAAATGGTGTACGAAACCCGACCGGGTGAAACGTTCGTACTCGGCGCATCCACCTGGCGCATCGAGGATGTGTCGTTCGATCGGGTGGTGGTGAACCCGGCACCCGGCGAGCCCGGCAAGATGCCCTTCTGGCACGGGGACCGACTTGGCCGGCCACTGGAGTTGGGCCGCGCAGTCGGTGAGTTCTTGCGCACCATTCGTGACGCACAAACGGGTGATGCCGCACCGGAGCACACGCTGACCACCCGGCATCGCTTGGATCCGTTGGCGGCAAGGAACTTGCTGCAATATCTCGACGAACAAGTCGAGGCAACCGGCACGCTCCCCGACGATCGAACCATCGTCATCGAGCGGTTCCGTGACGAGATCGGAGACTGGCGAATCTGCATCCACTCACCCTTCGGCACTCCGGTGCATGCACCGTGGGCAATTGCCATCGAACGCCGACTGCTGGAGCGACTCGGC
The DNA here is from genome assembly GCA_023262255.1 of Ilumatobacteraceae bacterium. Taxonomy (GTDB): domain Bacteria; phylum Actinomycetota; class Acidimicrobiia; order Acidimicrobiales; family Ilumatobacteraceae; genus F1-60-MAGs027. Next base: position 17,395 of record JALRBT010000003.1, read on the forward strand.
ATTCCCATCGAAACGATGTGGGGCGACGACGGCATAGTGCTGCGTCTCCCCGAGGCGGTGGACCGCATACCTGTCGAGGAACTGCTGATCGATCCCGACGACATCACCGATGCGCTGGTTGCTGCGGTGCCACAGACGGCGCTCTTTGCCGCACGATTCCGCGAGTGTGCCGCACGCGCCTTGCTGTTGCCACGGCGACGACCCGACCAGCGAACTCCGTTGTGGCAGCAACGCCAACGAGCCGCCGACTTGTTGGCGGTCGCCGCCAAGTATCCGACGTTTCCGATCCTGTTGGAAACCAGCCGAGAGTGTCTGCAGGACGTGTTCGACGTGCCGGCACTACGAGACGTGCTCTCCCAGTTGCGTTCACGAGCCATTCGGTTGGTGAGTGTCGATACGCAGAAGGCGTCACCGTTTGCCCAGAGCCTGCTCTTCAACTGGATTGCCGCCTACATGTACGAGGGTGATGCGCCGCTGGCCGAACGGCGTGCCGCTGCGCTCGCACTCGACCGTGATCTGCTCAACGACCTGCTCGGGTCGGAGGAGCTTCGTGAACTCCTCGACGGGGAGGTCCTGGCCGACATCGAACTCGAACTGCAACAAGTTGCCGAATCGCGGCGTGCGAGGAGCCTCGACGAGGTGCACGACGTCCTGCGTCGGGTTGGCGACCTCACCATGGACGAATTGTCGCTGCGCTGCGAGGGCAACGCCGCCGTGTGGATTGCCCAGTTGGTGGAACAGCGACGTGCCATCGAGCTGGTGGTGGCGGGCGAACGACGATACGTTGCCGCCGAGGATGCCGGACGTTTCCGTGACGCACTTGGCTGCGCTTTGCCGCTCGGGCTGCCTCAGGCATTCACCACGCCGAGCGACGCGCCACTCCAGGAACTCGTCGTTCGCTTTGCGCGAACACACGCACCGTTCGTCACACGCGATGTCGCCGTGCGTTTCGGAGTTGGCGTCGATCGCATCGCGGTGGTTCTCGCCCAGCTCGAAGCCGCACACCGAGTGGTTCGTGGCGAATTCCGTCCGTTCGGCACCGAACGAGAGTGGTGCGACACCGAGGTGCTGCGGTTGGTGCGACGACGATCGCTCGCCAAGTTGCGCAAGGAGGTCGAACCCGTCGATCAACGCACGTTCACCAGGTTTCTCGCCGAATGGCATGGAGTAACCGCTCCGATGCACGGCACCGAGGCGCTCACCGAGGCGCTCACGGCGCTGTCAGGTTCCGCCTTGGTGGCATCCACGTTGGAGACCGATGTTCTGCCGTTGCGTGTGCGCGGGTATCGAGCCGCGATGTTGGACGACCTGTGCACCAGTGGCGAAGTGGTGTGGGTGGGGGCCGGATCACTCGGTGGAAACGATGGCCGGATCAGGCTGTTCTTTGCCGATCAACTCGGGTCGCTCTTGCCGGCTCTGGAACCACTCGACGTGCCACAGGGTGACGTGCACGATCAGATTCGCTCGGCGTTGGCGCAGCGCGGTGCGAGTTTTTGGGGACAGCTACGCGCCGCGGTTCGCGGTGCGACCGACCCGGAGTTGTTGACTGCCCTGTGGGACCTGGTGTGGTCGGGAGAAGTCACCAACGATTCACTCACTCCGCTGCGCGCCGTGTTGCTCGGGGCACAAAGCGGTAAGAGTGCTCGTGCACTTCCGGCCACGGGCTCCACTCGACGCGCAGCGGCACGATTGGTTCGCCCCCGCCATGTGCGAAGCGGCAACGTGAGTCGCGTGGGACCACCATCGGCGCAGGGGCGCTGGAGCCTGGTATCGCAACTGGTGGAACAGCAGTCGTCGCCGACGCAGGCGTTGCACGCCCTTGCCATGCAACTGTTGGAGCGACACGGTGTCGTCACTCGCGAAGCCGTACTGGCCGAGCACGTGCGCGGGGGATTTGCGGGCGTGTACGGAGTATTGAAGGCACTGGAAGAACGCGGGACGGTTCGGCGGGGCTACTTCGTCGATGGCCTTGGTGCAGCGCAGTTCGCCGTTCCGGGTGCCGTCGATCGCTTGCGGGCCTGCAAGGATCCCGATGTCCTGGCGTCGGAGCACGTGGAAGGTGCGGTGGTTCTCGCGGCAACCGATCCGGCACAGCCGTACGGTGCGAGCCTCGAGTGGCCGACGTCGTTGGGGCGCCCCACTCGCAGTGCGGGAGCCCTGGTACTGCTGCAACACGGGGATGTGCTCGGCTGGTACGACGTGCGTAGCCACCACCTGGTCACCTTCGAAAGAACGCTCGAGGCGTCCAACTGGGCGGTACTGATCGAGGCCCTCGGCAGTTTGGTGAAGGATGGACGCACGAAGAGCATCCAAGTTCGAAAGGTCAACGGTGATGCGAGTGACGACTCCACACCCGCCACCACCGCAGTGGTGGCCTTACTCGAGCAACACGGGTTCGTTCGCGGCTATCGCGGAATGGTGTTGCGCGACTGATGTCGTGCGTCGTGCACGCGCGCCGACCCACCTTGGGTCTGGGGTTCGACGCCACGTAAACCGGCCCAGGCGAAGTTCGCCAATTGGGATCCCACGAGCCTCGGATCGAACGAATCGCCGCTGGCGATGAGGTATCGACTCACTCCTTCCGACATGCCCACCAAGGCGTAGGCCAAGCGTCGCTGATGCTCGCGATCGAGTCCCGCGTCGATGAGCGGGGCGATGGCATCGGCAACCAGCCGCTCGACCTTCCGCACCTCGAGCGCGAACTCCTCATCGTTGCGTGATCCGCTGCCGAACAACACGACGAACGCCTCGCGATTTTCCGACATCCACTCGAAATAGGCGACGATACCCCGTTCGGTTTGCGCACGACCATCTGGTGCATGGGCGGTTGCGGCGCCGATGACCTGCAACATCCTCGACGCCAAATCCTCGATCAGCGCGAGGTACAGCGCACGCTTGGAGTCGAAGTGCTGGTACAGCACCGGTTTGGTTACACCCCCCGCCTCTGCGATGTCGTCCATGGAGGTGGTGTGGTATCCCTTCTCGGCAAACTGTCGGCGTGCAACTGTGAGAATGAGCGACCGTCGCTCGGCTGCGGGGAGGCGGGAACTCATGATGTCGCCGTGCGGTCGCCTGATTGGGTGGCAGACGCCGTGCTCGCGGAGGCTTGCTGGTCTTCTCGCCGTGCTGCGCGGATGCCATACGTAATCACGATGCTCGGTGCCAAGATGACCGAGCCAACTACGAGCGCCGCTCCACTCACGAAATGCAATGCGGTGGTGAGCGAGGTCCAAAGTCCTGCGAAAAACGTAACGACCGACACTGCGTAGAGCCCGTATCCGGTGCGCGACGCGATCTTGTTCCAGCGGTCGATGCGGTTTCGTCGTGCGACGACGGGGTCGTCGTCGTTTTCGGCGGGGAGTTGGTCGGAGTTCATCGGGTGAGAGTCAATCTAGGCTGAGGTGCTATTAACGGCGAATTGACAACGTCTTTGGCGACGGGTGAAACGACGTCACTTCCCGCCGAACCAGCCATTCATCTCGCTGGTGTCGTCGTGGCGCTCGGTGGATTTCCGGCGCTTGCCGGTGTCGATCTCGTCGTTCGTTGCGGTGAATTGGTTGCGCTCCGTGGTGCCAACGGCACCGGGAAGTCGACACTTCTTCGTCTGTGTGCGGGACTTGCACCGTTGACGCGCGGAAGCGCGCACGTTCTCGGGTTTGACGTGGCACGTCAGCGCGACGTCGTGCGAACGATGGTGGGATTGCTCGGGCACGACAATGGCCTGTACGCCGACCTCACCGCGAGGGAGAACGTGGAATTCGTCGCGCAACTCGTGGGGGCCGGCACGAACGATGTCGAGTCCGCCCTCGACCGTCTGGGAATCGATTCGCGCGTCGCTGCGGCGCGCGCCGGTGCATTGTCCGCCGGCCAGCGACGCCGAACGGCGCTGGCCGCACTCGTCGTGCGACGAGCCCGACTGTGGCTCCTCGACGAGCCGCATGCCGGGCTCGATGGCCAAGCACGTGCGGAGTTGGACGGAATCCTTCGCGACGCCACTCGCAGTGGCGCCACCGTGGTGTACACCACGCACGAATTGGAGGTGCCCGGTGCGCGTATCCCGCGAACCATCACGCTCTCGGGTGGAATCGTGGCGCGCGACGTCGAGTCGGCGGATCCATCGTGAACGCCATCCTCGCGATTGCCCGAAAGGACCTGCGCATCGAGTGGCGAACTCGAACGTTGCTGGCGCGCGTGATCCCGTTTGCATTGCTGGTATTGGTGTTGTTCGCAGTTGCACTGGATAGCGAGCCGCTGCTCCTTCGGGCCGCCGCCGGTTTGGTGTGGTTGGCGATGTTGTTCGCCGCCATGTTGCTGGTGCAACGTTCGTTCGACGTGGAGACCGCGGATCACGCCCTGGATTCGTTGATGAGTTTCGTATCGTCGCCGTCGAAAGTGTTCTTCGGGAAGGCCCTGTCGATGTTTGTGCAACTGTTCGCACTAGCCGTGGTGCTGCTCGGTGCCGCGGTGGTGCTGTACGGGGCTCGCGTCGACGGTGACAGCGTGGTGCTGTTGGTCACGGTGCTGATCACGGCGACGATCGGTCTCTCCGTCGTCGGTACTCTCTATGGCGTTGTGGTTGCCAACATGAGCGGGCGCGATTCGCTGTTGCCGTTGCTGGCGCTTCCGGTGCTGGCCCCGCTGCTGATCGGTGCGGCTCGTGCCACCGAGGCTGCCTTGGGCAGCGACACCATCGACCTGGCCAACGGCTGGGCGTGGGTGGCCCTGTTGGTGTCATATGCCGTGGTGTTCGGTTCGGCCGGGGCCGTGGCGTTCGCACCGTTGGCGCAAAGTGATTCATGACATGAAGACGGGCACGACGACCACTCGGGTACTTGGCATCTTCGCGCTGCTGATTACCACGTGGGTGGTGGTGAGCGCGTTCTTCCTCACACCCGCCGACGTGGTGCAAGGGGATTCGGTTCGCATCATGTATGCACACGTACCAACCGCGTGGATCGCCTACCTCGCGTTCGTTACCACCGCCGTGGCATCGGGGTTGTCGCTTGTCCGCAAACACCGAACGCTCGGATTCGATCGTGTGGCCGGAGCATCGGCGGAGGTCGGCGTTCTGTTCATGGCGATGACGCTCATCACCGGAAGTTTGTGGGGCCGTCTGACGTGGGGGACGTTTTGGCAGTGGGATCCACGACTGACGACGACGCTGTTTCTCTTCGTCACCTACGTCGGCTACCTCGCCATTCGCCGAGTCGATGTCGATCCCGTACGTCGTGCGCGCCGCAGCTCGGTGATCGCCCTGCTGGCGGTGTTGGAGATTCCGCTCGTGCATTTTTCCGTGGTGCTGTGGCGCTCGCTGCACCAGGAGGCCAGCGTGCTCAACACCGACGGGGATGTTCGATTGGACGACCTCATGTTGTTTACGTTGTTCTCGGGGGTGGTGGCATTCACCCTGATCTTCGTGTGGCTGGTGGTGCATCGCCAGCGCCTCGCCGCGATGAGCGACGTTGAACGTTTGGTGGGTTTGGACGTCGCAATCACCGCGCGCCGGGCAGAGAGCACGGTTGGTGGGGGTGGAATTTGAAGGACCTCGGATTCATTCTCGCCAGCTGGATCATCACCCTCGGTTCCATCGGCGTGCTCGCGATCATGACCCTGCGTCGCGCTCGCGAGTTGTCGTCTCGAATCCCCGACGAGCACAAGCCATGGGTGTGAGATAGCCGTGGACCTCACACCCCGAAGCGCTCCCGAGCCCCGATCGACGTCGCGGCGACTACTGCCGATCTTGGTGGCGGTGCTGGCAACGGTGGCAGGACTCGTCATCGTGGTGATGTTCCTCACGTCGTCGATCGACTACTACTGCAACGTCGACGAGGTCGGCGTTCGCGACGGTTGCGACGACACTCGCCGAGTGCGCGTACAGGGTTCCGTCGACGAAGGAAGTCTGCAAATGAGGGCGGGCAACACGTCGTTCGTCATGTCGTTCAACGGTGTGTCGCTACCGGTCGACTACGAAGGGGAGCCCGGCGGCGTATTCCAGGAGTGCATTCCGGTGGTGGCACACGGGAGGATCGTCGACGGCGTACTCATGGCGACTCGGATCGAGGTGAAGCACTCCAACGAGTACGAGGCGGAGAATGCCGATCGTCTCGAAGAGGCCGAGAAGTCGGCATGCTCATAGCCAGCGTTTCGGCGCAGTTGGGTCGGGCATTCCTGCTCGTCGGTTTTCTCGCCGCGTTCTTCGGTGCATTCGCCGCCGCGGTGGGGGCACGACGAGGCGATTCCAAGACGTTGCGGCTGGTGCCGCGTTTCGTGATTCTGTCGGTGGCGATGGCGGTCGCTGCCTTCGCGGTGATGGAGTGGGCGATGATCACACGCGATTTTTCGTTGCTGTACGTGCAGAAGGTTGGCTCGAATTCGACGCCTGCCTTGTACAACTTTGCTGCAGTATGGAGTGCACTCGAAGGATCCATCCTCATGTGGGTGCTGGTGCTCGCGGGCTACGTCGCCGCGGTTGCGTGGTGGATGCGTCGTCGATTCTCCGAACCGCTCGTGGGTTGGGCGCTGGCAGTGATGCTGGCCGTGCTGGCGTACTTCTTCTTGTTGTCGTTCGGTCCGGCGAATCCGTTCGTGGTCGGACCGCCCGGTGTCCTCGATGGACCGGGCCCCAACCCCTTGCTGCAAAATCACGTCCTCGTCATGTTCCACCCTCCGATCTTGTACCTCGGCTACGTGGGCATGACGGTGCCGTTCGCGTTCGCGTTGGCTGCACTGATCGCCGGAAAAGTCGAGGATGGATGGTTGCACCTCACCCGTCGTTGGACGGTGGCCGCATGGGGATTCCTGACCTTCGGGATTGCCCTCGGTGGCTGGTGGAGTTACGAAGTCCTCGGTTGGAGCGGTGTGTGGGCCTGGGACCCGGTGGAGAATGCATCGTTGCTGCCGTGGATCACCGGAACCGCCTACATCCACTCGGTGATGGTGCAGGAGCGTCGTGGACTCCTGCGCGTCTGGAACGTGTCGCTGCTGATCGCAACGTTCAGTCTGACGATCCTCGGAACCTTCCTCACACGTTCGGGTGTGTTGAACAGCGTTCATGCATTCTCTGAAAGTGACATCGGTCCGTGGCTGCTCGCGATGTTTGCCGTGGTGGTGGCGGTTTCCCTCGTGCTCGTGTTCTTGCGCGGCGATCAACTACGAGCAAGCGGAGCGGTGGACTCGGTGTTCTCGCGAGAAGGTGCGTTCCTGGTGAACAACGTGCTCTTTGCGGTCTTTGCCTTCGTGGTGCTGCTCGGAACCGTGTTCCCCCTCGTGGTGGAGGCGATTCAGCAACGCCAGATCGTGGTTGGTGAGCCGTTCTTCGACCGGCTCACGATTCCGATCGGGCTGACGATGTTGTTCATCATGGCCGTGGCTCCGGTGCTGCCGTGGCGTCGTGACGGGAGCGACCTGCTCTCGCAACGATTGCTCGGTCCGGCACTCGTCGGTGTTGCCTCGTTGACCTTCTCCGTTGCAGTCGGGGCGACCGGTCTCGCCCCACTTTTGGCCTTCGGGCTCGGTGGTTTTGCGGGGGGCAGCGCACTTCGCCATCTGGTACGTGCGGTTCGGGTGCAACGACTTCGCGGATTCGTCGGCAGGGCCAACGGAGGAATGGTGGTACACCTCGGGGTGATCCTCATCTGCGTGGCGCTTGCCGCGTCGAACTCATTCACCAGAAGCCAGGAAATCGATCTCGTTGCCGGAAAGGTGGCGCGCTTTGCGGGGCATACGTTCGAATTGATGGACGTGGTGGAGGTGCGAGACCAGCGCAGTACGTCGGTGCGTGCGTTGGTGAGCGTGGACGGAGGAAAGGCCTATGCGCCGTCGATCACCAAGTACACGCGCATCGGCATGAACGTGGGTACTCCATCCGTTCGCACCAGCTTCAGTCACGACGTGTATCTCACGCTGGAGCCACCGGTACGACAGGATTCGGGCCAAGCGCGCATCAAGGTGTTCGTCAAACCGATGATCCTGTGGCTATGGATCGGAACCTTCGTGATGGCGTTGGGCACGGTGCTCGCCGTACTTCCCGGTCGACGACGATCGATTCACGACATTCGCGACGAGGTGATCGATCGATGAAGACGGCACGAGTCGGAGCCATCGGTGTCGCCGTGGCGATGGCGATGTTCGTCGTATTGTTGCTACGAACCGACGGTGATGCCGGAGTCGGCGCACGGTCGCCGTTGCTGGGTCAGCCCGCACCCGCCGTAATCACCACCACCATCGACGATCGCTCCTTCGATTTGACCCGCCGAAAGGGTTCCTGGGTGGTCTTCAACTTCTTCAATTCCACCTGCGTGCCCTGCATCGCCGAGCACCCGGCACTGCTCTCCTTCGTCGAGAAGGAGGCGGCCCGCAGCGACGGTGTGGAGATGTACACCGTAGTGAACGACGATGCCGACGACGCTGTACGGGCGTTCTTCGCCGCAAACGAAGGTGACTGGCCGAAACTTCGCGACAGCGATGGCGCGATCGCGGTGGCGTTCGGTGTCGCCAAGGTTCCTGAAACGTGGATCATCGATCCGAACGGGTTCGTGCGACTACGCATCATGGGTTCGGTGGTCGAGGGCGTGTTGGAAGAACAGATGGCCTCCTTGCGGGCGAGCGAGTAACGCAGGTGGAGACGGGGCGTACACGTTCGGTTCGTCGCGTGGTCTGGGGCGGCATTGCACTCGTCACCGTCGCAGCGTTGTCGTTCGGCTCGCTTCGAGACGTCGGCCCCCTCACCCAGCAAGACCGAATCGATTCGGTAACCAAGCGGATCGCATGCCCGACCTGCGACGGAGAGAGCGTGTTCGTGTCGCGTGCATCGGCGGCACAGGCCATTCGCGCGGAGGTGGCTCGACAAGTGGGTGACGGAGTTCGTTCGGACGATGAAATCGTCGCCTACATCGCCGACCGATTCGGGGGAGAAGTGTTGTTGGTGCCGCGCGGAGAAGGTCTGGATGCACTCATCTGGGTTTTGCCGGTGCTCGTCTCGGTAGTGCTCGTCATCGGTCTCGTTGCCGCGTTTCGCCGTTGGCGCCGTGTCGAACCTGTGGCACCATCACGTCGTCGCTCGTGGATGGTTGGCGTCGGCGTCGCTGTCGTGGTTGGTGTCGGAGGCGGCGTGCTGGTGGCGCGCCAAGCGGGTCAACGCCTACCGCTACAAACGGCCACCGGTGGAATAGAAGACAGCACGGCATCGTTGTTGGCCCAGGCACGACTCGCAGGTGGTGCCGACGTCACGTCGGCGATCGAGCTTTACGGTCGTGTGCTCGAGACCGACCCCGACAACGTGGAAGCGCTCACGTACCGGGCATGGCTGATCATGTTGTCGGCCCGACAATTCGACGAATCATTGCGCAACCAGGCGTATGCATCCACCATCACCGCGCTCGGGCGCGCAATCGAGCTCGACCCCGGATACCCCGACGCCATGTGTTTTTTGGGCATCGTGGTGTTCCGGGATGGTGGGGATGCCGCATCGGCCAAGGAGTTCATCGATCGATGTCTTGATCGCGAGCCACCAGCCGAGGTTCGTGGTCTGGTGGAGGCATTGAAGAAGGAAGTAGACGACGTACTCGGCGAGTAACGCCGCTGCGTGCCACCAGTGTGTCAGTCGTCGTGGGGTGGCGGCCAAGCGTGTGCTTCGACGAAACGACCGTCCATGCGTTCCAGCACCCACACGCTGCCCTTGCCCCACTGCGGCGCATCGTCAACCCGCATGCCGGCGGCAACGAAGTTCTCGATGATGGCCGGAATCACGTCTCCATGGCTGCATATCACCGCGCGATCGGGCAGGTCGTACAGCAGATCGAAGAGTGTGGTGTCGGCTCGGCTGGCGTCGCCGGCGAACTCCGCGAGTCGATCATCGATCGTTACATGAACATCGAGCGAGAGTGCAAGTGGTTCGATGGTTTGCACGCACCGCAGATATGGGCTCGATACCACCACGCTCGGCGACACCGCAGCGAGTCGCTGGCAGAGATCGAGCGCCTGTACGTGGCCCGCAACCGTGAGCGGACGATCGATGTCGTTGCCATCGAAGTCGGATCGTGAGCCCGCCTTGGCGTGTCGTACGAGGTACAAGGGCACCGCGGCAACCTAGTGGGTGAAGATGAACGACTTCCGTCGTCCTCGTGGCACACTGAGACGTGGGATTTTTCGACCGTAATCGCGCGGAAGTCGAAGCGAAGGGGTTCGACCCCAAGCGTTTGCCACCGGGGCAGTACCTCACCGAGCGTTTTCCGGTGCTGCACGTGGGGGACGTACCGACCTACGCGCCGGGCGAGTGGTCGCTGCACATCGGTGGTGCCGTTGCGTCGCCCTACACATTGACCTACGAACAGTTGCTGGACTTGCCGTCGACGACGCTCACCGTCGACATCCACTGCGTAACCAAGTGGTCGAAATTCGACACCGTGTGGAGGGGTGTGCGCGTGCGCGACCTGTTCGAGCGCGCCGGCATCAGTTTCGAGGCGTCGCACGTGATGGCTCACGCCGAGTACGGCTACACGGCCAACTTGCCGCTCGCCGATGCAACTCGCGACGACTCACTCGTGGCGTACCGGTACGACGGAGCCGACATCGAGCCGATTCACGGCGGGCCGGTGCGCTTGTTCATCCCGCATCTGTATTTTTGGAAATCAGCGAAGTGGCTACGCGGGCTCGAGGCCACCACGCAGGACGCCCCCGGCTTCTGGGAGCAGAACGGCTACCACATGTACGGAGACCCGTTCCTCGAACAACGATTCTGGGGTGACTGAGCGCTACCCAATGCGGTCGTGCAGGGTCGTTTCACAGAAGCGATCACCCTGAGGCAACGAAGCGGACGTCTCGGGCGACGTTTCGCCGTACAACGTGTCGAGCATTCCCTTCACCATGCCTCGGTCGACGGCGCAAATCACCGGGTGCTCGATGGCGACGTCTCCGAACGGACAGTGGTTGTTGATGATTCGCAATTTGTTCTGTCGCTTCTCCGCGTGCGCAGCAAATCCGTGCGCAGTCAGTGCGTCGGCAACACGCTGGAGTGCCGAGCGCAACGAGCGTTGACCGGCAGCGACATCGTCCCCCGTCAAGCCGGCGGCCATCGCGTGCCCGTACTTGCGACCTACCTCCTCGGCCATGGCCTCGGCGGCGTCGCGAGGTAGTCGCTCGAGAGCCTCACCAAGGAGCGACAACACCAAGTCGTCGCTGCGAACGGGAAACTGCATCGGTTCGGTGGTCGTCACCGGGCTATACCGCTTGGATGGGCGTCCGGCTCCGGCGTGCTCCGCGCGCACAACTTCCACCTCGAGGTAACCCCCCGCTGCGAGCTTGTCGAGATGATGTCGTGCCACGTTGGGGTGAACATCGAACCGTTCGGCAACCTGACTGGCGGTGACACCCTGGGCGGCATCGCGAACGAACAAGTACACCGCACGACGCGTGGGATCACCAAATGCGGAGGTAATGGCGGATACCTGCGAGGCGAATGCGCCACCGGTCACGCTACTCGCCGCGGACTTGATGCGCGTCACGCGATTAGCCTAACGAGCGCGCATGAGCACCCTCACTCCTGAATCCGTCATCGACGCACTGCGTCCGGTCGAAGATCCGGAGTTGCACCGCTCGATCGTGGATCTCAACATGGTTCGTGACGTGGTCATCAACGACGGCGTGGTGTCGCTCACCGTCACGTTGACCATCGCGGGTTGTCCGTTACGCAACGAGATACAAAGCCGCGTCAACGGTGCCATTCGACCGATGTCGGGCGTACGTGACGTGCAGTTGAACTTTGGGGTGATGACCGACGAGGAACGCGCCGCACTGCGGGAAAAGTTGCACGGCTCGCCCGGTGCCACCGCGGGTAGTGCTCCCGCACAGGGTCACGCGCAGGGTCGCACCATCTCGTTCGCGCAACCCGGTTCCAAGACGCGACCGTTGCTCATCTCTTCCGGCAAGGGAGGTGTGGGTAAGAGCAGCGTCACCACCAACCTGGCCGTGGCACTCGCCGCGGCGGGTCACACGGTGGGAGTCGTCGACGCGGACATCTACGGCTATTCCATTCCGCGCATGCTCGGTGCCGATCGCGACCCGGTGGTCATCGACGAGATGCTGTTGCCGCCGGAGAGTTACGGCGTTCGCTGCATCTCGATCGGCTACTTCGTTCCCGAGGGTCAAGCGGTGGTGTGGCGTGGTCCGATGTTGCACAAGGCACTGGAGCAGTTCCTCACCGACGTGTACTGGGACGAGCCGGAGTTCCTGCTCATCGACATGCCCCCGGGTACCGGCGACATCGCGTTGAGCCTGAGTCAGTACCTGCCACGTGCGGAGGTGTACGTGGTGACCACTCCACAGGAGGCGGCGCAGAAGGTCGCGCGACTATCCGCGGCGATGGCCAAGAAGGTCAACATGTCGGTACGCGGCGTCATCGAGAACATGTCGTGGTTCACCGGCGACGACGGCAAGCGGTACGAACTCTTCGGTCAGGGAGGCGGAAAGATGTTGGCCGACGAACTCGGCGTGCCGCTGCTGGCACAGATTCCGTTGGTGAACCAGCTCCGCGAGGGCGGCGACGACGGCAAGCCGATTGCAGCCATCGCACCAGGAAGTGAAGTGGGCTCGATATTCGCGGATCTGGCCAAGAAAATCGTCGAGATGCGACCGAAAAAGGTCTTCAGTCAGGCCCTGAAGGTCAACTGACCTGACACACTGGTGACCATGGACCTGCGCATCGGAGTCACCCACTCGTCACGAGACATCAGTTTGGAGATCGAGAACGACGAACCGTCGCGGGTCGCCGCACGAAAGAGCGTGGAGGAGGCACTCGCCGGGAAGGTGGAGGTGCTCTGGCTGAAGGACAAGCGCGGACGGGAGGTCGCCGTGCCGTCGGAGAAGATTGCCTTCGTCGAGTTCGGTGCCCCAGACGGGGAGCGTCGACTGGGGTTCGGAGCCTGACGCTTCGAGCGTTACTTACTCGACGACTCGTCTTCGTAACGGGAAAGGGTGGCGTCGGCAAATCCGCCGTGGCCGCGGCATTGGCGAGGCTTGCGGCCGGCGAAGGCAAGCGGGTGCTGGCTTGCGAAATGGACGACAAGGGCTCGCTCGCTGCGTACCTCGGGCGCAACGACCTGACGTTCTCACCCGTGGAAGTGTCACCGAACCTGTATGCGATGGCAATGAACACGGAGGATTCTCTGCGCGAGTACATCCGACTGTTCTTGCGGGTTCCCGTGATCGGCAGCCTCACACCACTCGCCCGCATCTTCGATTTCGTGGCGAACGCGGCACCGGCCGTGAAGGAAATCCTGACGGTTGGCAAGCTGTGCTACGAGGTTCGTGAACGGCACTACGACATCGTCATCGTGGACTCCGAAGCGAGCGGTCACTTCGTCGCCCAGGTGTCGGCACCGGATGCACTCGCCACCTTGGTTCGAATCGGCATCGTCGCCGACCAGACCAAATGGATGAGCAACTTGCTGCACGACCCAGAGGTTTCCACGGTGCTCGCGGTGGTGACACCGGAGGAAATGCCCGTCGTCGAGACGATCGAATTACGGGATCGATTGGCGACGGCAACGCCAATCGATTTCGCCGGTGTGCTGGTGAATCGCATGCCCGCGGCACTCGTCGATGCCGAACTTCTGGCGACCGTGGCACCGACGAGCGGACATCTGGCCACCTCCGTGCAGGTCGGTGAGTGGCTGACCGAACGTCGGTCGAATGCCGAACTCCACGCGCGGCGACTCGCCGATGCCCTCGAACTGGGCAACGTGGAGACCATCGCCGAAGCCCCGGCCGGGACACCCTCGCCGGAACGGATCACCGACCATTTGGTGGGTGAGATGCGCCGAATCCTGGACGAGCACGCATGATCGTCGCACCCGGCGGTACGAACGAAACCATCGAGCAGTTCGCTCCACTCGATCCGGAACTCTTCGACATGCTTGCGAAATCGAGAATGATCATCATCTGCGGGCCGGGTGGTGTCGGGAAGACCACGTCTGCCGCCGCGTTGGGGGTGGTGGCCGCCCGCCATTTTTCCAAGCGGGTGTTGGTGCTGACGGTGGATCCGGCGCGTCGGCTGGCGACTGCCCTCGGTCTCGGGACCATCGGTAACGCCGAAGTGCCGGTGGAACTCGCGGGCGCCAAGGGAAGTCTCGACATCGCGATGATCGACACCAAAGCCAGTTGGGACGACATGGTGCGTCGACACGCGCCGGACGGTGTGACCCGTGATCGAGTGTTGAGCAACGATCTGTACAAGACGTTGACGTCGCGGTTCGTGCACAGTCACGACTACGTGGTTACCGAGCGCCTGTACGACGCGCGCGAAAGCGGCGTCTACGACCTCGTCGTGGTGGACACGCCGCCGTCGCGAAGTGCGCTCTCGGTGCTGGATGCACCGCGACGCATGGAACAATTCTTCTCCAGCCGACTTCTCAAATTGTTGACCGCACCCACCCAGTCGCGACTGTTGTCGCTGGCGTCGCGACCATTCTTCATCGTTGCCGACCGAATCCTCGGCGCGGCATTCCTGTCGGACATCGCAGAGTTCTTCACGTTGTTTCGCACGATGGAGGGACCATTCGTGTCGCGGGCACGCCGGGTCGGGGCACTGTTGTCGGACCCTGCCACGTCGTACGTCGTCGTCACCAGCCCCGAGCCGGTGGCCATGCAGGAAGCCGGCTATCTCGTGGAGGAGTTGCGTCAAAGGGGTCATCGTCTCGACGCGGTGGTCACCAACCGACTCGTGCCGAGCCACCTCGCCACCGGGGCGGCCGAACGCGCCGAAGCGCTCATGGAGGGCAACCCGTCGCGCGATGCCAGCGATACGCCGCTCACGACCGCCACGCGTCGAGCGTTGGCAGCCGCCGAACGCGAGATCGCAAACATCGCCAACCAGCACGCGGCCGCCCTGGCGGAGATTCGGCGGTGGGGTGCCCGGGTGTTCATGAGTGAGTCGCGCGGGGGTGACATCACTGACGTGACGTCGTTGCTCGCCCTCGGCGAGGCGCTGCGCACCTAACCGCGAGCAGCAAGAATGGAGGTCGACCATGCCGACGCTCCTCGAGCTAGCAAGCGAACACACCGAGTTGTCGGAGGACGATGTCTCGCATCTCGCCGCCCTGATTTCCGAGTGGGGAATGCTGGCCGACTTTTCCTTCGCCGACCTGTTGTTGTACGTGCCGGTTACGTCCACTGGTGGAGTCAACTGGCTCACCGCGTCGCAGGTGCGTGCAGCCACCGGCCAGACCTTGTACGAGTCGGATCTCGTCGGCGAGTTCGCCGACGACACCGATCGCCCGTTCATCGCCGCGGCAGCCCAAAGCGGGCAGATTCAACAGGGTGAGATCACCCTGTCGTACTTGAACGATCCGGTGAATATGACCGCAATTCCCGTCATGCGCGAGGGTCGAGCAATAGCCGTATTGACGCGCGAAGTGTCGTCGGTGTCCGGTCGTCGCCCCGGACAACTGGAGCGCACGTATCTTTCGATCTTCGATGACTTCGCCAACATGATCGCCACCGGATTGTTCCCGTTCGAGGGACGGGTTGCCGACTCGAGCGTGGCCCCGCGCGTCGGCGACGGAGTGGTGGTGCTGGACGGCAGTGCGCGGGTGCGTTACGCATCCCCCAACGCCGTATCGGCCCTCCACCGCATCGGTATTCGAGCCAATGCCGTGGGCCAGAGTTTGGCCGAACTGGGTTTTGCGCACGATGCGGCCCGCGCGTCGTTCGAGAGACGCGAACCCGTGGTCGAGGAACTCGACCAGGAACACGACGTCACGTTGTTGGTGCGGTCGATCCCGATCCTCAAGCGGGGTGTGCGCGCGACCAACGTCGTCGGTGGCGTGGTGCTGATGCGAGACGTCTCCGAACTACGTCGTCGCGACCGGTTGATCCTCACCAAGGACGCCACCATCAAGGAAATCCACCATCGGGTGAAGAACAATCTTCAAACCATCTCCTCGCTGCTGCGGCTGCAGGGTCGGCGTTTGTCCTCCGACGAGGCAAAGGCTGCCATCGCCGATTCGGTGCGTCGGATTCGAACCATCGCACTGGTGCATGAAACGTTGTCGCGAGAGCCGGGCGAGGACGTTGCCTTCGTGGAGATCCTCCGACCGCTCATCCAACTGTCACAGGAGAGCCTGCAGTCCAGCGACCGACCCGTTCGGTTCGAGGTTCGCGGTGACGCTGGTCGGCTCCCCGCCACGATTGCCACACCGCTGTCGGTGGTGATTCTGGAACTTCTGCAGAACGTCGTCGACCACGCGTTCGGCGACAAGCGCCGTGATGGTGTGGTGCGCGTGTTTCTGGCGCGCGATCCCGATGATGACGCACTGCACCTGCGTGTCATCGACAACGGTGTCGGTGTCGACGAACGATTCGACATCTCGCAAGCAACCGGACTCGGATTGTCGATCGTGCGAACGCTCGTCACCACCGAACTGGGCGGAACCATCTCGATGCGTCCCGCAAGTACGACGGATCTCGTGGACGCTGCGCTCGACGACGGCAGCGGTCAGGCGGGAACCGTGGTGGACTTGCGAATTCCGACCGACTAGGCGATGCTGGCGCGGCGTGCCGCCGCTGCACGACGTCGCATGTCGCGACGCTCTTCCTCGCTGGTGCCACCCCACACGCCACAGTCCTGGTTCGTGGCGAGCGCGAAATCGAGACACTCTTTGCGTACCCCGCAGTCCGCGCACACCGCGCGAGCGCGCACGAGCATGCGCATCGCTTCGCCGGTGTTGCCGATGGGGAAGAACATGTCTGGATCGATTTCTCGACAATTGGCGTTCACTCGCCAGGAGTAGTCGGCGGAACCAAGGGCGAGGCTTTGAGCGAGGATGGACATGCGAGCGTCAGGCTAAGTGCCCGAACGGCGGAACGCAAGGGGTGACTTCGCTACCCTGACGCCACGAACATGCGCACAACCACCCAGGTAATGGCCCATCGAGGTGCATCCAAGGCCGCTCCAGCCAACACCATTGAAGCCTTCGCTCTCGCCAGACGAATAGGGGCCCATGCGGTGGAACTCGACGTCCGCCAGTGTGCCTCGGGCGAGTTGGTGGTCCATCACGACCCCGTCCTCACCGACGGTCGCATCATCGCGCACTTGGGCAAACATCAGTTGCCCGACGCCATCCCCACCCTCGACGAGGCGCTCGATGCGTGTGGCGAGATGTGGGTGAACGTGGAGATCAAGAATCATCGCATCGAACCCGACTTCGATGGCCGCGACGAACGAACCATGGCCGTCTTGGACGTACTACGCCGACGGGTGGGACGACACGGTGACACACAGCGCTATCTCGTGTCGTGTTTTCGAAGAAGGACGGTGGACCGCGTGCACCAGGTGTGGCCCGAACTTCCCACCGCTTGGCTCACCGTGAAGATCGGCAACCATCGGGAGCTCGCTCGCGACCTCGCGTCGTTCGGACATGCCGCGGTGCACCCCGAAGTTTCGGGTGTTACTCGGGAGATGATCGAGACCTTCCACGCCCACGGAGTACGGGTGAACACCTGGACCTGCGACGACCCGATTCGAATGAGCAACCTTATCGAGTGGGGCATCGACGGCATTTGCACGAACCTGCCGGACGTGGCGCTCGAACTCCTCGGTAGGTAACGGCCCGGCGCTCGCACGAGTGCCAACCCGACCACCACATCGGGTGGCGCGTCTAGTACTCCACCAACATCGGCTTGATGAGTCGTAACGCCTCGGCATGGTGTCGAACGGTCAGGGTGGTGGTTTCGTCGATGTAATCACCATCGAGTTGATATCCGAACGGCGCCGGAAAATCAAAGACCACCCGTTCCACGTCCTCGATCACCTCGATTCCACGGCGAGCCGCGATGCCGCCATTTCGTAGGGCTCCCCACATCGTGGACAGCATCAGCGGAGTGGTGAGTCGCCGAAACGTGACCGCAACCAGTCGCTTCTCGAGCGAGGCGGCGCGCGAGAGTTCGATCGCACGCTTCCCTACGTAGGTGTAGGGGTTGGTGTTGAGCACGATGGCGAAGAAGCCGTTCGGAATCTTTCGGCCATCGATCTCCACCGTGAAGTGCGGAAACCTCCGGTCGTAGTCGACGAACCAGGTCTTCAACGCCGCGAAGGCGAACAACGGTTGTCCAACGAGACGCTTGAAACTGAATGTGCGTTCCACACGTCGAACGACCTCGGCGTCGTAGCCGACACCGGCATGGAAGGTGAAGTACCTGCCATTGGCTTCACCCAGTCCAATCGGTGCAACGAGGCCACCATCGAGTCCGGCGGTAAGTTGCGTCACCGCCGTCAGCGGGTCGTTCGCCATGCCGAGGGATCGCGCGAACACGTTGGTGGATCCTCCGGGTAGCACTCCGAGCGCAGTCGAACTCCCCGAGAGTCCCGTGGCCACCTCGTTGAGGGTGCCGTCACCCCCGAAGGCCACCACCGCGTCGAGACCCCGCGTGACGGCGTCGGCCGCGAAGCGCGTGGCATGGCCACGCTCACTGGTTTCGACCACCTGCACGTCGTGATGACGGGCCAGATACTGGTGGACCTGAACGGTGTTGCGTGGGGTCACCGACGTGGCAAAGGAGTTCACCACCAGCAGGATTCGCACGCAAAAACACGGTATCTGGGTCCGGATTGCTCCTCGACACACGAGGGAACTCGCCGGTGCGACGAGGACGCAGGTCACACCACCCGTCATGACGACTTCCGCGACCGATTCTGCGTTCAGGTGACCGAGCGGTAACAATGAAGGTCATGAAAATCGTCGTCTGTGTGAAGCAAATACCCGATCCCGCCACGCCCGGATCACTCGACTCGTCCACCAATGCACTGAAGCGTGACGGCAAACTCATCCTCGACGACTCCGACGCTTACGGCGTGGAGATGGCCTTGCAACTCGCCACGGCAGCCGGTGGCGGCGAAGTGAGCATCGTTTCCATGGCGCCGAACAACGAAACCTCGGGCATGCGGACCGCGTTGGCGATGGGTGCCGTGCGTGGAGTTCTCGTCTCGGATCCCGCACTTGGAGGTTCCGACGCACTCACCACCGCCAAGGTCCTCGCCGCGGCGATCAACAAGGTCGGCATGCCCGACTTGGTCATCGCAGCAACGGAGAGCACCGACGGATACACGGGCACGGTGCCGGAACAGATCGCCGAAGTGCTCGGACTTCCATCGGTGACCTTCGCCAAGAAGGTGAAGGTCGAGGGTGGCACGTTGAAGATCGATCGTCAAACCGAGGCGGGTTACGACGAGGTGGAATGTCCACTGCCTGCGCTGGTCAGCGTGACTGCAGGTGTGGTCGAACCTCGGTACCCGAGCTTCAAGGGAATCATGGACGCCAAGAAGAAGGAAATCGTCACGGTGACCGCCGCCGATCTCGGTGTGACACCGGTTGGTTGGTCGGGAGCCGGTCAGAAGGTGTCGTCGGTGACCCAAGCAGAGGCACGCAAGGCGGGCCAGGTCATCGAGGATGACGGCGAGGCATTCAACAAAATCGTTGCGTTTCTCGAAACGCTCAAGGTCATCTGAGGAGGACGATCAACATGGCAGTGAACAACGTTTGGGTGTTTGCGCAAGGCAACAACGGCACCATCACCAGCTTCACCGCGGAATTGCTGACCAAGGCACGCAGTCTTACCGACAACGTCTCGGCATTCGTACCCGGAGACGGTTCAGCACTCGCCGATGCGCTCGGAAAGTACGGCGCAAAGAAGGTGTACTCCACGGGTGACCTTGGGGGTCGACTCGTCGGTGTGGCGGCGTCCAATGCGATGAAGTCGGTGATCGATGGCGGGGACAAGCCTGACCTCATCCTGTTCCCGCAGAATTACGACGGTCGCGACACCATCGCGCGGTTGTCGGTGAAGCTCGGGGTTACCGTGCTCACCAACAGCATCGACATCGCAATCAACGGCGGCGACGTCGTGGCGACCACGCCGATCTTCGGCGGCAACGTGCTGTTTGCCACGGCCTTCTCCGGCCCCGGCCCGCACCTGGCATCGTTCCGACCCAAGAGCTTTGCTGCCGAGGAGAGCGGTGGCGGTGCGGCACAGGTCGTTGCCGTGACGGTGCCGGATGGCGGGGTAACGGCGGCCGCACGGGTCACCGCGGTTCACGTCGAAGAGACCAGTGGTCCCAAGTTGGACGAAGCCAACATCGTGGTGTCCGGCGGACGAGGACTGGGCGAATCAACCAATTTTGCGATGGTGGAGGAGTTGGCGAAGTTGCTACACGGCGCACCCGGCGCCTCTCGCGCCATCGTCGACGCGGGTTGGGTGCCGTACTCCTACCAAGTGGGACAAACCGGCAAAGTGGTGAAGCCCAGCGTGTACATCGCTGCAGGAATCTCCGGCGCCACGCAACACATGGTGGGCATGAAGGGCTCCAAGAACATCATCGCCATCAACAAGGACAAGGAGGCACCCATTTTTGCGGTTGCCGACTTGGGCATCGTGGGCGACGTGCACAAGGTGCTTCCAAAGTTGATCGAAGCGTTGAAGGCGCGCGGCTAACCCGGCGACCTGTGGCGCTGGTCTACACCAGCGGCCAGGGGTAGCGCCGACCGCTCTCATCCACGGGAAACCGTCGGTGTTCCAGCAGCCATCCTGCGCGGTGGGCGAGTGCCTCCACCTCGTCGCTGTCGAGGAGCGACGCCACCTCCAGTGGCACGGTGTCCGACACGCGTCGCACTGCGTCGAGCAACGGCTCGGGAATCTCCTCTCCACCGAACTCCCAGATGACCGTTCGCAGCTTGAAGTCGGCGGAGAAACACAGACCGTGATCGATGCCCCACACGTGGCGTTGTGCATCGATCAACACGTGACCGGATTTTCGATCGGTGTTGTTCGCCACGATGTCGTAGACGGCGATGTTGCGAAATTGTTGGTGCAACTCCGGCTGATTTTCGAACAGCGTGAAGTAGTGCTGCTCGAAGTCGGCATCGATCAGCAACTGCAACGATCCTTCGCCCAGGGGTCCATCACGCAGCACGGTGACGGGGACGAAGTCGAATCCCATTGCGACGGCCAGTCGGTACGCGGCAACCTCACGTCGGTGGAGTCCCGGGGCGAAGTCCCACAGGGGACGCTCACCGCGTAACGGCTTGTAGATGGCCCGACACTCCAGATTGGCGAGCGATACTTTCACCAGGAAGGTGGCGTTGCTGCTGTAGGGCATCCGCGTTTCCACTTCGATGTCGCCTTCGGCGAGCAGCCGATGCGGCACTAGTTCATCTTCGGGCATGCATGTCCGTCACGGTTCATTGGCAGCCCACAGAATGCACACGGTGGACGCCCCGCGCGAACGAGACGATCGGCGAGTTCACAAAACGCAACCGCTTGGGCGCGAGTAATGCGAACGCGCACGCGACTGGCGTCGAACTCCGGGTCGTCCTCGGGTGAAATCTCCTCGAACTGCAGGATGAGGTGATCGTCGCTACGGTCGTATGCGAGACCGACACTGCCCAGCGCAAATGCCGCATCGTCGGGCTCGACGAACGGGGAGTTGCGAAGGGAACCAGGAGATACCGCGGGTGCGTCCTCCAGGGTTTTTCGGAGGAACACCGCCAAAGCGGAAATCTGCTCCTTCTCGCACTTGATGGTCAGCAGATCACCCGCGTCGCCGATTTGCAGGAAGAACGTGCGCGCGCCGGGCAAACCAATCACGCCGGCGGTGAACGCCTCGGTGGACTCGTAGTCACGGTACAAACTCACGCTGGGCACCACACGTTCATGATGGACGAAGTTCGCGCAGCGAACCACCCGTGGAATTGACGGTGAGCACGATCGGGGTCGTGTCGGTGTAGAGAATCGCCGTCACCGAACACGTGGAAATGACGATGCGTTGGAACAGGTCGAGGGGCGTTCCCATGGCGTGGGCGACCGCCGCCTTGATGGGATCCGCGTGCGACACGCAGACGATCGTCTTGCCGGCGTGTCGCCGACGAAGCAGGTCGAGCGCCCCAACCATCCGTGATTGCATCTCCATGAAACTTTCGCCGTCGGGAAAACGAAACCCACTGGGAGCGCGTTGCACGGCGGTCCACTCAGGTTTGCGATAGAGACGGCGCAGCGACTGGCCGGTCCAATCGCCGAAGTTGCACTCGAGCAGGCCTCGCTCGATACGCACGGGGACGCGTAGCGCACGACTGATGGGTGCCGCTGTTTCCCGTGCTCGTTCGAGTGGCGACGAATAGATCGCGGCCACCTTGCCGAGTTCGGCGATACGTTCGGCCGCGTGTGCCGCTTGCTCCTTGCCACGCTCGGCCAGGTGCAACCCCCGGGCTCGACCCGGCAGAACCTTCCCCGTGGTGGGTGTGGTGCCGTGTCGCACCAGAAGAACGAGCGTCGGCTTGCCAGACATGCGTGCTCAACCTATCCCCACATCTCGTAGCGTCACGGTTGGTGGGCAACGGAAGGCGTGCGACGCGCGACACGCAGGTGCGACTGCGCAACGAGATCGAGGCATGTCGGGCGTGTCCGCGGTTGGTGAGATGGCGCGAGACCGTGGCTCGCGAGCGGAAAGCCGCATACCGCGACGAGACCTATTGGGGAAAACCAATCAGCGGGTTCGGTGACGCCGGTGCTCGCGTGATCGTGCTCGGGTTGGCACCGGGCGCACACGGAGCCAATCGAACCGGACGAGTGTTCACCGGTGACCGAAGCGGCGACTGGCTGTTTCGGGCCATGCAGAAGGCAGGCTTTGCGAACAGTGCCACCTCGCGTGCGCGCGACGATGGGCTGCGGCTCTCCGATGCCTGGGTGACGGTTGCGGTTCGCTGTGCGCCACCCGACAACAAGCCGCTACCACTCGAGAAGAAGCGCTGTGCGCCCTATTTGGAACGCGAACTCGCCATGTTGTCGAACATGCGGGTGGTGGTGTGTCTCGGGAATTTTGCCTACGTGGCAGCGTGCGATTACTTCGAAGTGTCGCCCCGGCCGAAGTTCGCGCACGGGGCAGAGATTGAGGTACCGGCCGTCGCACGGGGCACTTCGGATGGTGCACCCGGCTCATCGGTTGGTGCACACGGCTCATCGGTTGGCGGGCACGGCGCGGTAACGCTGCTGTGTTCGTATCATCCGAGCCAGCAAAATACGTTCACCGGTCGTCTCACCGAACGAATGCTCGACGGCGTCTTCTCGCGAGCGGCACACCTCGTACGCGGGTGACGCATGAGGAATGTGATTTGCGCCTGAGGTACAGCGCGAAGTGTCGGCGGTCCGTTGTGGCGCCGCCTGGTGAGGTGACAGGTCGGTTCTGTCGCCGCGTGACTGGGGTTAGTGCGCCGCTGGCGCGGTGCCGTCGGCCTTCTTCTTTGGTGGCGGTACGCCGATCTTCACCGTGGTTTCCGCGAAGTCGGGCCAACGGCGACGGCTCACCACGCTGAGGAGTCGAAGCAACTTCATCGCCTTCTCGTCGGTTTGGGCGGGGCGAGCGACCACCGAACCGTCCTTGATCATTCGATTCATCACCTCTTCACCCAGTTCGGTGCGTACTACGCACAGGGTCCAGTCGTTGTCCTCGCCGATACCACCGGTGGAGATGTCGGCATGTTCCGCGGCGAAGTCGGGACACATCTTGCAACCTTCGCGTGTCCACTGGTGACATTCCTTGAGGTCGATCTCGTGGAACGATCCGTCGCGCATCCAGATCTGGAAAGCACCCTTGATGTTCATCTTCACCATGTCTTCCTTGCGCAAGCCGTACTTGGCAAGGAAGAGTTCTTCGAAGATCGCATCGTCGAACGTTTTGGAGCACAGGAGTCCGATGTTGAACAGAAACGGCTTGCCGATCTTTCCGGCCTTGCGCTTCCACATCACCGGGAGCACCGAGGATTGACAACTCATGCCCACCAGTGCGATGCGTTGCAGACCGGCCTCGGCCGCCTCCTTGATGGCCAGGGTGTTGGCGGAGTAGGTGTACCGACTGCCCGACGACGCGAGTACTTCTTCGCGCGTGCGGGCGAGACCGGGTTTTGCCTTCCAGTTCGACCCGTCCCCGTCGAGGAAACTCGTGAGGGCCGCATCGATGTAGTCGTGTTGCAACAGCCAGATGAGCATTGCTCCGACGAAGCCGCCATCCTGACCCTTCTTGTGTGTCTCGTCATCGGCGGCACGAACCAACAACAGTTGGCGGTACTGTCCGTACATCTCGTCGTCCTTGCGAGTGCGACCGAAGAGGTGCTGATCGGCCTCCTGCTCCCAGTTGCGGAATCGCGGACACGCCCGCGTACAGGTGGTACAGCCCTTCTCCCCGTGACCGCAATTTGTGGGACCGAGTTCCTCCTCGAGATGGAACGGCTTGTACTTGCCTTCCTCGTGTTCGTAACCGATTACATCGTGCGGGCATGAAATGACGCATCCGGCGCATCCGGTGCACAGACCGGTGTTGATGACTTCTTCGTAGAGCTCCTTCCACTGCGCAGTCCAGCGGGTGGTGGGAGGGGCTTCGGCTACCGACACGCCGACAACTCTACGATGCCCGTTCTCGAACAACGGACTCGCGCTCGAATCGTCGTTTGTCCTTCGGTTCCGACAGAATACGTGCATGGCATCGAGCATCATCACGTATCCCCCCGAAGTCGAGACGTTTCGTACCGAAGTACGGTCATGGCTCGAGGCCAACCTTCCCCAAGGTTGGTTCGACGAGGGATTCGAGCTGTCCGCGGAAGCGCGCAAGAAATTCAACGACGAATGGCCCGAAAAGTTGCACAAGGGCGGTTGGATTTGTGCGACGTGGCCCAAGGAGTACGGCGGCAAGGGACTCACCACGTTGCAGGGTGTGGTGCTAAACGAGGAGTTTGCCCGCGCTCGCGCCCCGATGCGAGCCGACTTCTTCGGGGACACCCTCGTGGGTCCGACGTTGTTGCAGTGGGGTACCGAGGAACAAAAAAAGGAGTTCCTGCCTCAAATCCTCGGCGGAAAAATGCGGTGGTGCCAGGGATTCAGTGAACCCAACAGTGGCAGTGACCTCGCAAGTTTGAAGACCACCGCCGTGTTGGATGGCGACGAGTGGGTGATCAACGGTCAGAAGGTGTGGACCACCGGCGGTCATTACGCGGACTACTGCTTCCTGCTGACCCGAACCGATCCCTCCGCCCCGAAACACAAGGGCATCTCGTACCTGCTGGTGCCGATGCGCCAACCCGGAGTGGAGGTGCGCGGCATCACGCAACCCGACGGCACGGCGGAATTCTGTGAAGTGTTCTTCACCGACGCTCGTTGTCCGAAGGACAACGTGGTGGGTGGCGTGAACAACGGCTGGAAGGTCGCCAACTCGACGTTGGCATTCGAACGCGGGATGAGTGCCACCACAGGCTTTCGTCGATTCGAGGAGGAATATCGATTGATGGTCGAAGCGGCAACGCAGAACGGTGCCATATGCAACCATCTGGTGCGACAGCGTTTGATGCAGTACTACAGCAAGATTCAGATTCTCAAGTACAACGGCCTGCGGTCGTTGGGTGCGAACCTGGCCGACAAGAAGGACTTCGGTGTCATGGCTCTCGGTGCCGCGAACAAGATGTTCTGGAGTGAAATGCACAAGAACGCGATGGAACTGGCACTCGACATCTACGGCACGCACGCCATGCTGATCAATACCGGGCCGGAATCGGGCACCTGGCCCGGTGCACTTCGTGAGAAGCGTCGGGAGGGTTACCCGGTCAGTGCGATGATGTCGTCATTCTTCTTCTCGCGTTCCGAAACCATCTGGGGCGGAACGAGTCAGATCCAGCGGAACATCGTGGGTGAGCGCGTGCTCGGACTTCCCAAAGAACCGCGTCCGGCGGGTGGCGAGTAGGCCATGCAATTCTTTGCCGCCATTCAGGCAGGATTCCGCAACTACGCCAACTTCAAGGGACGCGCGTCGCGACCCGACTATTGGTGGTGGGTGCTCTTCAGCGCATTGGCACAGGCTGCGGCGTCGGGCTTCGGTGATGCGCTGTCGAATCTCGTGTCGGTGGCGTTGCTCCTCCCCTCGATTGCAGTCGCAGTACGACGCATGCACGATAGTGATCGAAGCGGGTGGTGGATCTTGTTTCCCATCGTCAATCTGGTGTTCTTGTTGCAGCGGAGTACTGCCGGTGAAAATCGGTTCGGTCCGCCACCACCTCCACGCTTGACCTGATCGATCGCCTGAGCGATGTCGTTCATTTCCGCCATTCAGTCGGGGTTTCGCAACTACGCGAAGTTCAAGGGTCGTGCATCGCGCAGCGAATACTGGTGGTGGACCCTCTTCACGTTTCTCGTGCAAATCGCCGTCTCGGGCCTTGGTGACCAGATCGGCGGAGTCGTGAGCCTGGCGATCCTGCTGCCCAGCCTTGCCGTGCAGGTGCGACGCCTACACGACACCAATCGCACGGGGTGGTGGATCCTGTTGCCAATCGTGTCCCTGGGTGTTGCGGTGGTGGCCTTCATCGTCGACGCCGTCTCCGGTACGACGGAGTTCTCGGACCCGTCCGCGTGGGACCCGACGGAGGTACTCGACGGGGTGTCGGGCGGGAACATTGCGGTGATTGCCGTCGCGTTGCTCGTGGCACTCGTCACGGGAATCGCGAACCTGGTCTTCACCTTGCAGCGCAGTCAGCCGACGGAGAACCGATTCGGTCCACCACCGCCACCACGATCGCCGTCGTAATGCGGTACGAGGTCCACCGAACGCTACGAACGCCCGTGGGAGTGCTGCGGGTTACCGCCTGCGAGCGGGGAGTGGTCGCCATTGATCGTGTTGCACGAGCAACCACATCGAAGCAATCGCGTGCATCGCGCGCGACCAGTGCGATGGCGGATGCATCGAAGTTGGTCCGGGCGCAGCGCCATGCGGACGTGGCGGTTCGGCAGTTGCGCGAGTACTTCGCAGGTACTCGAACAAGATTTTCCGTTCCGTTGCACATGGAAGGCACGGAGTTTCAACAGCGTGCATGGAGGACCATGCGCAAGATTCCCCATGGCTCCACCATGTCGTACGCGCAGCAAGCCCGGGCCATGGGTGCCCCCAAAGCGGTTCGGGCGGTGGGTAGCGCCAACGGTGCGAATCCGATTCCCATCATCGTGCCGTGCCATCGGGTGATCGCCAGCGACGGGTCGCTCGGCGGATATTCGCTCGGGATGGCGATGAAACGACGTCTGCTTGCACTCGAACAGGGGAGTTGACGCAGGCCGCTCGTCAGTGCGGTTGGGTGAATCCGAAGCACTCGCGAACGTTGGCATCGCTGAGCGCCTGCGCCGGCGGCCCGTAGGCCACCACCCGCTGGGCGAGCAGCATCACCGCCGTTGCAGATTCGGCATCGTGCAGATCATGCGTGGCGAGCACCACGGTCACGCCGCGTGCACGTTCGGATGCGATGACGTCGGCAACCGCGCGCTTGCCGCTCAGATCGAGTCCCGCCGTTGGTTCGTCGAGCAACAACACTTCGGCCTGGCGGGCCAACACCTGTGCCAGGTGCGTTCGTTGCTGCTGTCCGCCCGACAACTCGCGTAGCGGTTGGTGCTCGAATTCCACGGCACCCGTTCGCTGCATGGCTTCTGTCACGATGGAGCGGTCGGTGCTGGTGGCCCGACGGAACAGGCCGAGGTGCGCGTAGCGACCCATCGCAACGATGTCCCGCGCGCGAAGCGGCAGGGTGTGGGACGACACCGGGTGCTGCGGAAGATAGGCCACCCGACGCGGTGCCGATCCCGGACGCCGTTCGAGAACGGCAATCTCGCCGTACAGCGAGGGAATCATTCCCGCCATGGTCTTGAGCAACGTCGACTTGCCGGAGCCGTTGGTGCCGATCAACACGACGAGTTCACCGGCGTGAACCTGCAGGGAGATGTCGCGCACGACCGAATGCACACCGTGACCGACGTCGAGGTGAGTCGCCGAGATCGTGGGTGTAGACGTTGACATGTCAGTGGGTGTGCTCGTGCTGATGAGGTAGTTCTCGATGACCACGAAGTCGACGAGGAATCGTCAAGATGGCAACGAGAACGAAGAGGTACACGGACGTGAACACGATGCTGGCTCCGGCCGCAACATCGAGGTGGTAACTGGTGAGCAGTCCGAGATAACTCGAGAGCACTCCGAATCCCGTAGCGGCCAACATCATGGTGCTGACTCGTCGCGTGAGGAGTGCGCCCGTTGCCGCCGGGGCGATCAGGAGTCCGAGCACCAACAAGGTGCCAACCAACTGGAAACTCCCGACCACTGCGACCGCCACCATTGCGAGCATCAGGGAGTGAAAGAACCGCACGGAGAACCCGGACGTACGGGCCAGACCGTCATCGAGTGACATCAGTACGAACGGCCGGTGGGCAACCACCGCCATCGAAGCAACCACGACCAGCACCACGACCTGCCACGCCAGATCGGTCGAACTGACACCCAACAGTTCCCCGAACAGTATCCGCGTGATGTCTCCCACGAACGAAGTGGACCGGGAGGTGATGATGACGCCGAGAGACAGCATGCCAACGAAGAGCAACCCGATCGCCGTGTCGGACGAGAGACGAACTCGTGAGGTAACCAGCGAGACGCCACCCATCATCACCAGCGCCCCGAGCGCCGCACCAACCACCCCGGGCACACCGAAGAGGAGCGCGATTGCAATTCCCGGTATCACCCCGTGGGCAAGTGCGTCACCGATGAACGAAAGTCCGCGCAACACCACGTAGGTACCTGCAATTGCGCAGATGATCGCCACCAGCGTGCTCCCGAGGAGGGCATTGCGAAGAAACTCGTTGCGACTGAAGGGCTCCCACAGGGGGTTCAGCAACGCCAGTGACGCGGTCAACGCAGGCTCGTTGCGATGGTGGTTCCCAACGTGCGAATGAACGAGATGTAGCTCTCGGACGCACCCAGATAGTGAGTATTGATTTCCACGAGTTGGGCTCCGGCTTGTTCGGCCACTCTGGCAGCCACCGCCGAGTTGGTGCCGAGCGACGTGAAGACCACTCGTGCATCGTGCGACCTGATGACGTCGATGACGAACTCCATGTTGCCTGCGCTCTCCTCGGCGTTGGTCGACGGGCTGGAGAGGATTGCGGCGATCACCGTGCATCCGTACCGGTCGGCGAAGTAGCTGAGTTCGTTGTGTCCGGTGACCAACTGACATTTCTCGACGGTGGAGAAGAGTTCGCTCAGTTCGGAGTCGAGTGCGACGAGTCGGTCGTCGAGCGACTCCTCGGCCGACGTGAGATCCACGCCGAGCGCATCGGAAGCCGCGCGTGCAAGTGCCGGAAGCACCTCGCGAATCGTGTGCGGACTGAGCCACACGTGGGGGTCTTCGCTGTGGTCGTGATCGTCGTGACCGTGCGACGAGTCGGCACCGGGGTGCACGTGACCGTGGTCTGAATGGTCGTTGACGTCAACGATGTCGAGCGTGGTGACGTGCTCGGCGATCGCGAAAACGGGCACACCGGAGTTGCGGGCATTCGCGAGCACGTCGTCGAGACCTTCCTCGAGATCCAGACCGTTGAACACCACGAAGTCGGCGTTGATGATTCGTTCGACATCCCGTGGTGACGGCTCGAAATCGTGGGGGTCCTGACCGTCGGGAATCACCGTGACCACGTCCGCGACACCCGCAAGGAGTTCGCGAACCACCGCGGCAAGGATGGAGTAGGTGACCACCACCGTTGGCAACGTTGCGTTGGTGGCATCGGCGTTGCCGGATGCGGCGTCGCGTGAGGCATCGCTCGTGGCGAGGTTTTCGAGCTGACTGCTCGGGTCCGATATCTCGGTGTCGCTCGAACACGACAGCCCGAGCGCCGCCAGTGACCCTGCGAGGAGTACGGCGACGAGACGTGGTGAACCCACGACCCAACTCTATCAGTAAATGAGAATCATTCCTATTTGCGTTGTGCCGCCGGATGGCGGCGCGGAAGCGTAGCTCGAGGAGTCTGGTGACCGACTGCCGGGTGAACGACTAGTTGCCGAGCGCCAGATTGATGGCGTCGGTCAGCGCTTCTGCCGAGATCTCCCCGCTGTTGCGCCACAGCACCGTGCCGTCGGCACCGACCAACACCATGTATGGGTAGCCCGCCAACCCGAAGGCGTTGGCTGCGGTTTGATCCTTGTTGTCGACGAGCACCGGCCAGAGCGAAGGCCACCTCTCGTTCGCTAACCACACTGACGGCGGAAAGTTGGGAGAACTTTCGTCGGTGCCGGTGGCAATGGCAATCACGTCGAGATTTTCGGGGACTAGGCCGCTGTTACTCCAGTCAACCAACACCGGTACCTCAGCTTGGCAATGTGGGCACCAGTGCGCCAGGAAGACGAGCAACATTGGTGTACCCGGGGTGGTGGACACCTGATTGCCGAGGAATCCGAAACCCTCGAGTACCGGCGCGGTCGCACCGAGTGCTGCATCGGCACCGTCGGCGAATTTCGGCAGCGGATCGCCGTTCACGACGACGTTTTGGAACTCCGAAGCGCCTTCCAAGCTGGCGTCTTCGTCACTGCTGGACGTGAAGGCGACGACGGCGAAGATGGCTGCCAGCACCGCGACGATGCCGACGACAAGCGTGGTGATTTTGTTCATGTCTGCTCCTTGATGGATTCGGGTGTGAGATCGGATTCCAGTGTCGCAGCGGAAGTCGGCGATGCCACCCACAAGAACACCAACACCGTCACGAAGGCGCAAAACGCCATGAATGCCAACGACACGAATCCGAAGACCTCGAAGTAGGGAACCGAGCACGGCGCATCGGCCGAGCATGAACCCGTGTCGAGTTGGGGCCAACGCTCTAATAGCCAGTGGTACGCCGAGATCGTCCCGCCGATGCCCGCAAGCGCGGTTGCGTACGGACGGATCGATCGGTCCTTGCGCACCGCTGCAATGACGAGCACGATCGCGAGGGCGTACATTGCGATTCGCTGGTACCAGCACAACACGCAGGGTCGATAGTTGACCGCCTCGGAAAAATACAGGCTGCCCAACATTGATACGGAAGCGACGAGTGCCGGAACCGCCAACTGCAGTGGAGCGACGCCGGCCAGGAGCGATCGGCCCGGAGCGCCACCGAGAAGCCGGGATGCCACTATCGCGATGCTCCCGCCAAGGGCCAGCAGTGCCAGAAGGGAAAAAAAGAGCTCGAACGCTTCGTTGGCCACCAAAGTGAGCGTAACGATGGGCAACCGGCACGTACATGCGCAATGCCGGTCGGGCGTGGCACGATGGAGAGATGACATCCTTGCTCGACCGATTACAGGCGGATCTCTCCGCGGCGATGAAGGCCGGTATCGACGTGGAGAAGTCCACCCTGCGGATGGCGATTGCCGCCGTCAAGAATGCTGCGGTCGCCGGGGACGCAGCGGTGACCTTGACCGACGACCAGGTGTTGGGGGTGTTGCAGGCCGAGGCGAAGAAGCGGTCCGAAGCCGCCGACATATATAAGGAAGCAGGACGCACCGACGGCGAGGCCTCCGAGCGCGCCGAACTTGCCGTACTGGAGCGGTATCTGCCCACCCGACTGAGCAACGACGAACTCGAGAAGATCATCGCCGAGGAGGTGGCTATTGCATCAGCCCAAGGCGCCACGGGGCCCAAGGCAATGGGCCAGGTGGTCAAGGCGGTACGAACTCGGGTGGGATCGAGTGCGGATGGTTCGACCATCGCTGGATTGGTGAAGAAGGCGTTGGGGTAGTCACCCACGGGCAAGTGGGCCATCGCTCGTGAGCGAAAACACAAAGCAGGTGAGACAATTGACACCTTGTCCAGATTGCCTGTACGGTGACGGGCGAGGTATCAACACTCAACAACCTCGAGGGGGAAACCAAAATGAAGCATCTATTCCGAGGTGGTCGCCGCAAGGTGGCTGCCGTGATGGCGGTGGCACTCGTGGCCTCGCTGAGTCAGGTGGCACCAACCAACGCCGCCAGCAAGAAGAGTGGCGGCAAGATCACCGTTGGTGTGTTCAACCAGTTGCTAACCACCTGCTTCTCGCCGAATGCCGCGAACTCGGCGCTCGGCATCATGAAGACGGCATATGAAGGCTGGTTCGAGAAGCGGTCCGACGGCCGAATCGTGCCGTATCTCGCACAATCGATGACCCCGTCCAACAACTACAAGACCTGGACGATGAAGATTCGCCCCGGCATCAAGTTCCACGACGGTTCATCGCTCGACGTCACCGCGGCGATCGCCAACATGACGGCGACGCAAGGCATGTTCTACCTTGCGCAAGCCGCGAAGGGCATCAACGCCCGTCACACCCTCGGTTCAGGCATTCCATTTGGTGCAAACCTCAAATCGGTTACCCCAGCCTCAGCCGACTCCGTGACGATCAACTTGTGGGAGTCGCAAGTTGACTACCCGGCAACGGTCTACGCGTCGGGACGTAACTTCGTTCGCGCACTCTCCGACCTTGGCAACGCAACGCAGTGCGTCACCGGCGGCAAGGGCACCGGACCGTTCATGTTCCAGAAGGTTTCGCCAACCGAAACCATCGTGGTGAAGAACCCCAACTATTGGCGCAAGGACAAGGACGGCCAGCAGCTGCCTTACCTTGACCAGATCACCTTCAAGTACGTGAACCAGCCATCGCAGAGAGTCAACGGTTTGAAGTCCGGAACTCTTGACGCTGCTCAGTTCTCGTCGGCCGGTGAGGTGAAGCAGATCCTCAGCGTGAAGGCCAATAAGAACCTGAGCGTGATCGACAGCGGGTACAAGTACTACCCAATGACGATTCTCAACACCGCAATCGCGCCGTTCAACAACAAGAATGCGCGACTTGCCGTGAACTATGCGTTTGACGCCCAGGCTTATCACAAGCAGCGTCAATGCTTCAAGGGCAAGTGCATCGGCGTGGTGCCCGACTCGATGGTCGGCAAGAGCAACATCATGTACAACACGCAGGGCTTCATCAAGTTCAACCTCGCCAAGGCCAAGCAGTATGCGGCTGCATACAAGACCGAAACCAGCAAGGACCTGAGCTTCCAGCTTCCGGCCGATACCAGCGCAGAGTCGCAGGCCAACGCCAAGGCGATTCAGCAGATGATGAAGAAGGCTGGAATCACGATGACGATCCTCACCGAGGACACCGCGACCATCACGGCAAAGGCCTTCCCGACACCTGGAACCGGCTACAACAGTTATCAGGCGTATCCGACGTTGTTGTTCGAGGGTGATGGCACCGAGTTCGTGCTGCCGTTCATTCCGGGCAACATGTTCACGTCGCCGAACAACCTGACCGTCGCCGCTCTGCGCGCCCAAGCGGGTGCTCTTGCTGCTGGCACGTTCAACGAGTTCGGCAAGCTCATCAACCCGGGTCGAAACAGCGACAAAGCACTCGACTCGTTGGTATGGAACGCATGGTTCGATACCTCATCGGCCCGCAAAGCCAAGCTTCGCGCGCTCACCAAGTACTACCAGTCGGAGGGCTTGTCGATTCATACGCCCCACATGGCGTACTTCACGGGTCTGCAGAAGAAGCTCAAGGGGTGGGATACGTTCTACCTCGCGAGCGGTGGTCGAGGAATTCCGATGACCAACGCCGGTATCAACTACACCGGGTTGTACATCGAGAAGTAAATCTCGACGTCAGCTACACGCTGACCTCGGCAACGGCCGGGGGTGGGGGCGAAGGCCCTTCACCCCCGGCCGTTGGTTTTTGCTGGTGAAGAATTTTTCCGTGGGTGAGCTCTGGAGTAGCGTGGGTGAAACCGTATGACGTCGTTGACATTCAAATTCCTGTCAGCGATGCGGCGAGTCGCACAGATCGTCGTAGTAATTGTCGGCTCTACGCTGTTCGTTTCGTTGTTGTTGCAGTTATTGCCGGTGGGCTTGGAAGAACTGTACGTCTTCGCCCTCGATGAAGCGGGGCGCCAGCAGCAGATTCGCCTTCTCCATCTCGATGCAAACCCGGTGATGTTCTACCTCTATTGGTTGGGCGATTTCGTGCGGGGTGATTTCGGTTCGTACGTGTATCCCACCGGGGTGTTGGACCCCGTCGCGCCTCGTTTGGGGGCGGCACTGCCAATTTCCCTGCGACTCGTGGTGTACGTGCAGATCGTCGCATTGGCTATCTCCATCCCTCTTGGTATCTTCACGGCGTACCGATCAGGACGACGTAGCGACAAGGTGATCAGTTACGGGTTGTTCACCGCTGCATCGATACCCAACTTCGTATTTGCCTTGTTGCTTGCCTCGTTCTTCGGCGTGAGCCTGGCGTGGTTTCCACCCCTCGGCTACATGGCGCCAGGGGAAAACCTCGTTGAGCATTTGCGCAGTATGGCACTGCCGGTGCTGGCATTGGCGATTCCCACTGTTGCCACCTACACGAGGCTTCTGCGCACCGACGTGATCGCGACGTTGCGCGAGGACTATGTGACCATGGCGGCTTCGAAGGGTTTGAGCAACCGTCGGATTCTCTTCACGCACGTGTTGCGTCCAAGTTCCGTCACGCTGTTTACGAGCGCGGCACTCAATATGGGGGCACTCATCGGTGGCACGCTCGTAATCGAGCAAATCTTCAGCATCCCCGGACTGGGGAGCGAGATCGGGCTGGCGATCTTCTCCCGCCAGTACTTCGCACTGCAGTCATATGTTGCAATCATTGCAATTGGTTACGTGGTGTTCAACGGCATCGTCGATGTGGCGGTGGGATTCGTCGATCCCCGGTCGAGGGAGCGGACCAATGCGTAACTTGTTCGCCCAGATGAATTTCCTCAGCAAATTGTCATCGGTGTGGATGGCCCTGATGACGGCGTTGGCGGTATTCGGATGGCTGATACCCCTGCCAAATCCACGTGAATACGACCCTGAGGCATCGGCAGCCGGACTCTTCACCCCGGGGCACATACTCGGCACCGACGCCGGCGGGTACGACCTTCTATCAAATGTTGTCAATGGTGCGAGGATCTCGCTCATGATTGCCTTCATCTCCGTGGGTCTCGGCGGCCTCGTCGGTTCCGTGATCGGGATCCTTGCCGCCTATCGGCGAGGCCGACTCGACTACTTCGTGAGCACGGGCTTCAACATCCTCCTGTCGATTCCGAACTTGGTGTTGGGTTTGGCACTCGTTGCCGTGCTGGCCACGAGCTCCGATGCGTCCGTGCCAATTGCACCAAGTCGTCGCGTCATTATCATCATCATTGCACTCACCGTGGTGATCATCCCGATTCTCGGCCGAATCGCGAGGGGCGCCACCCTCACGTGGATCAACCGTGAGTTCGTGGTTGCCGCACGGTCGATGGGCATGCGGGACAAGGACATCATCGTTCGCCACATCGTCCCCAATGTGTTGCCGGCCATCTATTCCGTGCTGTTTCTCGCAATCGGTGTGGTCATCGTTGCAGAGGGTGCGCTCTCGTTGTTGGGGGTCGGAGTGGTCGACGGTGTGAGTTGGGGGGCGATGATTGCGCGTGTCGCT
>JALRBT010000040.1:0-283 GCA_023262255.1 Ilumatobacteraceae bacterium
CAAGTTGTACGCCAGCACGCAGGTGGTGGACGAAGCACGTCACGTGGAAGTGTTCGCCCGTTACCTCGACGAGAAGTTGGGCGGCGGCTATCCGATCAACGCGCACCTCGAGATGTTGCTCGATGACATCATCAAGGACTCCCGTTGGGACTTCACCTACCTCGGTATGCAGATCATGGTGGAGGGCCTCGCCCTCGCCGCGTTCGGCTACCTGCACCAACTCACCAACGAGCCGTTGCTCAAGCAGTTGCTGCGTTACGTGATGAGCGACGAAGCACGTCAC
>JALRBT010000040.1:293-14044 GCA_023262255.1 Ilumatobacteraceae bacterium
GTGCTCAGCCTCAAGGAGGTGTACGACGGCATGAGCGATGCGGAGATCAAGGATCGTCAGGAGTTCGCCTACGAAGCCAGCATCCGCATGCGCGACCGTTTCCTCCAGCAAGAGGTGTGGCGCCACATGGGTGTGGATCCCAAGGTGGTCGTGCCGTTGATGGTGAACGACCCGGGCCGCAAGATGTTCCAGCAATTGCTGTTTGCCAAGATCGTGCCGAACTGCAAGAAGTTGGGTCTGCTCGACCGCAATGACAAGTGGCTGCGCCGCCGATTCGAAGAGATGGGCGTCATTCAGTTCGAAGACATGGAGAACACCGGTGAGGAGTACCTCCAGTTCGAACTCGGCAAGGACTTGACACCAGCGGCTCACTGAGCCGTCGGTCAAACGTGACGTCGCCCCGTTCGCGCGGGGCGACGAACGGTTGCAACAACTAGTCTTCGCACATGCCGCATTTCGGACAGGTGCTCACCGCAATGGTGACGCCGTTCCATGCAGACGGCTCGTTGAACCTCGACGGCGCCGTAGCGCTGGCGCGTTGGCTGCAAAACAACGGCAACGACGGCCTCGTGCTCGCCGGCACCACCGGTGAGTCGTCCACGCTCACCGACGACGAGAAACTGTCACTGTTCGACACGGTGGCCAAGGCAGTGACCATTCCGGTGATTGCGGGCACGGGTTCCAACGACACGTCGCACTCGGTGCATCTCACCAAGGAGGCGTCGAAACTCGGCGTTGCCGGAATTCTCGCGGTATGCCCGTATTACAACCGACCCTCGCAGGCCGGAATCGAGGCGCACATTCGTGCGATGTGTGCCGCGACCACCTTGCCCGTGGTGGTGTACGACATTCCCGTTCGAACGGGTCGCAAGATCAGCACCACGACGCTCGCCGCACTTGCCCACGAGGTAAAGAACGTGGTTGGCGTGAAGGACGCCGCCGGCAACCCAGGGGAGAGCGCACGACTGATGACGATGGTGCCGTCATCGTTCGAACTTATCTCCGGTGACGACGGGCTCACCCTTCCGCTCATGGCCGTGGGCTGCACCTCGGTAATCGGCGTGGCAACACACTGGACAGGCGTTGATCACCAGGAGATGTTCACCAAGTGGAAGTCGGGTGATACCGCAGGTGCCCGAAGTGTGAATGCGCGACTGCTGGAAAGTTTTGCCTTCGAAACCGGTGACGACAACCCCAACCCGCTACCCACCAAGGTGATGATGAATCATCTCGGGCTCAATGTTGGCGAGGCACGCCTGCCGATGGGCACGCCTCCGGCCGGCTTGGCCGAGCGAGCCGCCAAAGTGATGGAGAATTTGGTAGCTGCTCGTGGAGCGGTGCGCTGACGCTCCTCGGTCGGTGAAGAAGAGACTTTCGAGCATCTCCATCAAGGCGTCCGTCCACTGCTGCAGCTCGTTGTCGAATGCCCGCCTGCGCCAATCGGTTGGTCGTCGCGCAACGAGCACGCCGCAGCGTCGCACGTACCGCCCGCAAGTTCGGATATCTGACGACACCGGCGAAAACCTCCGCGACTGACGAAGTCGCATGCAGTTGTTTCAGACCGAGCGTCCACCAGCACCCAACACCTCGCGAGTACCTTGTTTCCGTGGGTTCTAAGGCCAAAAAACGCACGTCTGGCACGCGCACCCTTCGCGGCTCGCAGCGCGCTCGAACCTCGTCCAGTGACGCCTCCGGGCACCACGTGCGTACCCACGATGAGGTCGATCCCTCGGTGAAGTTCCGCGTGGCACAGAGCGAGCCCGTGCTGAAGCCCATTCTCGCCGAGCGCGCCGGCGAGCTCATGGGCATGTTCTTTGTGGTCCTCGGCGTGCTGCTGTCGTTGTCGGTGTACGTGAGCGTGGTTGGCCCCGTCGGTCGCGGGCTCGATACCGCGCTGCGATGGACGGTGGGGTTGGGACGCTTCGTCTTGCCGTTGGTGTGCCTAGGACTTGGCGTGGCACTCCTCAAGCGCGTGAGCATCGAGCATCGCGTGCGACTCACCTTCGGATGGCTGGTGGTGTCGGTGGCCTTGCTGGGCATCTTGCACATTTTCCTGGCGGCCAACGACTTGGAGATTTCTCTGGGTGCGCTGGAAGGCGCCGGCGGTTGGCTCGGCTGGCTGGTGGGTGAACCACTCGAATCGTCGCTCTCTCCGGTGGGAGCAGTGGTCATCCTGGCGCCAACCATCGTGTTGGGGTTGATGCTGGCCACGGCAAAGTCATTGCCCGACCTTGCTCGTGCAATTGCAGATCTCGTGAAGGGGCTGGACAATGCCGCACGCCGCTATCGCAACGGCGGCACCAACAACGAACCGTACGACGCCGAGCGCGACGGTGGAGTTGTGGCAGGTATCGACGACCTCGATGCGGCACGTCGAGAGCACGAAGCGGCCGCCCGTGGCGAACTGTACGACCACCGTGTGGACGGCGACTTCGAAGGCGATGCCGAGGAGGACGTACCGGCCGAACCCGAACGAAAAGTACGCAAGCGATTGCGTACTCCAAAGCCCGAGCCCACCGCCAAACCGGCGGCAGCCGCCAAGCCCGTACGCGCCGAACAGCAGCAGATGCCTCTCGGACCCGGTGCGCAGCCGTCGTCGTGGAATCTTCCCTCACTCGACATGTTGGCGCTCACCAGCAACAAACGTGCCAACGAGGATGCCGTCGCCGAGCGCGGTGACGCGCTCGTTGCAGCGCTGTCGTCGCACGGTGTGGACACCAAATTGGTGGGCTTCACCCGTGGCCCGACGGTGACGCGCTACGAGTTGGAACTCGGCGAGGGAATCAAGGTTGCGCGACTCACATCGCTTTCCAAGGACATCGCCTATGCAATGGCGGCGGTCGACGTTCGAATCCTGGCGCCAATTCCCGGACGCTCGGCAATCGGTATCGAAGTTCCCAACGATGCTCGCGATCTGGTTTCGCTTGGTGACCTGCTCACCGCACCCGAAGCCAAGTCGGCACTTCATCCGCTTGAAGTTGGCGTTGGCAAGGACATTGCCGGCCGCCCAGTATTCCTCAACATCTCCACCACACCTCACCTGCTCATCGCAGGTGCCACTGGCGCAGGAAAGTCGAGCGTGCTCAACTGCATCATCACCTCGATTCTCATGCGCACCACGCCCGAACAAGTGAGGCTCATTCTCATTGACCCCAAGCAAGTGGAAATGGGGCAGTATGCAGGATTGCCGCATCTGCTCACGCAACCCGTCACCGTTCCGAAGAAGGCCGCCAATGCGCTCGGCTGGGCGGTGAAGGAGATGGAGCGTCGCTACGACGTATTGGTGGAGGCCGGCTTCCGCGATATCAGCGGCTACAACGCCGCATACGATCGCGGTGAATTGAACTCGGGCGATGACACCGCCGCAGTCGCCACCAAGAAGTTCGATCGCATGCCCTTCATCGTGGTGGTGGTCGACGAGTTGAACGACCTCATGATGGTGGCTGCTCGTGACGTGGAAGAGTGCATCACGCGCATCGCGCAAAAGGCCCGAGCGGTCGGCATCCACTTGATCGTCGCCACGCAGCGTCCGAGCGTGAACGTAATCACCGGCGTGATCAAGGCAAACATCCCGGCGCGAATGGCGTTTGCGGTGTCCAGCCTCACCGACAGCCGCGTGATTCTCGATCAACCCGGTGCCGAGAAGTTGGTGGGCAAAGGCGACTTGTTGATGCTGCCGGGCAATACCAGCGTGGCCCAGCGCGTGCAGTCGGCATGGGTGGGCGAGAACGAGGTTCGAAACATCACCGCCCATTGGAAGCGGCAATCACCCGAGGTGGCGTACGTGTCGGGCATCGAAGGTGGCGGAAGCGGTGAAGGTGCGGGCGAACTCCCGGGCGGTACCACCGGTGATGAAGACGACGACGAACTGCTGAAGCACGCCATCGACCTCATCGTGCGCACGCAGTTGGGCTCCACTTCCATGCTGCAGCGCAAGTTGAAAGTGGGATTCGCGCGAGCCGGGCGCTTGATGGACCTGTTGGAGCAACGGGGCATCGTCGGGCCAAGTGAAGGGTCAAAGCCCCGAGAAGTGCTCATGACGCTTGAGGAGTGGGAAAAAATCCAGGGCTCCTAGCCCCGTGCGGCTACTGTTCGGTCATGCAAACCATTGGTGCAGGTGTCAAGTTTCCCGAAGGTCCGGTGTGGTGCGACGACGGCTCGGTGCTCGTGGTCGAGATGTTCGGTGAACGCATCTCACGTATTACTCTCGATGGCGGCACCAGCCTTGTGGCCGAGGTGCCGGGCGGCCCGAACGGGTTGGCCGAGTGTGCCGACGGCTCGCTCATCGTGTGCAACAACGGGGGCTCGTTCACCATGGTGGATCTCGGCGGGTTGATCCTGCCCGGACCGTTCGACCCGGCTCGCTACACCGGTGGCCGTATCGAACGAGTGGACCCGAAGACCGGAACAATCATCCGACTGTACGACTCGTGCGACGGCCACCCGTTGCGTGGACCCAACGACGTGGTGCTCGACGGCAAGGGCGGGTTCTACTTCACCGACCACGGCATTCGGCACGAACGAAGCGGGGATCGCACCTCCATTTATTACGCCACGCTCGACGGCTCGCACATCAACGAAGTGGTGTTCCCGGTGGAAGCCGCAAACGGCATCGGACTGTCGCCCGATGGCAGCAAGTTGTACTACGCCGAAACCCACGCTGCGCGTGTATGGGTGCGCGACATCGTGGAGCCTGGCGTGGTTGCGCCCGTTACCCCGTTCGACACGCACCACTTGTTGTGGGCATCGCCCAAGTTGGTGTACCTCGATTCACTCGCGGTTGATGGAGACGGCAACGTGTGCGTGGCCACGATCGCACCGGTGGGTGGCGTAACGGTACTCAGCCCGTCGGGCGAAGTGGTGCGATTCGTGGAGTCCGGTGACGTGATGACCACCAACATCTGTTTCGGTGGGCCAGGAATGCGAACCGCCTACATCACCCGTTCTGGTCTCGGTGATGTTGCGGTAGTTCCGTGGGCGGCCGACGGGTTGGCACTCCACCGTTAGTGGCTCTCGTAGCCTGAATACGTGGCTTCACGCTTCTACATCGAAACGCTGGGCTGCCCGAAGAACGAAGTCGACTCCGAAAAACTGGTGGGAACCTTGTTGGCGCAAGGCCTCTCCGCCACCGAAGACGAATCGCAAGCCGATGTCGTGGTTGTGAACACGTGTGCCTTCATCGAGGAGGCTCGTAGGGAGAGCATCGACACCATCCTGACGTTGAGCGAGCGCCGCAAGAAGGGCGCTCGTCTGGTGGTGACTGGTTGCATGGCCGAGCGCTACGGCGACGAACTTCGCGCCAACCTTCCGGAGGCCGACCAGATCGCCGGATTCGGCATGGCGATCGAAACGGGTGCGCCGCCTGTGACGAACGAAGTGACCACCACGGCGGTGACACTCGGTCGCAAGCCCTCGCTCGGCATCACCGCGCAACCGGTTCCAACGTTCGATTTGCTCAACTTGCCGCGTCCGGCATCGCGCACACCATGGGCGTACGTGAAGATCGCCGAAGGTTGCGATCGTAGCTGTGGGTTCTGCGCGATTCCGTCGTTCCGCGGTCCACAACGCAGTCGCGACGTGGCCAGCATCCTGCGCGAGGTCGACGAGTTGCAGGCCAAGGAAATCGTGCTCGTGGCACAGGACCTGGCCAGCTACGGCAAGGACCACCCCGACGAACTCGGGGCCGGTTCCATCGTCGACTTGGTGCGACAGGTATCGGCGAAAGTGCCCCGAACGAGACTCTTGTACTTGTACCCGAGCGACCTGAGCGACGATCTCATCGACGCCATCCTCGCCAGTGGGGTGCCGTACTTCGACCTGTCGCTGCAGCACGTGTCGAAGCCGCATTTGCGGCGCATGCGCCGTTGGGGTGACGGTGAGCGATTCCTAAAACGCATCGCCAACATCCGTAATAAGGACGCCGAAGCAACGTTCCGCAGCAACTTCATCGTCGGCTATCCGGGCGAGACTGAGGACGACCACGATCAACTGCTCTCGTTCGTACGCGAGGCATCGCTCGACTGGTGCGGCTTCTTCGAGTACAGCCCGGAGGAGGGCACCTACGCGGTGGACCTACCCAACCAAGTGCCGGCAGGTTTGATGCACGAACGCATCGCCGAACTGCGCGAGTTGCAGGACACCATCACTGCTGCCAAGCGTGACGAGTTGATCGATGCCACCGTGGAGGTACTCGTGGACGAGCCCGGTCTTGCTCGAAGCCATCGCGAAGCCCCGCAGATCGACGGCATCATTCGCGTGCCGACGTCGCTTGCGGCGGGCAGTTTTGCGACTGTACGTATCGCCGACGCACAAGGCCCCGACTTGGTGGCCGAGGGGGCCGCATCCAACGATGATGTCGCAGCAGGAGCCGATCGTGCCGGTTGATCCGAACGCCCTCATCACATGGGCCAATGCCGTCACGGTGGGACGCATCGTGGTGTCGCCGCTGTTGTTCACCATGATTCCCGTCGAACCAGGTGGCTCGTGGGTGGCGCTCGGCGTGTGGTTCGTGTTGTGTGCAAGCGACGGCATCGACGGATACTTGGCGCGGCGACACGGCATCACCCGAAGTGGTGCGTTTCTCGACCCGCTCGCCGACAAGGTGCTGGTGCTTGGCGCCATGTTCACCCTGGTGTCGCGAGGCGTGTTCTGGCTGTTGCCGGTGATCATCATCGCAACGCGCGAGGTGATCGTGAGTGTGTATCGCGTGGTTGCCGGCGCAAAAGGTGTGTCGATGCCCGCAAGCCGAACGGCAAAAATCAAGACGCTCAGCCAACAGTTGGCGGTTGCCGGTGCGTTGATGCCGCTCACCTTCGACGAACGTTGGATCTGGTTGTCGCTGCTGTGGCTGGCGGTGGCACTCACGCTGTTGTCCGGCGCGCAGTATGCATGGAAAGCGGTTTCGTCGCGTGGAGGTGCCACCAATGCGCTGTGACGTGGTAGCCGTTGGCACCGAGTTGCTGCTCGGGCAAATCGTCGACACCAATTCCTCGTGGTTGGGCGAACAGCTCGCAGCCGCCGGGCTCGACTCGTGCCTGCAGGTGAAGGTGGGTGACAACCAGGCGCGAATCGTGGCTGCATTGCGGTCGGTGCTGCGCGATGCCGATGCCATCATCGTGTGCGGTGGGTTGGGGCCCACCCACGACGACATCACGCGCGAGGCCATCGCCGAAGTCATGGGCGTGGAGCTGCGGCTGGACGAGGTGATTGCCGATCGAATCGCGTACATGTTTTCGAGTCGCAATCGCAAGATGAGCGAAAACAACCTTCGTCAGGCCATGGTGCCCGTCGGAGCGACGATCATCGAGCAGAAGCGGGGCACTGCCCCCGG
Source organism: Ilumatobacteraceae bacterium (assembly GCA_023262255.1). GTDB lineage: Bacteria > Actinomycetota > Acidimicrobiia > Acidimicrobiales > Ilumatobacteraceae > F1-60-MAGs027. Next base: position 7,624 of record JALRBT010000040.1, read on the forward strand.
GCTCATTTGCCCCGTTGGCGACAAGGTGATCTATGCCGTACCCGGCGTGCCGTACGAACTGCACGAGATGTACGTGCGGGCAATCCTCCCGGACCTGCTCGCACGATCGGGCGAGCAGCGAAAGATCGCCTCACGCGTGCTGCGTACCTGGGGTGAGAGCGAGAGTGGCCTCAACGAGCGGTTGCAGCCGATCATCGACGACCTCGACGAGGCGGGCAATCCCACGCTCGCGTTCCTCGCCAGCGGCTGGGAGGGCATCAAGGTGCGCCTCACCGGTCGCGGTTCCAACAGCGCCGAAGTTGCCGCATTGCTCGACTCGTGGGCCGAGCGAGTACGGGTTCTGATTCCCGAGGTGGTGTTCGGATACGACACCGACACCATGGAATCCGTCGTGCTCGACCTTCTGCGCAAGCGCAACCTCACCATCGGTGTGGCCGAGTCGGTCACCGGAGGGTTGGTCGCAGGTCGCCTCACGGCAACTGCCGGGGCCAGTGATGTGATGCGCGGCGGGGTAGTGGCCTATGCGAGCGAAGTGAAGTTCGACGTGCTTGGTGTGTCGCAGGGTCCTGTGATCAACGAAGAAACCGCCCGTGCGATGGCGCTTGGTGTGTGTCGCACCGTCGGTTCATCGGTGGGGTTGGCGTTGACCGGCGTTGCCGGCCCCAGTGAACAAGATGGCGCCAAAGTGGGAACACTGTGTATCGCCGTCGCCATGCCCGACGGTGTCGCAAGTTCCACCACGGTGATGTTGCCCGGAGATCGAAAGACCATGCGTGAACTTGCCGTGATCTCCGCGCTCAACTACCTGCGCCAACTGCTGCTGCGCGCCTAACTCCCCGGGGTCCAATTGACGACGTTGTGAGATCGGCTTGACCCCAGGTACTTGCCAACTTTGTGATTCTGTGAAACGCTCACGTTCATGAGCGATGAATTTGAGCTGGAGTTGTCAGACGACGAGTTATCTGAGCTGAGGCGCGTCAGTTTTGCACTTGGAATTACGCCAGAGGAAGCAGCGACAATTGCACTTCGGGAGTTCATGGAAGACGTTGAGACGGGACGGCGAGGACATACTGCGCCGCCTGCAGAGGAGGAGGAATAAGAAGGGCCCCGGTCTTTCGACCGGGGCCCTTCCGTCCACCCCGAAGGGTGGGAGAGTGCGGGAGCCTTAAGCGGCTCGGTAACCCTCTGCGTTCGAGCGAGCAATTGCGATGCCCAAGATGATCAAGCCGTAACCAGGCTTGGCCAACACGTCGGCAATGGTGTAGCCGAACTGGATCGCAGTTGATGCCTCGCTGCCGCTCAAGCCGAGAGTCTCGGAGAGCCAGCTAGTCGAATCGCCCAAGATGTAGGCGATTGGGTACACGCCCCAGGTGAAGAGGAGCAGGTAGCGAACGTTGTTCAGCTTCGAGCCCACTTCTCCGCTCTGCGACTTGAGCGCCTTGCCCACTTCGCCAGCGAACAATTCGTAGAGCACATAGAGCATGAAGATGCTCGAGATGATGCCCCAGACCGTGCGGGTGCTGCTGCCAGCGGCTGCAGTCTCGCCCGGGTAGCCGGTGGCAATCATCAAGAGGGCCGCGACCACGAGACGTGGGGTGACCTTCTTGGCTGCTTCCTTGCTCAGGCCCGACACGACGACGAGTTCGGCGACGAGCAACGGAACGGTGAGGAGCCAGTCCGCATAGCGGTAGCCCTCGTTCCATGTGCCTCCGTCGGCGAACTGGCCGAAGATGCGCCAGTAGTGGTAGGCGGCGATACCGCAAATCATCGCCGACATGGTGACGGCGCTGCGGTACTGCGGAGCTACGCGGTTGCGTGATACGAGGAAGTACACGAATCCGATACCCATCGCGGCGACCGCGAAGGAGAATCCGTTGTAGATCAGCTCGTACTGACTTTCGGATAGATCGGCTATCCAGCCAACTTTGTCCATTATTGATGTTTCCTTTGTTTGAGCCCGAGCGACCGGATGGTCACTCTCGAGGGGTCGCTACCGTTCTAGGGCAAATCCGACCGCACATTGGCACGAAGGCAGTTACAAGTCATTGACCTTTTGGGTCATTCTGTAATCAAACCGTAATATTCGTACGCGGAGCTGTGCCACCGAGCCGTGGGATTGCGGGGGAGGTCGCGTCTCCGCGACAGGCGGATTGTCGACAGCACCGAGTTGCGACCGGGGAGGGAATCGAACCCCCGACCTGGTGGTTAGAAGCCACCCGCTCTATCCGGCTGAGCTACCCGGCCAAGCCGCTCCCATTATGTCGGATGAATGGAGAAATTGAGACATCTCTACTCTGCGCAACACCGAGTAGTTGGCGAGACTCGAGCGTCTTCGCCCGTGTCGCGTCCAATACGTGTCACATACCCATCGAAGGAGAGTCCCGTCGAATGGCATCATCGCTTAAGCAACTTGCAGCCATCTCCACCGATCTTGCGATCACGCTGGTGGTACCTGCCGAACCGACGGGTGAGAATCGCGCATTCGAGAGCCATCTCAATCGCATGCTTGCTGAGGCCCAGGACCAAGCCACGGAGTTTGGATCCAAGCGGGCCGGCGAGGTGTTATCGGCACCCGCCGGGGCAATCTCCGCGCACCTACCCGTGCTAGCCCCGTCGCACTGGGTGGCGATACTGCGCTGGTAAAACTGCGTGCCGTGGTGAGGTTCGACCGCCGCGAGCCCGAACTGTCGCGAAATACGGGGTTCGTGCGTAACTACGCCTTAGCCTGAAACGACCCCTTGGAGGAAGAGCAAGCGTGAAGAAGTTCAAAAAAGGCGACACCGTCATCTACCCCCAGCACGGTGCGTGCACCGTGAGGGCCATCAAGCGCATGCGGGCCTTCGACGTGGTACAGGACTACCTGATTCTCGAGTCCGTCATGACCGACGCCACGGGCAAGGGCATGACCCTTTCCGTGCCGGTCGCCAAGGTGTACGACCTCGGCATCCGTCCGCCGGTATCCAAGAGCGAACTGCAAGACCTCGTCGACGTGCTGTCGAAGCCCGATCCCCGCGTACCTGCCAACTGGTCGCGCCGTTTTAAGAACCACCAAGAAAAGTTGAAGAGCGGTGACGTGTACCAGGTTGCCGAAGTGGTGCGCAATCTGGCGGCTCGCGATCGTGAAAACCAACTCTCCGCTGCCGAAAAGACCATGTACGAGCGTGCACGCCTGAACCTCATCTCCGAAATTGCCCCATCCAAGCGTTGCAGCACCGAGGAAGCCACACGATTCCTGGACGATGCACTCGAAAAAGGCGTGCTGAGCGCGGGTGGAAAGTCGCAGTTGCAAGAACTCGGTCGCGCGTCCACCGGCGGCAAGCGCAAAGCTGATCCGAAGAAGTCGGACGCGAAGAAGTCGACGAAGCCCAAGGCGACGAGCAAGAAAAAGTAGTTCATGTTCGAGCGGCCCACTCGTGACGGAGTGATGCTGTGAAACAGCCGACGCGCGACGAGTTGTTTGTCGCAATCGAGCGGGGCGACATCGACACGGTGGTGATGGCATTCCCGGATTTGCAGGGTCGCCTCGTCGGTAAGCGCACTACAGGCCGGTTCTTTCTCGAGCACGTTGCCGAGCATGGCACTGAGAACTGCGATTATCTCATCGCCACCGACTTCGACGACGTCGCCGTACCCGGTTATCGCTTCGCCTCCTACGACCTCGGCTACGGCGACATGTTGGCTCGAGCCGACTTTTCCACGATTCGGATGACGCCGTGGGTCCCCAAGACTGCGCTCGTCCTTTGCGATCTCTACTCGGTGAAGACCGGCGAACCCATTCGGGTGGCACCACGTCAGGTGTTGCGCGACCAGGTACTCGCCGCACAACGAATGAACCTGGAACCGATGATCGGCAGCGAGATCGAGTTCTACCTGTTTCACGAGTCGTACGAGAAGCTCCATGAGTGCGGTCATCGCAACCCCACGCCGCACTCGCCGTTCATGGAGGACTACCAAATCGTCCAAACCACGCGGGATGAATACGTGGTGGGCGAGATTCGTCGTGGTATGGAGGCAGCCGGTATTCCGGTGGAATTCTCCAAGGGCGAAGCAGGCCGCGGTCAGCACGAGTTGAACTTGGCGTATACGCGGGCGTTGGAGATGGCCGACCGAAACGTGGTGTACAAGACCGCAGCAAAGGAGATCGCAGCCGGGCTCGGGCGAAGCATCACCTTCATGGCAAAGTACGACTTTGCTGAAACCGGGTCATCGTGCCATGTGCACTCCAGCCTGTGGCACTTGAGCGAGGGCGCGGTGCGAGGCTCGGCCTTCGACGGCGGAGTTGCACACGGGGCTACGGCGCATGCGGATTCTGCGCAGAGTGGTGCGTCGCACGGCACCGACGCACCGGTATTGACCGATCACTTCCGCATGTATTTGGCGGGGCAACTTGCGGCCGCGCGTGACTTCAGCATCCTGTGGGGCCCCACGGTGAACAGCTACAAACGATTCCAGCCAGGTTCGTGGGCTCCAACGGCGGTGGCGTGGGGAATCGACAACCGAACGCTCGGGTACCGCGTGGTGGGCCACGGCGCTTCGACACGGGTGGAATGCCGGATCCCGGGTGCCGATGCCAACTCCTACTTTGCCTTCGCCGGCACGATTGCCGCCGGCCTGTACGGCATTCGTCATCGCCTCCAACTGCCTGACGCATATCTGGGCAACGGCTACGAAGCGAAGGATCTTGCAAGGATCCCATCCACCCTCGCCGAAGCCGCCGATTTGTGGGAGCGCAGCGACATTGCGCGAGAATGTTTCGGTGACGATGTGCACCACCATCTGCTCACCATGGCGCGACACGAGTGGGCAACGTTCAACAACACCGTTACCGACTGGGAGCGCACGCGCTACTTCGAGCGCGCGTAACGGATGACCGGATACCGCCACTGATGACCGGACGTCTCGCTGGCAAGGTTGCCTTCATCACCGGTGGTGCAAGTGGCTTGGGTCGCGTTGGTGCCGAACGCTTTGCTGCGGAAGGTGCACGTGTGGTGATTGCCGACATCGGTGACGCATCCGATGCTCTTGGTGCCATCGAGCGGTCGGGCGGCACGGCGGCTGCCGTGCGTTGCGATGTTGGCAATGAGTCGTCGGTACGAGCGGCAATCGAGTTCGCCGTGCAGACCTTCGGCGATCTGCACGTGTTGTACAACAATGCCGGCGTGATGTTGTCGGCCGACGATGACCCCGTCAACACGCCCGATGATGTCATCCAAACCACGCTCGACATCAACGTGAAGGGTGTGCTGCTCGCGTGTCGACACGCGATACCGCACATGATCGAGACCGCCAAGAAATCCGGTGAAACCTCTTCCATCGTGAACGTGGCCTCGTTCGTGGCGCATCTCGGCGCGGCAACACCGCAGATCGCCTACACGGCGTCGAAGGGTGCGGTGCTTGCAATGACCCGTGAGATGGCCGCCGTTTATGCGCGTCGCGGCGTGCGTGCCAATGCATTGTGTCCGGGGCCCGTGATGACGCCACTGCTTGCAAAGTTTCTCAGTGATGATGCCAAGCGTGAGCGTCGTCTCGTGCACATTCCGATGGGGCGGTTTGGTGAGCCGCAGGAAATCGTGAACGGTGCGTTGTTCCTGGCGTCGAACGAGAGCAGTTGGATGACGGGGCAGAGTTTGATCATCGACGGCGGAATCACCTCCGCGTACGTGACGCCCGAGGGTCCGGCATGGTCGTGAGACTGGGGGCAACGCCGTGAACGTCGCGTTCATCGGTCTTGGCGTGATGGGGAGTCCCATGGCACGCCATCTCGCCGCAAATGGCCACAACGTCACCGTGTACAACCGCACGGCACAAAAGGCAGAGGCGTGGGTTGCCGTCAACGGCGGATCACGCGCGGGCACACCACGCGAAGCGGCAGGTGGCGCCGACATCGCATTCGTTTGCGTGGGCAACGACGACGACGTGCGTTCCGTGATCTACGGCGACGACGGAGTGCTCGCCGGAATCGCGCGGGGCGGCACTGTGGTGGACCACACGACGGCATCGGCAACGTTGGCGCGCGAGGTGGCGGCGGCGTGTGCCGAGCGTGGCATTGGTTTCGTCGATGCTCCCGTCTCGGGTGGTCAGGCGGGCGCGGAAAACGGTCAACTGTCGGTAATGTGCGGCGCGGACGACGAGGACGTGTTCGATCGCGCCTACCCGGTCATCATGAGTTACGCGAAGATCTGCAAACGGCTCGGCAATAGCGGTTCGGGTCAACTCGCAAAGATGGTGAATCAAATTTGCATTGCAGGCGTAGTGCAGGGGTTGAGCGAAGGGCTCAACCTGGCAATGGCCGCCGGGCTCGACCCCGACGCCTTGGTCGAGGTCATCTCGCAGGGTGCCGCTGGTTCATGGCAGATGGTGAATCGCTCCAAAGCGATGGTGCGCAACGAATTCAATTTCGGATTCGCCGTGGAGTGGATGC
>JALRBT010000041.1 GCA_023262255.1 Ilumatobacteraceae bacterium
GTTGGATGCCGTGGGAGTTCGCGATGCCGATGTCGTTGCCAGCGTTACCGGTGACGACGAGGACAATCTCGTGATCTCTCTGCTTGCCAAGCAGGAATTCGGGGTGCCGCGCGTCGTTGCGCGCGCCAACAACCCTAAGAATTATTGGATGTTCAACGAAATGTGGGGCGTCGACGTATCGGTATCGACTCCGCACCTCATCACCAGCCTGGTGCAGGAGGCAACGTCGGTCGGCAATTTCGTACGCCTGATGCAACTGAAGGGCGGCAAGGCCGAGTTGGTGGAGGTCACGCTCGCCGAAACGTCACCCGCGGTGAACCACGCAATTTCCGACCTGGTACTTCCCCGAAGTGCGACCATCGTCGCGGTGGTGCGTGCCGAACGCGTGATGGTCCCCTCGAAGGACACCGTGCTGCGAGTTGGTGACGAGGTGATGGCACTCATCACCGAAGATGCCGAAGGTGCCGTCGCCAAACTTCTCGTCGGTTGAGGAAGTCGTCAGATCCGAGATTCGACTATTGCCCGGGTTTTGGCAGGAGACGATAGAGAGGGTTCAACATCACGCGGCGCGAGCCTTCCATGTGCGCCACGCCGGACACCGTGAGACCTCGATTGTGTCCGATTCCCGGAATTCGCTCTCGACCCGAGAAGATGATGGTGAGTTCGCCGGTGCCGTCGCTGATCTCGATCTCGACCGCGGGAATACCGGCACGTGGCTTCACGGTCATTCGGCGGATCTCTCCGCAGACATCGACACGTTGACGCATCGGCATGGTTGCCAAGGACACCATGTGCATATCGCCGAACTTCGCGCAGAGTCGTTCGGACACCATCGCTTCCTTGGTTTGAGCGGACCGTCCGAGAAGGTTGCGAAGTCCCATGACGTTTCCAGCGTACGCTCAACGGCGTGAGTACGCGGAAACTCATCGTTGCCAGCTTGATCTGCGGGTTGCTCATCGTGATGGCCGGAACGATCAAGTTGTTGCAGACCGCGAACGACTCGGGTCGTACGATCGGCTTGTTTCGGCTCGGCACCAGCGTCGAGGTTGGTGGGGTCGACGTCACCGTAGATGACGTGAGCGTAACGGCCGACAGAACGTTGGTGAACGTGACGATGCGCGGAACCACGATCGGCTCGATGTTCGACGGTTGGTCGATGCTCGCCAACGGCGACATCACGCCGCCGCTGGACTCCACGAACTGCACAACGGACGACGGCGTGGAGCCCCGAACGACGACGTGCGTACTTGAATTCGTGGTGGCAGTCGGCACACCAACGGTGCTCTTTGCGCGCGACGACGAACGTGCGCAATGGTTGGGTAGGTGAGTGTGTTCAACCGCTACCGTAGGTAGTCGTGTCGAGCGAACAATTTGACCTCGTCGTCGTTGGCGGGGGACCGGGTGGCTATGCCGCAGCGTTCTATGCCGCATCCGCTGGGATGAAGGTGGCCTTGGTCGAGAAGGACACCATCGGCGGCACCTGCCTCAACCGCGGTTGCATCCCGGCCAAGGCGTTTCTCGAGAGTTCGGCCGTGTTCCGTCACGTCGCTCATGCCAGGGATTTCGGTATCGAAAGCAGTGCTCCTTCGGTGAACTTTGCCGTTACGCAGGCTCGCAAGCAGACCATCGTCAACGGTCTGGTGAAGGGGCTCACCGGCCTCACCAAGAGCAAGAAAGTCACGTACATCCTCGGGACCGGCGCGCTGGGCGCCGACCGAACGGTCACAGTGAAGATCGCCGACGGCTCCTCTCGCTCGCTGATCGGCGCCAACGTTGTGCTCGCCGCTGGTTCCGTACCGCGAACGATTCCCGGATTCGAGGTTGGTGGGCCGATCATGACCTCCGACGAAGTGTTGATGCTCGAGCGTGTGCCGTCGCGCATTGCCGTGATTGGTGGTGGCGCGATCGGGTGTGAGTTTGCCTCCTGCTTCGCCGACCTCGGCGCTTCGGTCACGATCCTGGAGGGACTGCCCAAGATCCTTCCCGGTCTCGACCCGGACGTGGCCAACGTGGTGGTGAAGTCGTTCAAGAAGAAGAACATCGACATTCGCACTGGTGTGCAGGTGACCGGCCACAAGCCCACCGGCACTGGTTCCACCGTGGTGTCGTTCGGTGCGGGGGAGTCGATCGAGGTGGACGCAGTGGTGGTGTCGGTCGGACGACGCCCGTACGCCGACGAACTCGGGCTGGCGAATACGCGGGTGAAAGTGTCGGATCGTGGTTTCGTCGAGGTGGACGGGTACTGCCGAACCGGCGAGCCGAACGTGTACGCGGTGGGAGATCTCATCGCCACACCGCAATTGGCGCACGTCGCGTACGCCGAAGCGATCCTTGCCGTAAAGCACATGCGTGGTGAGGCCGTGTATCCGGTGATGTACGACCGCGTACCGTGGGCGATCTACTGCCACCCAGAGGTTGCGTGGGCGGGCCCCTCGGAGGAAGAGGCACGGGCAGCGGGCCATGACGTGGTGGTGGCCAAACACCAGTTTCGCGCGAACTCTCGCGCAATGATCCTCGGTGAGCCCGACGGACTCGTGAAGATCATCGCAAAGAAGGATCGAAACGGTCGCGCTGGTCAGGTTCTGGGTGTGCACATGGTGGGCCCATGGGTAACGGAACAGCTGTCGGGTGGGTATCTCGCCGTCAACTGGGAGGCCACCGTGGACGAGATCGCCGAATTCATCCAACCGCATCCGAGCCTGACCGAACTCTTTGGCGAGACGGTGATGTCACTCACTGGTCGAAGCATCAACGCGTAACGAAGGAGAATTTCCCAATGGCCGACGTCATCCTCCCGCAACTCGGTGAAACCGTCACCGAGGGCACCATTACTCGTTGGTTCAAGAACGTCGGCGACTCCGTTGCCGCCGACGAGCCGTTGTTCGAAGTGTCGACGGACAAAGTGGACACCGAGGTTCCATCACCCATCGCCGGAACGCTCACCGAAATTCGGGTTCCGGCTGGAGACACGGTGCCGGTTGGCACCGTGATTGCGGTGGTGGGTGCGGCAAGTGGTGCGTCAGTGGCGCCTGCTCCCGCACCCGCACCGGCTCCTGCGCCTGCTCCCGCACCCGCACCGGCTCCTGCTCCTGCTCCCGCTCCCGCGGTTGTTCCTGCTCCCGCACCGGCTCCTGCGCCTACTCCTGCCCCCGCACCCGCGCCCCGCTCGGCAGTGCCGAGCAACGTGCTGTTGTCGCCGGTGGTGCGTCGCCTCGTGAGCGATCACGGCATCGATGTTGCACAACTTTCGGGTACCGGTCCTGGCGGTCGAATCACTCGCGAAGATGTTCTCGACTTCATCGATGCACAGGGATTGTCGCGCGGTGCGGCAGCCGCACCCGCAGTGGCTCCTGCGCCTGCCGTGGCTCCGGTTCCTGCGCCAGCACTCGCACCGGTGCCAGCACCGGCAGCAACTCCAACTCCAACTCCAACTCCAACTCCAACTCCAACTCCAACTCCAACTCCAACTCCAACTCCCACTCCCACTCCCACGCCGGCACCTGCCGTGGCTCCTGCACAAACTTCTGCTGCGCCGACAGCACCTCGTGTGGTCGCCGGCGCACGCGACGAGGTAGTACCGCTCTCCAAAATCCGTCGCCTCACCGGCAGTCACATGGTTGCCAGCAAGAGCACGGCCCCGCACGCCTTCAGCGTCGTGGAGGTGGATTATGCAAACGTCGATGTGGCGCGAAACGCGGTGAAGGACTCCTTCAAGGCCGGTGAGGGATTCTCGCTCACGTACCTGCCCTTCATTAGCCGTGCGATTGTCGACGCCATCGCCGAATATCCGCACATGAACGCCAGCCTCGATGGCGACACGCTCGTGGTGCACAAGTACATCGACTTGGGCGTGGCCGTGGACCTCGACTATCAGGGCCTCCTGGTACCGGTCGTGCGTGGTGCTGAAGGCAAGCGTTTACGCGCCATCGCGCGAGAGATCTCCGATCTCGCCAATCGTGCGCGCAACCGCAAGTTGTCGCCTGATGAAATCTCCGGTGGTACGTTCACGATCTCCAACAATGGCTCGGCTGGTTCGGTGCTCACGATGGCAATCATCAATCAGCCGCAGGTGGCGATCATCAGTACGGACGCGATCGTTCGTAAGCCCGTGGCAGTGAGACTTCCCGATGGCAGTGAGAGCATCGCCATTCACCCGGTTGGAAACATTGCAATGAGTTGGGACCACCGGGCATTCGACGGTGCGTACGCAGCAAATTTCCTGGCCAAGGTGAAGAACGTGCTCGAATCGCAGGACTGGTCGGCGGAGCTCTAAATGCGCGTTCGTTGGCTCGGGCGGGTCAACTATCGCGACGCCCTCGCTTTACAGGAGGGTCTCTTTGCATACGCCAAGGACGACTACCTGTTGATGCAGGAGCATCATCACGTATTCACCCATGGGGTATCCGCGGAGCTCGACAAGAACCTGCGCTGCACGCCGAGTGAGGTGGGTGCCGAGTTGGTTCGCGTCAACCGCGGAGGCGACATCACCTATCACGGCCCCGGACAGCTCGTGGTGTATCCCATTCGATCACTGCCGGGAAAGTTCGGCGATGCCTCACCCGCCGACGTCACCGCCTACGTGTGCAGTGTGGAGCAATTGGTTATCGATTCCCTGGCCGAGTTCGGACTCATCGCGGGACGCAAGGCTGGTTACCCGGGTGTATGGCTCGACGCCGACACGCCAAACGCCCGCAAGATATGCGCAATAGGGGTGCGAGTTGCACGTGGAGCCACGCCACGTCGCACGATGCACGGCTTCGCGCTCAACATCGACCCCGACATGCGATACATGCGGGAGCACATCGTTCCGTGCGGCATCGATGAATGGCCGGTCACGTCGCTGCGCGAGGAAGGATCCAATGCAACACTGCGCGACGTCGCCGAGGTGGTGGCACGGCTTGCGGTGGAGCGCTGGGGTGCCGTTGCATCGTCGGCCGCGCCCGAGCCGGCGACCACGGATCGTGTCGATGTCGCCTGGGAATACGAGCCGGATGCGGTTGGTTTGCAGATCACGGAGCGCAAGCCCGAGTGGCTGCGCCCGCACGTTCAACACGGCCCAGAGGTGCTGGCAACGAAGAAGACGCTCCGTGACCTCCGACTGGTGACCGTTTGCGAGGAGGCAGGATGTCCCAACTTGTCGGAGTGTTGGCGGGATGGAACCGCCACCTTCATGGTGCTTGGCGAGCGCTGTACTCGTGCGTGCGGGTTTTGCTTGGTGGATACCCGCAAGCCCGAGCCGCCGACGAGCGATGAACCGCGACGCGTCGCCGAAGCGGTTGCGACGATGGGCCTGCAGCACGCCGTGCTCACCATGGTGGCGCGTGACGACCTGCCTGACGGTGGCTTTGCGCACGTGGCGGCGTGCATCAGGGAGATTCGAACGAGCAATCCCTCAACTGCGGTGGAAACATTGGTGTCCGATGCCAAAGGCGCCGACGCTTCATTGCAACTGCTCTTTGCGGCGAAGCCCGATGTGTTCAACCACAACATCGAGACGGTTGCGCGACTCCAGCGAGTGGTGCGACCGTCGGCGGGGTACGCGCGGAGCCTGTCGGTGTTGGCGCGTGCGCGTCGCGCAGGTTTGGTGACCAAGTCCGGTTTCATGCTGGGTCTCGGTGAAGAACGCAACGAAGTGGAATCGCTCCTCGCCGATCTTGCGAGTGTTGGCGTGAGCATCGTGACGGTCGGTCAGTACCTGCGACCCACGAGTGATCACTTGCCCGTCACGCGGTGGGTATCGCCGGACGAGTTCGCGCACTATCGCCACGTTGGCGAGCGTCTCGGTATCACCCATGTGGAGGCAAGTCCGCTCACGCGGTCGAGTTATCACGCCAAACGCGCAGCAGGAGTCGTCAGCGTCGCTGTGATGACTTCCGGGGGTAGTGCGGGTGCCGCTTCAGTGGGCGCGCATGTACCTGATTTGGTCGAGTCAGGTCTGTGAGTCAAGCACCATGACCTCGCCGTACGCCCCGCGTCTTGCCAAGGTGCGGGCTCAGATGCAGACACGGCACGTCGACGCGCTCGTGGTGTCCGTCGGTTTCGACCTGCCGTACCTCGTGGGATACCACGCGATGCCACTGGAGCGACTTACCGCATTGGTGGTAACCGCCGACAAGGCCACCTTGGTGGTACCGCGTCTGGAGGCTCCGCGTGTGGAGCAACATCCAGGGGTCTTCGACATCGTTGCGTGGAACGAGACGGAAGACCCCGTCGCGATCACTGCGTCGTTGATTGGCGCTGCGCAACGTATCGCGATCGGCGATCAGATGTGGTCACGATTCCTCGTGGAGATGCTGCCGAGGCTTTCCGGCCGACAATTCGTCCGTTCGGTAGACGTCGTGGGTCCACTACGCATTCACAAGGACGAGGCCGAGATTGCGGCACTCGCCGCTGCCGGTGCGGCCGCCGATCGGGTTGCCGCCCAGTTGCAGGGCGGCGAGATTCCGCTCGCTGGTCGCACCGAGGCACAGGTGTCGGCCGATATCTCCGCGCGACTCATTGCCGAAGGCCACGACCTGGTGAATTTTGCGATCGTGGCTGCCGGTGACAACGCAGCAAGCCCCCACCATCACCCGGGAGGTCGACTCATCACGCATGGTGACATCGTGTTATGCGACTTCGGTGGCACGATGCGCGGGTACTGCAGCGACATCACGCGTTGCATCCATCTCGGAGAGCCACCTGCAGACGTGGCGAGAGCGTGGAGCGATCTTCGTCGCGCACAGGAGGCCGGTGTGGCGGCCGGGGTCGTCGGTGCCAGTTGCGAGTCGGTGGACTCTGCGGCGCGTGCAGTGTTGGTTGATGCAGGCTGGGGTGACTATTTCATTCACCGAACCGGTCATGGCATCGGGATGGAAGCGCACGAAGAGCCCTACATGGTGAGTGGCAACACCCTTCCCATCGCTGCAGGTCACGCATTCAGCGTGGAGCCCGGCATCTATATGGAGGGAAAGTGGGGCATGCGTCTGGAGGACATCGTGGTGGCCACCGACACCGGGCCGCGACGGATGAACACCACGCCCCGCGAACTCGTGGTGCTGTGAAGCCTGCAGCAGCCAAGGTCGTGATGCCGTGATGTCTGTGGGACACAAGGTCGTGAGGCCGTGAAACTCGACGCCGCAACCGTGATGCTGCAGTGGGCGAGTGGTGGCATGCTCTTTTTGTGGTTCACCTTGCGATCGGGCGAGATCTCGGTGGGCTATGGAAAGTTGCTGCGAGGTGTGTACGCGGCAATTGCACTCATTGGAGTGGCCCTGGGCTTCACGTTCAATCACGTTCCGGCTCGCGAGGCGGCCGGAGTGGGGCTCGCAGTCGTTGCGCTGATTGCATTCGCTCGCCGCGACACGATGCTGGATCGCGTTGCCACTGCAATCGGGCTCACGGGCGTGGTTTTTGCGTCGATTGCCACCGACCACCCCGATGACGTCTTGTGGTTGGTTCGACTCTTGGTCGGCGCGGTGTTTCTCGGCGCAGTCAGCGATGCAATGTTGTTGGGTCACTGGTACCTGGTACAGCCGGGCATGCCGCGAAAGTTGCTGAATCAACTCACCAACGTGTTGCTGGTGACATGGTCGATCGAGATTGCCGTGTTCCTTCTTCCGACGGGCATGGTGAGTGTCTTGAACGGCTCGATCGATGACGGGTGGAACGGTGTCCTCGGCTGGTTCTGGTTGGCGTGCGCCGCGCTCACCGGCGTGCTTGCGTGGTTCACGCGGGCGGCGTTGCGTGAACGCAGTTACTCCGCGGTGATGGCCGCCACGGGTTTGAGCTACCTGGCTATCCTGATGGGCTTCGGTACCGACCTGGTGGCACGCGCGCTGCTGATGGCATAGTGCCCTCCGCGGTCGCGGCTTGGCGTGGTCAGCGTGGGGCGACCAACGGCCACGGGCGAGAACGCTCGTAGGCGAGCGCAAGTTCCAGTAGTAGCGGTTCGCTGAAGTGCCTCGACAACACCTGGAGCGCCACCGGCAGTCCGTCCACGGTTCCGGCAGGGATGGAGATGCCTGGGTTGCCGTAGATGTTGGCCGGGAACGTCAACACACCGTTGTTGCCTGCACCCGCAACGACTCCGCCGAAGGTGTCGGGCAGCGGCCCTGCGGCGTCGAATGCAACGTCGGGATTGCTGGCGGTGATGATGACATCGACGTCGTCGAAAATCTCGGCCATTCGACGATTCAGCTCGACGCGTCGCATCTCGAACTTGCCACGTGCTTCAGTGCCGTACATTCCATCGGTTCGTTCGAGCCCGTAACGCATCTCGGGGGTGAGAAGGTCGGCGCACGCCGGCCAGTGTTCCCGCAACTCGTAAGCCAGCGCGGCCATGCCCGAGATCGACCACGCTGCCCCCAGGCGTGGAAGCGAGGTATCCACCCCGTCCACTCGACGTAGCCCGGCAATTGCGATGAGATGTTCGGCCGCCTCCTCCAACACCGTCCACATCGTGGGCGATACGACCGCCGATCCCCAGTCGGACACCACGGCTGCTCGCAGACCACGCGTTGGAACGTAACCCAGACCGGCTTCCCAGCCGTCCACTCGAGGCAAACTCAGCGGGTCATTGTGGTCGTGTCCGTTGCACACGTCGAACCAGCGAGCGGTGTCACGAACACTGCGCGACAAGCAGCCTGTCGTGGTGGTGAGATTTCCGAATGGTGCCCCAGGGCCGCGGGGAATTCGTCCGTACGTGGCCTTCAGTCCGACGAGGCCCGTGAAACCCGCAGGAATCCGAATGGATCCGCCGCCGTCCCCACCGGTCGCCACCGTGACGAGACCTCCGGCAACCGCGGCAGCACTCCCGCCCGAAGAGCCGCCCGGCGTTCGACCGTATTGCCATGGGTTGTGCGTTGCACCGTGCAACATCGTGCGTGTGAGGTTGACGCCACCGAATTCGCTCGAGGTGGTTTGACCCACGAGTACGACACCGGCTTCCCGTGCCCGCGACAACATGGTGTCGGTGGATTTCGCGATTCGATCCTTGAACACCAAGCTCGCGTCGGTATCGGGCCAACCAGCGACATGGTCCAACTCCTTCACGCCGATCGGAACACCACCGAACGGAAGCGTGACGTCGGCATCCTTCGCGTTGGCAAGCGCGGTGTCGCGATCCAGGAAGCAGAAGGAGTTCAGATCGCTTTGCTCGATTGCATCGAACGTGGCCTGCAACTCTTCGACCGGTGACCGTTCACCACGTCGGAATGCTTCCACGAGGGAAACGGCGTCACCTTGCCACGGTGTGTCGGACACGTCCCAAGCGTAGGTCGCAACACGTATCGGTCGGCCGTTGGCCGGCGGACGGTTAGCCTGCCCGAAGTGGATTCCCGCGCGTTCCTCGGTCTCGAGCAACGCGGGAACACGTCGTTTTCCTTGACGGTGGTGCCGCGCCTCACCACGAGCGGTGGATTTCTCTTCGGTGGGGCGGGTCTCGGTGCCGGAATTGCCGCATTGGAAGCCGTGTCGCAGCGTCGTTGCACGTGGGCTACCGCCCAGTACCTCTCGTATGCGCGTCACGACGAACGGGTCGATATCGACGTGGTCATCGCCGTCGCGGGAAGCAGTGTCACACAAGCGCGCGCCGTCTGTCACGTCGGTGATCGCGAAGTGCTCACCGTGAACGCCGCACTCGGCGAGCGTGACTTCGACGCACGGGGACAGTTCGTGCGGATGCCCGATGTGGTTCCACCCGAACGGTCCAAGCCCAGAGCGCTGCGCACCGCCCATGCCAACTCGATCATGGAGGCCCTCGACATGCGATTCGCCAAGGGTCGCGACATGGACGAACTCGACGGCACGCCCAGCGACGGCCGAACCATCATGTGGGTGCGCATCAAGTCGCTCGTCGATGGTGTCGATGCCGCTGCGCTCGGCATTCTCGGTGACTTCGTACCGATGGCCGCCGGCCAAGCACTCGGTCTGCGGGCCGGTGGCAACAGCCTGGACAACACCATTCGATTCGCCACCCTGGTACCCACCGACTGGGTGCTGCTCGACATTCAGATCGAATCGGTGCAACGCGGTTTTGCGCACGGCACCATTCAGATGTTCTCCCAGGACGGCGTCTTGCTGGCCACCGCCAGTCAAAGTTGTATCGCCCGAAAGTGGAAGAATTAGGTCATGCAACGTCGCGACGGAATGACGGTTCCACTTCCCGGTCACCTGCACGGCCATGAAAAGAGGATTCGTCAACTCGCCGATCTCGGATACAGCGACATCTGGTCGGCTGAAGCCGATGGGGTCGACGCCTTCACTCCCTTGGCAATGGCGGCTGCGTGGGAGCCGCGCCTACGGCTCGGCACGGCGATCGTTCCCGCCTACACGCGAACCCCGGCGCTGTTTGCACAGAGCGTGGCGTCACTCGCCGATGCAGCACCGGGACGCTTCGCCATCGGCATCGGATCCTCGAGCAACGTCATCGTCGAGCGCTGGAACGGTATCCCGTTCGTCGAGCCGTACAAGAAGGTGCGTGACGTGGTTCGCTTCCTGCACGACGCCTTGAGTGGCGAAAAGATCACCAAGCAATACGACACCTTCAAGGTGGACGGCTTTCGCCTCGGGGTGCGACCCGAGGTGAAGCCGCCGATCCTCGTTGCGGCGTTGCGCGAAGGAATGCTGCAACTGGCGGGGCGCGAGGCCGACGGCGCGATCATCAACTGGCTATCGCCCGACGATGTGCGAACGGTCACCAAGGTGGTGCACGACTCCGCAACGAAGGCCGGACACGACCCATCGACCAAGGAAATCGTCGCCCGAATCTTCGTGTGCCCGAGTGAGAACACCGACGTGGTGCGTGCCGGCGCCCGGTATGCAATCGCTGCATACCTGAACGTTCCGGTGTACGCCGAGTTTCATCGCTGGCTCGGTCGCGGAGATGCGCTTCAGGGAATGTGGGATGCGTGGAAGAGCGGCGATCGCAAGGCGGCACTCGCTGCAATTCCCGATTCCGTCGTCGACGATCTGGTGGTTCACGGATCACCAGAGGCGTGCTGCGCCAAGATCAACGAGTATTTCGCAAACGGAGTGAACACGTCGTCGCTGGCGATCCTGCAGTTCGATCCGGCCGTCGACTTCTGGTCGTCGGTCGAGTCGCTGGCGCCGTCCACACAGTGACCTCGGCACCTATCGGCGACAAACCAATCGCCGCACTGGGCGGGACGACCGTCGTCGAACTCGATCCGGATGCCGCCGCGTCCGCAAAAGGCGAGGCCGAGGAACAGGCACGTGCCCAGCGAAATCTCGGCTGGCAATTGCTGTGGCGCGCACTGCTCGACCAGCGACGCGCGCTGGTGTTCGGAGTTGCAATCGGCATCACGTGGACCGCAGCCAAGGTCGCGGTTCCGCAATTGACGAAGGCTGCAATCGACAGGGGAATAGAGCGCAACGGACCACTTCTCGCCTGGTCGTTGTTTATCGCCGTGGCGGGGTTGGCGACGGGACTCCTAACCGCAGGGCGCCGGTACCTCGCCTTTCGCGAGAGTCGCTGGACCGAGACGCTCCTTCGGGAACGGATCTTTGCCCACATTCAACGACTACACGTCGGCTACCACGACCGAACACAGACAGGTCAATTGATGAGCCGTGCCTCGAGTGACCTGCAGCAGGTGCAGCAGTTTGTGGTGATGATTCCCATCACGCTGAGCAACGTGGCCCAGTTGTTCGCAGTGACGCTGATTCTCGTACTCACCGACTGGCGCCTGGCGATCGTTGCGCTGGCGCCTTTGCCGTTCATCAACGTTGCATCGAGGCGATTCTCGAGTCGTATCCACCCTGCAGTACTGGCGGTGCAGAACGAACAGGCGCAACTTGCCAGCGTGGTGGAGGAGAGTGTTTCCGGTGTGCGAGTGGTGAAGGGTCTCGGCACCGAAAGCGTTCAGTTCGACAAACTACGCAAGGAGGCCGATGACATCAGGGCGGTGTCATTGAGAGCAGCCGGCATCCGTAGTCGGTTCCTTCCTGCCATCGATCTCCTTCCATCGTTGGGGCTCATAGCCGTGTTGGGCTACGGCGGGCATCGCGTCGTCAACGGCGACCTCAGCATCGGCGACCTGGTGGCGTTCAATGTGTATCTCACCATGTTGGTGTGGCCGCTTCGCAACATCGGCATGATGGTGGCCCTGGGCCAGCGTGCGGCTGCAGCACTCGTACGTGTTCACGAGGTGCTGTCGACCGAGCCTGCTGTACGGAGCCCGAAGCAGCCTCGGTCACTTCCGGTTCGACACACCGCCCAACCCGTCGGAGCAGTGTCGTTCGAGAACGTGGGGTTCGGCTACGGGGACGAGCACCACGTGCTGAATGACTTGAGTGTGTCCATCGCTCCCGGGGAATCCGTCGCGGTGGTTGGTGCGACGGGATCGGGTAAAAGCACGATCGTCCGGCTCCTGCTGCGTTTCTACGACGTGGATCAGGGCCGTATCACGTTGGATGGCATCGATCTGCGCAAGCTCGACGTCCACGAATTGCGACGGAACATCGGTGTGGTGTTCGAAGAGACCTTCTTGTTCAACGATTCGGTTCGCAACAACATCGCGTTTGCCAAACCGGATGCGGACATGGCAACGGTGGAGCGCGCTGCGCGACTTGCCGGCGCACACGAGTTCATCATGCGCCTCCCGGAGGGCTACGACACGCCCATTGGCGAGAGGGGATTCTCGCTGAGTGGCGGGCAGCGACAGCGAGTGGCGATTGCTCGCGCCATCGTGGCCGATCCGCGCGTGCTGGTGCTGGATGATGCAACAAGTGCGGTCGACCCCAGCAAGGAACACGAGATTCGCGACGCTATGCGCACCGTGATGGAGGGGAGAACCACTATCGTCATTGCGCATCGCCCGGGCACCATCGCACTGGCCGATCGAATCGTGTTGATCGATGAAGGGCGAGTGGTCGCGGTCGGTCAGCATCGTGAGTTGCTCGATACCTCTGAGCGCTATCGCGAAGTGTTGGCCGCGTGGGCCGTGCGCGACGACACGGCTGCAGCGCAGGTCGCGGTAGCGGCACGCACCCCGGTGGTCGGAGGCGAGTAGATGTTCCAGATGGGTGGTGGAGTCGCACCAGAAGACCAACTCGACAAGACCCAAACACGTCGGGTGATGGCACGCGTGATTCGTATGGCCTCGCCATTCCGACGCACCGCCTTTGCCGCACTCGGATGCGTGGTGGTAACCACGAGCGCAACGTTGGCTGCACCCGTGCTGGTGCGACACGGAATCGATGCGGGAATTCGCGCTCGCGATCTGTTCGAACTCAACCTGTCGGTGGGTTTCTATCTGGTAATCACCGCGCTCGCCTACATCTTCGGACGAATGCAGTACGTGTTCCTCAATCGAACGGGGGAGTCGTTCCTTCGTGAACTGCGACTCAAGGTGTTCGCATCGATGCAGCGACAATCATTGGCGTACTACGACCGCAACAAAGCCGGCGTGCTCGTCGCACGAATGACCGCCGACATTGAAACGATGGGGGAGCTCATTCAATGGGGTTTGCTGCAGTTCCTGGCGAGCGGATTCCTCGTGGTGCTGGCATTCGCCGTGCTGTTCTCGTTGTCTTGGCAGCTCACGCTGGTGGTGTTGATCGTGTTCCCGGTGATTGTCGTTGCCTCCGTGAAGTTCCAGCGTGACTCGAACACCGCATATCTCACCGTTCGTGAGCGCGTCGGTCACAATCTCGGCACGCTGCAAGAAGGAATTGCCGCGGTTCGAGTGATTCAGGCGTACGCCCAGGAGGACAATCAGATC
>JALRBT010000042.1 GCA_023262255.1 Ilumatobacteraceae bacterium
GCAAGCGACTCCTCCTTCCACCGTTCGGTGCACTGGCTGAGGTGAGTGGCAAGGGTGCAGCAGACGTGGCGGCACAGTTGGCGGAATCATTGCTGGTGCAAGTGGCCATGGGAAACGAGCGCGCCCTCGTACGAGCGGCATCGTGGGATGCATTGAGCGAGGTCCTCGCCGCCGTGGATCGGCCCAAGGAGCGGGTTCGCATCGCGGTGGATCCGCCTCGGGCGTAGGTTTTCTTCCCTTCTGGCGCCCTGGCTGCACACCGTAGGGAGAGGTGCTTGACAGGTTCACGAATCCAAAGGATGCTCCCATGACGATGACACTCGAAAATCCATCGACGGCCGGTGACTGGCGGCATGACGTGCCGCCCGAATTTGCCGCCCTCGATTTCAACGCACCCGCAATGGTGGGTGTGGTGCTGTACGAAAGTCAGCGAATTCGCAACGAACTACGCGGCGAAGACCGACGCATGGAGCAGTCCTTTCGCGCCGACATGGCCAGCATTGAGAAGTCGATTCGCGCCGATATGGCCAGCATGGAGCGATCACTTCGCGAGGAGATGGCGCGCAACACCCGGATGTTGCTCACGGCAATGATCACGCTGAACGGCATCACGCTTGCCGCCGTTGGTGCGATGATCAGGTTCCTGTAGGCGAGCGCGAAACTGTGACGGCGAGCGTGAAACTGTGACGGTGAGCCCTACACGTCGATGCCGCGGGGGAGGCGCTCGGGGTCGTACTGCAACAGCGTGAGACCCTGACGACACGCAAACCGGTCGGTCATGCCTCCGACGTAAGTCACCGCTTGGAGGAGCGCGTCGTCGCCATTCGGCGCACCGACGCCGTCGGAAAACGCAGCGGCCATGTGGTCGGGATGCGCGTGGTAATGCTCGACGAGTGCACGAAGAAGGTCGATCACCGACTTGGCTTGCTCTCGCGACGCGTCACGCATGTAGATGTTGTCGTAGTTGAACCTCCGAAAGGCGGCGAGTGCGTCGGCCATCGTGCTGGTCATTCCGATACGACCGGAGTGCCTGGCTGCATCGATCATGCCGGTGATGAACGCCTTGAGTTGCGAACCCCGCGAAATGCCGCAGAGAACGCGGACTTCTTCCGGCAATGAATCGGCAACCACCAACGCGGTGGACACCGCATCCTCGAAGTCGTGGCACACGTAGGCGATGCGATCCGCCCACGACACCACTTCGCCCTCCGGCGTTACCGGGGCGGGGCGCGACCACGAGTGGTTCCGGATGCCGTCGAGCGTTTCTTCGCACAAGTTCAGCGATGCAAGCGCCACATCGGCACCCCAAACGGCATGGTCGTAGCCGCCATCCACGTACGGGGACAGCGCGTCCTCGCTCGCGTGTCCACCGGGACCGTGTCCGCAGTCATGGCCAAGGGCGATTGCTTCGGTGAGTGCAACGTTGAGACCAAGTGCTCGCGAAACGGAAACGGCCACCTGTGCGACTTCCAGCGCATGGGTCAAACGTGTTCGTTGATGATCCTCGGGAAACACGAACACCTGGGTCTTTCCTGCCAGGCGCCGGAACGAGGAGGCGTGGAGAATGCGGTCGCGATCGCGTTCGAAGCACGTGCGGAAGGCGTCGGGTTCCTCGGGTTGACGGCGACGACCCGCGCCGAACGAACGCGTTGCATGTGGGGCGAGAAACTCGGACTCGTGCGCCTCGCGGGCGTCGCGCGGCACCAGTTCCAACCGTCCGGTGCCGGCCCATGAATCTGCATGGGCAAATCGAACGGTGCCGTCGTTCGTGTGACCATGCATCGTCGAGGCCCATGTTTCGGCGCGCGAAGTCATGCTTCAACGATACGCACGGGGTCTGCGCTTGTAGCGTGAATATTCGCCACAACGGCACGAGTTGTCACCAGGAGTTCACCGAGATGAGTGCGTTTGTCGACGAAGCGCAGTTGAACGTGCGCGGCGGAGACGGCGGTGCAGGATGCGTGAGTTTCCGTCGTGAAGGTCCGGTGGTGTACGGCGGACCCAATGGCGGTGACGGTGGCGACGGCGGTGCAGTATGGCTGATTGCCGACCACAACGTGGCATCCCTGGTGGCGTTTCGGGATCATCCACACCGTTGCGGCGAGGACGGAGTGTCGGGGATGGGTAAGGACCTGCACGGACGTCGTGGTCGTGATCTCGAGGTCAGGGTACCCGAGGGCACGATCGTGCGGGACCTGTACAGCAACGAGGTGCTTGCCGACTTGCGCACCCACGGCATGCGTTGGATGGCGATTCCCGGGGGACAGGGAGGTCGCGGCAATGCACGGTTCCTCACGAACAAACGCCGAGCACCGAAGTTCGCCGAGCAGGGCGAACACGGACCAACGCGGTGGCTGAAACTCGAGCTCAAATTGATGGCGGACGTCGCATTGGTCGGCTACCCGAATGCCGGCAAGAGCACGTTCATCTCGGCCGTTTCGGCAGCGAAGCCGAAGATCGCCAACTATCCGTTCACCACGTTGGAACCGCATCTCGGCGTGGTGCGGTTGGGTGAGGAGACCGAGTTCGTCATCGCCGACATTCCCGGCCTCATCGAGGGTGCGAGCGAGGGTCGCGGGCTTGGGCATCAGTTCTTGCGACACATCGAGCGGGCGCGCGTCCTGTGCATCCTCGCCGACTTGGTTTCGATGGAGGGAGTTGCCCCGGAAACACAGGTGGAGGTGCTGTTGCGCGAGTTGCAGGCATACCGACCCGAACTGCTGGTGCGACCACGACTCATCGTCGGCACGAAACTGGACGCGGTCGACCCCGACACCAGGGCGCGCTGGGAGGCGGCGGGTTGGCGAACCATGTCGTCGGTTACCGGCGCGGGAGTTCGCGAGGTGGTCGGCGCCTTGGCGGAACTGGTCTTCGAGGCTCGTGAGATCCCCGTGGTGGACGACACCGAGATCACCATTCGCCCCGAGCCAGAAGGCACACGCGTGGAGAAGCTGGGGGAGAACGAATTCCGTTTGCACGGTCGAGCAGTTGAGCGTGCGGTGGCGCTCAGCGACGTGTCCTCACCCGATGCGCTCAATTACATCGATGATCGTCTGACCGGTCTCGGGGTGCCTCGTTTGTTGGCCCGTGCCGGTGCCCACGACGGTGCGACCATTCACATCAAGGAATTCAGTTTCGAGTACACGCATGCGGTGGGGTGAGGTGCGCGAATGAGGGTGGTCGCAAAGATCGGTACGTCGTCCATCACCGACGACCGTGGCGCACTCGATGTTGCGATGGTGCAGTCATTGTGTGCGCAGGTCGCCCGGTTGCGCAACGCGGGTCACGAAGTGTTGGTGGTGACGAGTGGTGCAGTGGCCGGAGGAGTCGCCGCACTCGGACTGTCGCAGCGACCGACCGATACCGCGACCCTGCAGGCGTTGGCTGCGGCCGGTCAGAGCAGATTGATGGGTCACTACAACGCTGCTCTCGACGCACATGGTTTGGTCGGAGCGCAGGTGCTGTTGGTGCCGAACGACTTCATCGATCGTGCGCAGTACCTCCATGCCCGACACACGATGCTGAGGTTGCTGGAACTTGGTTGCGTGCCGATCATCAACGAGAATGACGCCATAGCCAGCGACGAGATTCGATTCGGGGATAACGACCGCATCGCCGCGCTGGTGGCCCACAGCGTGGACGCCGACGTGTTGGTGCTGCTCACCGACACCGACGGACTGTTCACCGCCGATCCCTCAGCCGATCCGTCGGCAACGCTCGTCGACCATGTGGCCGCATCCGACGAGCTCATGTCGGTGCGGGCGAGCGCAACCGGCACCGCGCGCGGAAGTGGCGGGATGGCGTCGAAACTGACCGCGGCTCGTATCGCCAGCTGGTCCGGCGTGCGCACCATCATCGCGCGTGCTGCTCGACACGACGTGTTGGTCGACGCCGTCTCGGGCGATGGTGGAGTGGGAACGACGTTTGCGGCGCACGACCGACGGCTTACTGCCCGAAAACTTTGGATCGCATTTGCCGCCCAGCCCGTTGGTCGTGTCACGATCGACGAAGGCGCCCGCGCAGCACTGGTGAATCGCGGGGTGTCGCTCCTTCACGCCGGCGTCATCGAGGTGCGGGGCACCTTTGCCGCAGGCGACGTGGTGGAGGTTGCCGACGCATCCGGCACGGTGATGGCGCGAGGTCTGGTGCGGGTGGATGAGCGACAGGCAGCGGCTGCGGCGGGCAAGAAGAGTTCGGAGTTGTCCGACGATGTCTCAGCCGAGTTGATTCATCGCGACGATCTCATCGTCTACTGAACAGAAGTTTCGTGATGCGCGGTGTGCCGTGCGTGCGGGCCATGGCGCGTACCGCGACCACCGCGAACACGAGATACGAGATCGCGAATGCAAGACCGAGCCCGAGGACGTCGTAGCGATCGGCCAGGGCGATGGCCAGGGCGATGTTCAGGAGGTTCTGCCCGATGTTGATCAGGAACGGCGTGCGCGTATCGCCATGGCTGTAGAAGCCGCGCAATGCGAACAGGTAGAGCGAGAATCCCACGAGCCCGATGCCCATACCACCAAGGGCGCGTGCGGTGGTGGTGACGGCTCCGGCGTCGAATGCCCCCCAACCGAGGAGCAGGCGCACGATCGGCTCGGCGAACGCCAGCATGGCGATTGCCGGCAGCAACGTGAGTGCCACGGTGGTGCGGGCGCCGACCACGAATCGTCGCACGAACTCGCCGTGCTCGTGCTGCGCGGCAGCACGAGCCAACAGGGGAGCAGTGGTGGTCACGATGGTGACGGCGAGCAAACCGTGTGGAAGTTGAAATATGGTCATCGCCTTGGCGTAGGCGTCGAGTCGTCCCGACCCCGGGTCGGCCAGATTTTTCACCACCACGAGTGCCACCTGATTGGCCGCGATGTAGCCGATTGCCCAGCCCGAGACGCGGAACAGTTCGCGAACCGCGGGATGTCGTGGCGAAAAGACGGGTCGCGGGAGCACACGGGCACCAATCGCGACGAACATCACGACCACGGCCATCGCGGCGATGCCCAACGTCGGGCCGAGCGAGAACCACCAGAACAATCGTGAGCCGGATCGCGCGGCGTCCACGGTGAACTCCTCGATCGAGGGATCGTTGCGCATTCCGAGCAGTGCGCCAATCGCCACCAGATTCGATGCAACCGGCGCCCATGCGGCGGCAAGGAATCGGCCGTTGGCGTTGAGCACTCCGGCCGCCATGGCGTTGAGGCCGTAGAAGAAGATTTGCAGGAGAAATACGCGTGTCAGCGCGGTGCCCACCGCGTGGAACGCGGCCGCGTCGCCGGACGGCGAGAGTGCGTACAGTCGAAAAATTGCGGGTGCTGCAACGACGGCAACCGCGGTGACGATGCCGAGGGCGAAGAGGCCGGTGCCGAACACGGCCGCGGTTCCGTCACGGTCACCCCGTTCCCGGTGGGCAACGAAGAGCGGCACGAGCACTGCGGTGAGTGTGCCGCCCAAGAGCAGCTCATAGATCACGTTCGGCGCGTTGTTTCCAACGTCGAAGGCATCCGCCAAGGCCGACTGACCGATCACCGCCGCGAACACGATGAGCCGAGCCAACCCGGTGAGGCGCGATGCCAGCGTGCCGCAAGCCACGCCGAGATTGCTCGCGAACTGCGAGCGGTCAGTCATCGAGACCAAATGCTATTGCCAGCACTCGTTTGCCCAGCGCATTCCTGAGTAGCCTTGCCCCGATGACCAACGCATTTGCCTCCGTTGCGCAGGTGCGTGATGGCCTCAAGACGATCAATTACCTCGCCGACGACGGCATTGCCGGTGTGGTGTATCTGGCACAGCGGTTGGGCAAGCCCGTGCTCATCGAGGGACCCGCCGGAACCGGCAAGACGCAACTGGCAAAGAGCGTCGCCGAACTCACGGGTGCCCGGTTGATTCGGCTCCAGTGTTACGAGGGTTTGGATGAATCCAAGGCGCTCTACGAGTGGAACTACAAAAAGCAGTTGCTGCGCATCCAAGCCGACAAGACGAGCGACTCGTGGTCGGAGGTGCACGACGACATCTTCAGCGACGAATTCCTGCTTACTCGGCCATTGCTCGAGGCGATCTCGGCGCCGGACCCGGTGGTGCTCCTCATCGACGAGGTCGATCGTGTGGAGGTGGAAACCGAAGCCCTGCTGCTCGAGGTGCTGAGCGAATACCAGGTGTCCATCCCGGAGCTCGGAACTATCACCGCCAAGCAAATTCCCATGGTGTTCCTCACCTCCAACAACACCCGCGAGTTGTCCGAGGCGCTCAAGCGTCGCTGTTTGTATCTGCACGTGGACTATCCCGACATGGAACGTGAGAAGGAAATCGTGCTCGCCAAGGTGCCCGATATCAGCGCCAACTTGGCCGACCAAATCGCGCGCATCGTTCGCAGCATCCGCCAGCTTGACCTGAAGAAGGCGCCGTCGGTGAGCGAAACCCTCGACTGGGCACGCACGCTCATCCTGCTTGGTGTCGACCACATCGACGCCGAACAGGCCAAGGAAACGCTCCACGTGTTGCTCAAGTACCAAACCGATATTGCAAAGGCCGCCAAAGAGCTGTCGGTCGACGAATAGAGGAACGATGCCGGTCATCGACTTGATGTCGGGTTTCGTGGGTGAACTTCGACGCGCTGGTTTGCCGGTGAGCCTCACCGAGAACCTGGATGCGATGGAGGCCGTGAAGGTCATCCCCATCGAGGATCGTGAGGCGTTCAAGTACGCACTCGGTGCGACGTTGGTGAAGAACTCCTCCCACTGGAGGGTCTTCGAAACCATCTTCGAGGTGTACTTCTCGTTGCGCGGGTCGCAGTACAACATCGTCGATCCGAGCGAAGAACAAGCCGACGAGTTCTGGCGCGACGACCAGGATCAGGCCCAGCTCGGTCAGGGCGAGGGCCGGGGGGCCGGCGGCGGCGGGTTGGAGGCGCTCACGCCCGAGGAACTCGCCAACATGCTCATGCGTGCACTGATGCAGGGCGATCAGGCAATGATGCGTGCCTTGGCGCGACAATCCGTGGCTCGCTTCGCAGGTATGGAGCCTGGCCGTCCCGTCGGTGGCACGTATTACCTCTATCGAACCCTGCGCAACCTCGACTTGGACAACATGCTCGCCAAGTTGATGGAGGCCGGCAAGGCGGCATCGCAGCGTGAGACGACCAACCTCGAACAGCGCTTGGCCAAGGACGAATACGAGATGCGAATCGAGCAGTTCAAAAAGGAGGTCGAGGCGGAGATTCGTCGTCGACTCGTCGCGGATCGCGGCGCCGAGGCGATGGCCAAGACGCTTCGCAAGCCCCTGCCCGAGGACGTGGAATTCATGCATGCCAGCCGCGAAGAGATGCAGTCGCTGAAGAAGGCGCTGTTTCCGCTCACGCGCAAACTCGCGGCACGGTTGGCGCGCAAGCGACGACATGGCAGGAAGGGTCCGCTCGATTTCCGCAACACGGTGCGTCACTCGCTGAGCTACGGCGGGGTGCCGGCCGAACCGAAGTTCAAGTATCCGCGGCCCGCCAAACCGGAACTGATGGTGGTGGCGGATATCTCGGGCAGCGTCGCCGCCTTCGCCCGATTCACGCTCATGTTGGTGTATGCCATCCAGAGTCAGTTCAGCAAGGTTCGCTCCTTCGTCTTCATCGACGGCATCGACGAGGTCACCAAGCACTTCCGTGCGACCGAGGACATCCAGGAAGCGATCCACAAGGTGAATACCGAAGCCGACGTCGTGTGGGTGGACGGACACAGCGACTATGGGCACGCCTTCGAGGTATTCTGGGAGCGCTACGGCAAGGACATCAACCCGAAGACCACGGTGCTGTTGTTGGGTGATGCTCGAAACAACTATCACGCCTCCCAAAGCTGGGTGGTGAAGGAGATGCGCAAGCACGCCCGACACGTGTATTGGCTCAATCCCGAGCCACGCTCGTATTGGAATACGGGTGACTCCATCGTTGGGGAATACGGCGGTCATACCGATGGCGTGTACGAATGTCGAAACCTGCGACAGCTGGAAGGATTCGTCGAGAAACTCGTATGACCGACACTCGGGTGGTGCTGGTGCGGCACGGCGAATCGTTCGCCACTGTTGAGCGCTACATCGGCGGTGTGCGCAGCTGTCGGGGGCTCACCGATCTCGGAAAGGCACAGTCCAGAGCACTCGGGGAGCGCCTCGGGCGAACGGGCGAGTTGAACGTCGACGTGGTGGTGTCGAGTTCGTTCCCCCGAGCCCGACAAACGGCCGAGATCTATGCGCCATTCGTGGGGCACTCGGACATCGACGTACGCCCCGGCTTCGGCGAACACGACCCGGGTCCGGTGTGCGACGGCATGACCTTCGACGATTTCGTGGCCCAATATGGTCGTCCGGATTTCAATGGAGATCCCGACGCCGTGGTGTTCCCGGGTGGTGAAACGATGTCGCAATTCCACGCTCGTGTGATCGGTGCGTTTCAGGAACTCGAGCGCGACTACCGCGGCAAGACGGTGATGGTGACGTGTCACGGCGGCACCATCGACGGTGTCCTGCGCCACTGTTTGCAGACGGCTTCGACGGGCAAGTTCGAGGTCCACACCAAGAACTGCTCCATCACGGAACTGTTTCGTCCGCGGGAAAACATCTGGCGATTGTTGCGATACAACGACCACGCCCATCTCTCCGATATGGAGTAGCCGGTGTCTCACGACGTGGTGATCGTGGGATCCGGGCCGGCGGGAGCCGCGCTCGCGAGGTCGCTCGTGATCCGTGGGATGAATACGGTGGTGGTGGGTCCGCCGACACCATGGCACGCAACGTACGGTGCGTGGCGGGACGACGTCGTGCATGCCGAGATCGGTCAACCGCTGGGCGACGTGCTTCGAGGTAGTTGGAACACCGTAAGGGTGGTTGGCTCGCGCGAGCAGTTGTTGCGACGGTCCTACGTCGTCTTCGACAACTCGCGATTGCGTGCAGCACTACTGGATGCCGTGGCGGTGCGCGACGACATCGTTACAGCGGTCTCGCACGGAGTGTCCGCCAGCACGGTACAACTGGCGAGTGGTACGACCATCGACTCGCTGGTCGTCGTCGACTGCACGGGTAGTGGGGCGTTCCTCGCACGCCGCACGCCTCGAGGTGGGGCCCAGACGGCCTACGGCGTGGTGGCGGATGCCGATGTCGGTGAGCGGGTCGGAGTGCGGTCCGGTGTGTTCACGTTGATGGACTGGAGTCGACCACCAACCTTCCTCTACGGCGCACTGTTCTCCGACGGATCCGTGCTACTCGAGGAGACCTCACTGTTCGCAAAACCGCCGCGGCCGATCAAGCAACTCGCGGAGCGACTCGACGCGAGGTTGGGGATGGAAGGCGCAGTATGGAGTACCGAGCGCGTCACCATTCCGATGGGTGATTCCTTGCCGGCGCGCACCACGCGGGTGGTGGGGTTCGGTGCCGCGGCGGGCTACGTGCACCCCGTCACCGGTTATTCGGTGGCGGCGTCGCTGCGGGCCGCGCCACGAGTGGCGGCGGCCATCGAGCACAACGTAAAGCAGGGTCGTCGAGGTGGCGAACTCTCTACTGCGATATGGAAGGCCGTGTGGCCACGGGAGCAACTTCGTACTCGAGCATGGCACGACGTGGGACTCGAGGTGCTGAGTTCTCTTCCCGATGCGGCAATCGCCGAGTTCTTCGACGCGTTCTTTTCGATGCCGATGTCGCAGTGGTCGGCGTACCTGCGCGTCGACGCTCCTGCGCGAGAGGTGCAAGCAGCGATGCTCGGTGTCTTTCGCCGAGTGGGGTTGGCGACCAAACTCAGACTGATGTCTTCGCCCGGCGGTCTGCTGCGAGCGCTCGCCTCACGATGAGCGCCCATGCAACCCCGGCGCACAGCGAAAAAATCCACCACTGCATGACATAGGACAAGTGGGGGCCGAGCGTGAGCTGTGGGTCGGCGATACGCGACAGCATCGGCGAGTCCGCCGGATTGCTCCCGAGCAGATCCACGTAGATGGGTAGGACTTCGCCGGGGAGTTGGGGGGCGAGTCGAGCAACGTCGATCCTCTGGATCTCTCGCAACGGCCCCTCTGCGGCGTCACTCAATTCTCCTCGCTCTCGTTCGTCGGAGGTGCGCACCCGTCCGACGATGGTCACCCGTCCCTCCGGTGGTGCCGGAACGGGCTGTGCGAGCGGAACGAACCCCCGATTCACCAGCAGGAGGCGACCGTCGTCCAGTCGCAGAACCGCTACCGGGTCGACGCCCGCCTGTCCGTCCTGTGACACGTTCACGAGCAGCAGGTTTGCGTCGACGAGGTATTCGCCGGTCGTGGCAAGTGGATACCACTCGAGATTCGACGGGTTGTCGCTCAGCGACAGTATTTCATCGGGTGATCGCGGCGTCTCCTGCGCGCGGGATCGGACCGCGGCGTTGAATGCGTCACGTTCATTGTGGCGGTCGAGTTGCCAGAATCCGAGACTAATCATGACGCCAACCAATACGATCGTGAACAGGTGGAGAGCCAACATCTTGACTGACAACAACACGCGCACCACGATGCCCGCAACGCTAACCAACGCAGTGTTGGTGTTCGACGGCGAATGTCGGTTCTGCACGGCGTGTGTCGGGTTTCTCGTTCGCAGAACGCGTCGGCCGCTCGAGACCATTGCGTATCAAGATGCGAACCTGGCCGCACTCGGGCTCACCCGCGCCAAGTGCGAAGAGGCGGTGCAGTGGGTGAGTGCCGACGGCGAAAACGTGTCGGCCCATGTTGCGGTTGCCAAGGCACTGATGCACGCCCGGTTGCCGTGGTCGATGGTGGGCCGACTCATCCTGCTTCCGGGAGTGCGAGCCATCGCAGATCGGGTGTATCGCACCGTGGCCACACGGCGCCGATGCGCAGCCCCAACTCCGCCCGTTGGGTGAAATCACGCTACCGCTAGCCTGACGTTGCTACATCACGAGCGACCATTCGGTCCGGCAACCGGGAATCCACGGTGCCTAGTCACTTCGGTGGCGATGTGGTCCCGGAAGGGACAACGGATCGCGTGGTGGCAAAACCCACGAAGGACCAGCACATGCAACGCACGGACTACCCAGCCACCGGGGCGTGGTCGGCGATGCAGCCCGTTGGGCGGCGGCAATTCTTGTCGCTTGGTGATCGTGCGATAGCCCTCGATGTCGGCGTGGCGTTGCGCGATGTGGTGGTCGCGTACGAAACGTGGGGCACGTTGAACGCCGATCGTTCCAACGCGATCCTCATCTGTCACGCCTGGACCGGCGACAGTCACGTTGCAGGGGCCGCAGAAGAGGGCCACCCAACGCCAGGGTGGTGGGAAGGTCTCGTTGGACCGGGGCTGGCGATCGACACCAACGAGTGGTTCGTCGTGTGCAGCAACGTGTTGGGTGGATGCCAGGGCACCACCGGGCCGGCATCGCCGCATCCCGATGACGGCGTACCGTACGGCTCGCGATTCCCGGTCATCACCGTTCGCGACATGGTTCGTGCTCAGGTTCGGCTCGCTGACCACCTCAACGTGCATCGTTGGCACTCGGTGATTGGTGGATCGATGGGTGGCATGCAGGCGCTGGAGTGGGCCATCACCTATCCGGGTCGTGTGGCGTCGTTGGCCGTCGTTGGAACCTGCGTGCAATCGACCGCTCAACAAATCGCGTGGGGTGCAATTGGTCGCCGTGCCATCAGGCTCGATCCGAAGTGGCGCGGAGGCGATTACTACGACGCGGCAATCGGCGACGGCCCATGGCAAGGTCTCGCCATCGCTCGGATGGTGGCACAGGTGACCTTTCGAAGCGACAACGTATTCACCGATCGGTTCGGGCGGGACCTCGCCGACATGGATGCCGAGAACAACGGCATCGGATTATGGGACAAATTCGAGGTCGAGCGATATCTCGATCACCACGGCGACCGGCTCATCCGCCGATTCGACACCAACAGCTACCTGTTGATCGGCAAGGCCATGGACCTCCACGACGTGGCGCGGGGTCGTGGCGGACTCGATAAGGCGATGGCGAGAATCACCGCGCCAACCTTGGCCCTTGGAATCTCGAGTGACATTCTGTACCCCGCCTATCAGCAGCGACAGATCTGCGATCTCGTTTCCCGCAATGGTGTTCGGGCGAAATACGCCGAAATCGCCTCACCGCATGGTCATGACGCGTTCCTGATCGACTTGGCGGCAGTGGGTGCACCCATACGAGAGTTGCTGACCTCGCTCTGATCGACTCGCCGTCCCCAACGTGGGGTAGAGCTTTCCGGTGGATCTCAGGGCACCAGGCGGTCGAGTATCGATACGCATCGGCTCGACATCGGAACGCGGATGGTGGCGCCGACGTCGTTGGACGAGCGCACCTCGTACAACCGACGATTCTTCTCCCCATCGTTGGTGGCCCCCACCACTCTCCACACTCCTCGTAGGTCGCCACCGCGTCGCGCCCGGGCGAACACCAATAGCTCCTCGCCATCCACTCCGACCTTCACGTCGCGCCATCGTGGACGAGCATCGGCGTCGTCGGGATGAAGGTACATACGGCACATGAACTTGGATCCATCCCGCGACGACCAGTGGGGCTCCATTCCCCAGCCGACCCAGGCCAGGAATCCCACGATCGCGAGGAAGGCGAGGGTCGAGAGCAGATTGGTCACGCAACTAGTTTGGCAGCGTGCTGGTGGGAAGCGTGCTCGTAACGGCGGGTGTGGTGTTGCTGGTGGTGACGTTGTGGTTCTGGCGAGCAGCGCGCCCTGACAATCCCGTGTTGGCACCGCTCGAAATCATGGGGGACGTGGCGTTCAAGGACGCCGATGCAGCAACTCGCAAGGAGATGCTTCGTCGGGTTCGCGCCGAACCGCCCCCGTACTCGGGCGAGGACGACGAACTACCGTAGAGCCGTGAGTTTCCAGCCAGACGAAATGATTCAGCGGTTCAAGGAGCGCGCCGCCGCGGTTCGCAAGCGTCCGCTTCCACCGGTAGCCGGTGAGGAGCGCCAGCACTTCATCGCCCAGGCCAACACCGATTTCCAGGACTTTGCCATGATCGGGGACGCCGAGGCATCGCTCGATGACGGCGTCCTCACCTTGCGCATCGATCTGCGCCCCGGCGACAAGCGTTCGTAGTCGAGAACCACTGATGGTGTCGGCGTCTCGGGGAGTCGTGTGATGTCTGCAACCACCGGAGCCCTTCGTCGTCATCGAGCTGCACCGATCGTTGCGGTGGTGGTGGCGGTCGTGGCGTGGGCGGTTGGGCCGATCTTCGTGTCCAGTCTCTCGATCTCGCTGCCGACCATCGTGTTGTATCGCCAGATCATCTGGTTGCCGATGCTGTTCTCGCTCGCACACCTGGTGGGCGACGGCTTCACCCGGCACCATCTGTCGGTGTCGTGGAAGCCCGGAATCTTTTTCTCCCTCTCGGTGATATTCGGGTTCGGTTCGTTTCAGCGCACCACCATTGCCAACGCCACACTGATTGGCAGCCTCACGCCGGCGGTGCTGCTTTTCCTTGCGCCGAGGATTCTCGGTGAGAAGATCACCGCACAGCGCGTGACGTACTCGCTCCTCA
>JALRBT010000043.1 GCA_023262255.1 Ilumatobacteraceae bacterium
GTGTGGGCCGACGGCGGCGTTCGATACCCACGCGACGTCGCCCTGGGGCTTGCCGCCGGTGCAGGCAACGTGATGTTCGGTTCGTTGTTGGCGGGAACGTACGAATCTGCCGCCGATACGGTGCGCGATGTACAGGGGCGTTTGTATAAGGAGAGCTTCGGTATGGCGTCGAACCGGGCGGTTCGGAATCGCACCAGAACCGAGTCCGCGGTAGAACGGGCAAGAAAGGAATTGTTCGAGGAAGGAATCAGCACCTCTCGCATGTATCTGGACGAGGAACGACCCGGTGTAGAGGACATCATCGATCAAATCGTTGCCGGCGTGCGGTCGTCGTGCACGTACGCCGGCGCCCGCAGTATCGACGAGTTGCATGACAGGGCCACGGTGGGCGTGCAGAGTGCATCGGGATACGACGAAGGTCGTCCGCTCGACACGAGTTGGTGAGATGACGCCTCTCGTCATAGCAATCGATGGACCTGCGGGCGCGGGTAAGTCGACCATCGCGAAGGCCTTGGCCAGGAGCATGGGAATCGAGTATCTGGATACTGGCGCGATGTACCGGGGGGTCACCTACGAGGTTCTACGGCGTGGGCTCGAGGCCACCGATGTCGATGCCGTTGCACGGGTCGCACGCGAGGTGGTACTCGAGCAAGGGATGGATTCCCTTCGCGTGAATGGTGAGGACGCCACCGCAACCATTCGAACGCCGGCGGTCGACGCTGCGGTCAGCCACGTTGCAGCGAACTCGGCGGTACGAGAGGAACTGCGAGAGCGTCAACGCACGTGGATTGCCGGACACGGCGGCGGTGTGGTTGAGGGCAGGGACATCGGATCGGTGGTGTTCCCGGATGCAACGCTGAAGGTGTATTTGGTGGCCTCACCGTTGGTTCGTGCAAGACGACGAGTGGCACAGCACGGAGGCAACGTAGAGGAGATCGCCCGCGCGATCACCGAACGTGATCAACGCGATTCATCCCGGGATGACAGCCCGCTTCGGCAGATGCCCGATGCGGTGGTGGTAGACACCAGTGACCGCACCATCGATGATGTGGTGAACCACATCATCTCGTTGGTACGCGCTGCGCGAGATTCGTCATGACGAAATACTCGACGAAGTTCTCCGGTCGAAATCCTCTGCACAAGTTGGCGTACGTCATCGTGCGTGACATCCTGGCGTTGTTGTGCAAGGTGTGGTTTCGCTACAGCATCAGTGGACGCGAACACCTTCCAACGGAGGGTCCATACATCATCGCTCCGGTGCATCGATCTAACATCGATACGCCGCTGTCGGCATTCCTCACTCGTCGGCGTGTGAGGTTCATGGGCAAGGACTCCCTGTGGAAACACGCTGGCCTCGGCAAGTTCTTCACGTTGTTGGGTGGTTTTCCGGTGAGCCGTGGTACCGCAGACCTGGAGGCGCTTAAGCGTTGCGTGAAGGTGCTCGATCAGGGAGAGCCGTTGGTCATGTTTCCGGAGGGTACCCGTCAATTCGGACCGACGGTTCACCAATTGTTCGACGGCCCCGCGTACGTGGCGCTGAAGCGCGGAGTCCCGATCGTCCCCGTGGGCATTGGCGGGTCCGAACTCGTGATGCGCAAGGGCTCCAAAATGATCCGGCCGAGCAAGTGTCATCTCACGATTGGCGCACCGATCCCCGTCGAACACGGCGGTGACGGACGGGTCGACCGGGAGCGAATGCGCGAGATAACCGCGGAGCTCGCCGCTCGACTGCAAGTCGTTTTCGATGATGCACGCTTCCGTGCGGGCGAGTGAATTTCGGCGTTAGCCGCGCAGGAACGCCGTAATCAGTTTCGGAAGATCGAGAGCGTCCGAAACTCCGCACACCTCGCGTGCGGAATGCATGGAAAGTTGCGGTACTCCGACGTCGACGGTGTCGATACCGAGACGGGTGGCGGTGATCGGGCCGATGGTCGAACCACAGGGCATGTTGTTGCGTGAAGCGAAGACCTGATGCTCGATGCGCGCCTTCTCGCAGGCGTTGAGGAATGCGACGGTCGACGCCGTTGAACTGGCATACCGCTGGTTGGAGTTCACCTTCAAGGCGAGACCCCGGTTGATGAGTGGCGCATGCCGTGCATCGTGCCGGTCCGGATAATTCGGGTGCACCGCGTGTGCATTGTCGCATGACAAACATGCCGACGCGGGAAGCATCATCAAGTACTCCGACCGGTTCTTTCCCAGCGCGTGGGCGATGCGTTCGAGAACGTGTTCGAGTAGTGGGCCGGCTGCGCCGGTCGTGCTGGAACTGCCGATCTCTTCGTGGTCGAACAAGGCGCAGACTGCAACCCCCGAGTGGCCCTGGATGTGGAGCATCGAGGTGATGGCGGCCCAACACGACAATTGGTTGTCCAACCTTCCGGATGCCAGCAGCGATCCGTCGGCCCCGAGAAGCGACGCGGGAGTGCTGTCGACGAATTGCGCGTGGACGGTTGCGATCTCGCCGCTCGGCACTGCGGTTGCCTGTGCCACCCACTGTCGTACCGTGAGGTCGTCGTTGCCGGTGGTCCACACCGGTCGAAGATGGGCATGCTTGTCGAGTACCAGACCGTTCTCGTTCACCGTTCGGTCGAGATGGATTGCCAGTTGCGGAAGACGTGCGACCGGACCATTGGATCGGAAGAGTCGGTGAGCACCGTTCTTCAAAACGACGTGACCGGCCAGATCCAGGTCGCGGTCGAGCCAGGAATTCAAGAGGGGCGAGCCGTAGACCTCGACGTCGAGGGTTCCGAAATTGGATGCAGTGCCCTCGGGTCGTGGCTTGAGATGCAGCCCCGGTGAGTCGGTGTGCGCTCCGACCACGTTGAACCTGTCGTTCGCGCGACCGGAGGTTGCAAAGGCGATGATGGCACCGTCACGTGCGACGAAGCCCCTGACGACGGCTCCGGAAAAATCGGGGAATTCGCTGTGTTCGTCGAACCACGTGAAGCCGGCGTCGAGTAGGAGGCGTGCAGCAGACGCCACGACGTGGTGGGGTGTTGGTGAGTCGTCGAGGAAGCGTCGGAGCGATGCAATGTCGAACACCGGCGTTACCCGGGACGGTGTGGCACGACGAGACGTTCGTTTATTGCTGGAAGGGGATTTCGACCGTGACGTCACGACCCAAGAAACTACAGGTGATGTCGCTCAGGTCACCTTGTTCGACCCGCGCTTGGATTTCCCCGATGCAGGCGGTGAGGTCGTCGCGTTGGGTGAATCCCAACCAGATCACGCCGGCGAAGAGCGCCGACAACAACAACTTGGTCACGAGGGACGACACGAATTTGAGGACCAACAGCACCCCGAGCACTCCGACGACCATCGCGATGAACGATGCATCACGCGCGGATTGGGCATCGAAGGACGAGAGATCCATGACGCTCCGATTCTGCCATCGTCAACTTCGTAGACTGCGTATATCAGCGATCAACCCATCAACATGTCGCGTGGCGGTCCTCCCGAAACGGTGCTTGCCCCCGATGACGTGTCGATCCGCCACGAACTCGCGCAAGTGGAGGCGGGCGAACCAACGCGTCGTCGTGATCGACTCTTGGCCTTGGCTGCGCGCCATCCGAACAGCCTTCACGTGTGGGCTGCGCTCGGGCGTGCCAGTACGCCGGGAATCGAGGCGTACATGCCATTCCGTATCGGGTATCACCGGGGTTTGGACCATTTGCGCGCCAGCGGTTGGCGTGGTTCTGGTTTCGTGCGTTGGCGACACGAATCCAACAGGGGATTCCTGTCGTGTCTCGAGGGTTTGGCGGTGAATGCACGAATCATCGGCGAGGAGTCGGAAGCGGTTCGCTGTGGACAGTTCCTGATTCAACTCGACCCACAGGGGCGGAACCAGGCTTGAATCCGTGCGGAGCCGTCTTGGTTGGCGGGCGTAGCACACGCTTTGGTTCCGACAAGTCCCGCGCAGAGGCGGGTGGGGTGTCGTTGTTGGCGCGAATCGTCACCACACTGCGCTCTGCGGATGTGGAATCACTTGCGTACGTGGGCGGGCTCCCGCGCTCCGATATTCCGCCCGACATCGTGCACGTTGCCGACGAAGTAGTGGGACATCCCGGGGACGATCGAAGCTCTCTGTTGGGTGTACTCGCCGGGATGACGCATGCCCGGGCGAACGGACATGACTCGATCGTGATACTTGGGTGCGACGTGCCGATGGTGGAGACGAGTACGATTCGAGCGCTCATATCGACCCTCGAGTCGGTGGATGCGTCCGTTGCGCACCATGACGGTGACCACTGGTCGATCATGGCCGTTCGCACGAACGCATACGAGGCAATCGAATCCCACTACGCACGTGGTGAACGCGCCATCCATCGTGCGGTTTCGCAATTGAGCGTTGCACGTATTCCGGTATCCGCATCCGAATGCGTGAACGTGAACGATGTCGCAACGCTGCATGCGTTGTCGGATCTGCTCGGGAGCGGTGACTAAGGTGGCAAGCCGTGTCCATGAGGGAAATATCTGCAGCAGAGTTGGTTCAGGTAATCGATCGGGGCGGGGTCGTCGTTGACGTGCGTGAGATCGACGAGTATCTCGAGGGACACGTGCCCGGTGCCATCTCCATTCCGCTGAGCCGGGTGCCCGAGAACATCGAGACGTTCCGTAGGCCGGTGCCGGTGTACGTGGTATGTCAGAGCGGTGGCAGAAGTAGCCGGGCGTGCGAATTTCTCCTGGACGCCGACGTCACCAACGTGGTGAACGTCGCAGGCGGCACCATGGGATATGCCGCCTTGGGGAACCCGCTGAATGTCGGCGAAACCCCGTAGTTTCGTCGTGTGAACATCTCCGAGCATTTCGTCGCAGACGACGCATCCCTTCGCGATGTCGTGAACGACGCGAAGAACGCTCAGACATACGCGTTGGACACGGAGTTCCATCGCGAGCGCACCTACTTTCCGCGGCTTGCACTCGTGCAGTTGCAGTGGGGCAGGACCAACGTTCTCATCGACCCGCTCGCCGTCGATCCCCGGGGGTTGGCCGACCTGCTTCGCGGCCCGGGTCTAGCGATTCTCCATGCGTCGCAACAGGATCTCGAGGTGCTGCGCTATGCGGTTGGAGAGGTGCCATCGCGATTGTTTGACACTCAGCTCGCCGCCGGTTTCGTCGGTTACTCCACGCCGTCGTTGGCGGCGCTGGTGCAGTCGCAGTTGAAGGTCACGTTGTCCAAGGGCGATCGAATGACCGACTGGTTACGGCGCCCACTCACGTCGAATCAATGCTCGTATGCGCGCAGCGACGTCGCCCATCTCGAGCAACTCTTCGAACGAATTCATGCCAGATTGGAGGAACTCGGTCGAACGACGTGGGTGCAAGAGGCCTGCGAGGAGCTGCGACAACGTCCATGGGGGGAAAGCAACCCGGACGATGCGTGGTTGCGAATCAAGGACGCGCGCGCACTGAAGGGCACCGCGCGCGGCGTCGCACAAGCGTTGGCGGCATGGCGGGAGCGCCGAGCAATGGCCACGAACGTGCCGCTACGACGTGTGATGAGCGACATGGCACTCCTCGGCATCGCACAGGCGGCTCCCAACTCCACGGAGGAGCTCGCCCATGCCCGCGGTGTGGACGAGCGGTACCTCGGTGGTTCGGTCGCTAGGGAGATCTTGGCAGCGGTGCGTGATGGTCGCGAACGCGTGGTCGAGGTCGATACACAATCCCACGAACCCCTGGAAAAGCGTTTGCGTCCGGCGGTCACACTGGTTACCGCATGGATCGGCGAACTGGCCCGGTCCGCCGAGATCGATCCGATGCTCGTTGCGACCAACCGCGACATCGTGGCGCTGCTCGCCGGCGGAGAATCGCGTCTCTCCCACGGCTGGCGCCGAGATCTCGTTGGTCGGGATATCCAGCGACTGCTGAAGGGGGAGTCGGGTTTGTCCTTCGACGGTGACGGTCGGCTCAGGCTCATCCCTGCCAAAGATGCCGAGGCGCAGTAAACTTTCAGGTAATGTCCATCGCCTAGGCGGATGGCCCTCCGGGCTCCGCTAGTACATACGGAGCCCATCGTGAAAAAGGGACGTCATCGTCGGTTCGAAGAAGCGCGTCGTCTGAAGCAGTCCGGCCCAACGGCCGAGGATCTCGGGTTGTCGGCGGAGAAGTCCACGAAGAGCGAAGAAGACGAGTTTGCGGAGATCGCCGAACGCTATGGCGTGGTGTTCGACGACGATGGCGAGATCGCCGACAACGACGAGGCTTCCTCCTGAACGATCTCATCCGTAACGTCGCGATCGTCGCGCACGTTGACCATGGCAAAACCACGTTGGTCGACGAGTTGCTGCGCCAAACGGGCACCTTTGCCGCGCATCAGGCCGTGGTGGAGCGTGTCATGGACAACAACGACCAGGAACGTGAACGCGGCATCACCATCCTTGCCAAGGCCGCGTCGGTGGAATGGCGCGGGGTCAAGGTCAACCTCGTCGACACACCGGGGCACGCGGATTTCGGTGGCGAGGTTGAGCGTGCCCTGGCGCTGGTCGACGGTGTGCTCCTGCTCGTCGACGCAGCAGAAGGCCCACTGCCACAAACGCGTTACGTCCTTTCCAAGGCTTTGAATCAGGACCTTCCTGTGGTGCTGGTGATCAACAAGGTGGACCGCAGCGATGCGCGCCCCGAGGAGGTGCTGCTCGAGGTGGAACACCTCTTCCTCGATCTCGCCCATCATGACCATCACTTGAACTTCCCGGTGGTCTCCGCGATCGCACGCGAGGGAAGGGCGATGAAGGGTCTCGGAATGCCGGGATCAGATGCCGACTTGGTACCGCTCCTGGACGCCATCCTCGACACCATTCCGGCGCCGCAAGGCGACCCGACCGCGCCGTTGCAATCGCTCGTCACCAACCTCGATGCAAGTGACTATCTCGGTCGCCTGGCGATCGGACGAGTGCACGCGGGCACGCTGAAGAAGGGGGAGTTCGTGGCCCTCCTGGGCAAGCCGGACGGTGACACTCAACCGGTCCTGAAGCGTCGGATCTCCCATCTCTCCCAGTTCGTGGGTATCGCGCGCAGGGAGGTGGACTCCATCGCCGCTGGTGATCTCTTCATCGTGGCCGGCATCGACGAGGTGGAAGTGGGCGACACCCTCGCCAGTGCTGATGCTCCCTCGGCTCTCGCGCGCCTCGAGGTGGACGAGCCGGTGTTGCGGATGAGTTTTGCCGTGAATTCGTCGCCGTTCTCCGGTCGCGAGGGCACCTACGTGACGAGTCGCCACCTACACGACCGCTTGAAGAAGGAAATCCTCGGAAACGTGTCGATCAAACTCTTCCCGACCGACTCGCCCGACGTGATCGAGGTGGCCGGTCGTGGGGAATTGCAACTCGCGGTCTTGATCGAGAACATGCGGCGAGAGGGCTACGAACTGCAGGTCAGTCGCCCCGAGGTGATCACCAAGGAGATCGACGGCAAGAAGCACGAGCCGTACGAGCGCGGCACCATTGACGTGCCGGACGAATTCGTGGGTGCCGTCACCCAGGCCATCGCGCCGCGCCGCGGACGGATCGTCGACATGCGTCCCGGTGACGCCGGCCGAACCATCATGCATTTCACGGCTCCGTCGCGCGGACTCATCGGGTTTCGATCACTGCTCCTCACGGTGACCCGCGGTACCGCGCTCGTTCACCAGAGCTTCGCGGGCTTCGAACCGTGGGCCGGCGACGTACCGCATCGTTTGGGGGGCGCCATGATCGCCGACCGGATCGGTCCCGTCACTGCGTACGCGCTCGACAATTTGCAGATGCGGGGAACGCTCTTCGTGGAGCCCGGCGACGAGGTGTACGAGGGCATGGTGGTGGGCGAATGTGCCCGTGGTGAGGAGATGGTGGTGAACGCCGTTCGGGCGAAAGAAAAGAACAACATCCGCACCCACAGCCACGATGACGGCGTCAAGCTCGCCGCCCCGGTCATCCATACGTTGGAGACGGCAATCGAGTGGATCGGGGATGACGAGCTCGTCGAGGTAACCCCGAAGTCGATCCGTATCCGGAAACGGTGGTTGGGTCTCGAGGATCGACGACGCGCGAACAAGAAGGGCTGAGCGGCATGTCGGAATTCGACGACATCGTGGAGCGTCTGCGATCCGTATCGGAGGACTTGTCCGACCATGCGATTCGGATCTTGAGCGAGGCTTCCCGTGCCGGAGCAACCAAGCGGCCGGACATGGAACGAACCATCACCCAAGCGCGACGGGCCGTGGAAAAGGCAATCGTGCTGCTCGAGCGAATGGACGTGAATCTCGACGAGGAGTAACCGCCCGCATGCAGAGCATCGGGGTCGATTACCGAGCGTCAGCGGAGTTTCCGGTGGTACTCCTTGGCCTTTGCTTCCAGTGCAGCGATGAGTTCGTCGAAACTCTTCTGAAACGAGGACACACCCTCCTGTTCGAGGAGGCCAGCCACGTCGTCGAGGTCCACACCGGCATGGGAGATGTCGTCCCACAATCGACGTGCGGTATCGGGTGCCGAATCTACCGTGCGCTCGAGTCGACCGTGATCGTCGAACGCCTCCAGGGTGGCATCCGGCAAGGTGTTCACCGTGTCGGGGCCGATCAACTGATCAACGTACATGGTGTCGGGATACACGGGATTCTTCGTGGACGTGGACGCCCAGAGGGGACGCTGCACGCGCGCCCCGAACCGTTGGAGCCTGGACCACCGCTCGCCGGCGAAGGTCTCACGAAACATCGCATACGCGAGTTGACCCTGGGCGACTGCGGCCTTGCCACAAAGTGACGTTGCGGTTCCCCCAAGCGCCGCGAGACGTCGGTCGACCTCGGTGTCGACGCGTGAGATGAAGAAACTTCCCACGCTGCTGATTCCGGAGAGGTCCGTGACACCTGTGGCCACTCGATCCTCGAGACCCGAGACGTAGGCCTCCAAGACTGCGGCGTACCGTTCGAGGCTGAAGATGAGCGTGACGTTCACGCTGCGACCCTCGGAAATCATCGTGCGGATGGCCGGGAGACCTTGTGTCGTCGCGGGAATCTTGATCATGACGTTGCGCCGTCCGATGCGATCGTGGAGTCGTCGCGCCGCATTCAGGGTTTCGATTCCATCATGCGCAAGGCCGGGATCCACCTCGACGCTGACAAAACCGTCCGATCCGTTCGACTCCTCGTGGATCGGTGCAAAGACGTCGAGCGCGGAGTCGATGTCGCGAAGCACCAGTTCCCAGTAGGCATCGATTGGTGACATGCCGTCGCGGGCAAGCGTTTCGAACTGCGAGTCGTAATCGCTGGAACCCTGGATCGCCTTTTGAAAAATGGTTGGGTTGCTCGTCAAGCCCCGGATACCGCGATCACGCAGTGCCGCTAGCTGTCCGTTGGTGATCCACCCACGCCGCAGATTGTCGAGCCACGGACTCTGGCCGTACTCTGGGTAGAGGCGCCGAAGTCGGGTCACGGTCAGGCTCCCAGCGTGTCGATGAGGTCGCGGGCCCGGGCGACCACGTTGTCCACCGAGATACCGAGGCGCTGGAGGG
Organism: Ilumatobacteraceae bacterium; assembly: GCA_023262255.1. Lineage (GTDB taxonomy): Bacteria > Actinomycetota > Acidimicrobiia > Acidimicrobiales > Ilumatobacteraceae > F1-60-MAGs027. Next base: position 9,484 of record JALRBT010000043.1, read on the forward strand.
CAACGTTTCCCGGGGCGGACGCACCGAAACGATCGATGCCGATCGAATCATCCGCAAGTGCACTCCAACCGTAGGTGCTGCCGGCCTCAACCGACAGCACGGGCACACCAATCGGCAGGACGTGTGATCGATAAGTCGGATCCTGCCCGGCGAACAATTCCAAACATGGCATCGAAACGACACGGATCCGAAATCCGGCTTCACCGAGTTGGTGTGCGGCGTCGACGGCGAGAGCGACCTCGGTACCCGTGGCCACCACGTTGAGTTGGGGAGTGTCATCGGTATCGCGAACGATTGCCGCCCCCCGTTCCACGGCCCGTCCATCGGTGACGATGGGTGTGTTTTGGCGCGACAAGATGAGCGCGGTAGGACCGTCATGGTCGCAGGCTTGACGCCAAGCAGCCGCGGTTTCGTTTGCATCCGCCGGACGTACCACGCGCAGACCCGGGATGACTCGCAACGAAGCCAGCTGCTCGACGGGTTGATGTGTTGGTCCATCCTCGCCCACGCCTACCGAGTCGTGGGAGAAAACGAAGACCACCCTCGCACGCGAGAGCGCTGCGAGTCGCAGTGCAGGCCGCATGTAGTCGGCAAAGACGAAGAACGTTCCGACCGCCGGGAGGACGCCGCCGTGCAGGGCCATTCCGACGGCGACGGCGCCCATGGCGTGTTCCCTGATTCCGTAGAAGACCTGGCGACCTTCGGGATGCGCTGCCAAGAGTGCTGACTCCCCGGTCATCTTGGCGCCGGTATTGCCGGTGAGATCGGCGCTTCCCACGATGAGTCCGGGCAGGTCGTCGCGTGCGGCGTCGATGGCCTTTTGCACCGCCACGCGGGTTGCCACGCTCGTGGTGGGGTCGAACGTGGGCGCGGCAGAGCTCCAGGAGTCACTTCGAGGCGGGTTCCACATTCGATGCCACCGATCGTCGGCACGCGCCTCGGCAGCTTGCTGCAGTTCTCTCGCCGCAACTCCGCGTGCTCGGGCGTGTTCACGGAGCGCCGTCACCACCTCCGCATCCACCCAGAACGGTTCATCGGGAATGCCCATCACACGCTTCGTTGCGGTGATGTGAGCTGCACCGAACGGATTTCCGTGTGCCTCGGGTGCGTCGGTGAAATCCGGGGAGGGAGAACCGATGTGCGAGCGCAGGACGAGGAGCGTCGGTGAACCACGGTGGTGTCGAGCGGCGACCAACGCGCGTTCGAGGGCGTCGAGATCGTCGGCTATCTCTCCCAATTGGACGACGTTCCAGCCGTACGCCCGGAAGCGGCCCTCGACATCGTCGCTGCAGGTGAGTGACGTCGCCCCATCGATGGTGACTCGATTGTCGTCGAACACGCAGATGAGTCGATCAAGTTGCTGATGGCCGGCCAACGATGCAGCTTCATGACTGATGCCTTCCATGAGGCATCCATCGCCCACGATGACGAACGTGTGGTGGTCGTGGAGTTCCGCACCGAATCGCGCGCGAAGGTGGCGCTCGGCCATCGCCATGCCGACCGCATTTGCGAAACCCTGTCCGAGCGGACCCGTGGTGACCTCCACTCCGGACGTGTGGCCGTATTCCGGATGCCCGGGCGTGGAGGATCCCCATTGTCGGAATGCGCGGATGTCGTCGATCTCCAGTCCGTAGCCGTTGAGATACAACATGGCGTACTGGAGGATCGACGCATGTCCGTTGGAGAGGATGAAACGATCCCGCCCGCTCCAGGTCGGATGCGTCGGATCGTGTCGCATGACGCGGCTGTAGAGCACGTGGGCGAGTGGAGCAAGTGCCATTGCGGTGCCCTGATGACCGCTCTTGGCGAGCAGTGGCGCATCCATTGCGAGGCCACGAATCATCGCGATCGCGAGGTTGTCCTGCTGTTCGGTCAACCCTTTCGCCACGGGAGCGACGATAGTCGGCGTGCGCGCTAGGTGGGCGGCAAAACGTTGAGCGGTACGGCCATCCACGGTCCCTGACCGATACGACAATGGGCGATGACCTGACCGTAGCGTTCGATGTTCAATTCCGCCCTCACGAGTCGATACGTGAACTTGCCCGGATCCACCTGAAACGGACTCACGTTTTGCGCCAACGGCGGTGTCGTCGTGGGAGCAGTGCCGGCTGGTTGGAACACCACTTCCAGCACACCGTTGCCTGCCTCGTTCGCGGGGCAGTGGATGAGGACCATGAGGTGCGGTGACATGGTGCACGGAACAGGGGCGGGCGCCACCTGGGAAAAATAAACGCCCGTCAGGTCGATGCGCGTCGATGGACCTTCCACTTGTCGCATTGCAAAGTCGTCGACGAACAACGCAGCGACGATGTGCATGCCGCTGGAACACTACCGTTGTGAGTCGTGGTTCATCGTCCGACGCTCAGTGAACACGACTCGAAGAAGCTCCTTGCCACGTACGGTGCATCGTTCGCCGCCGAGGCGACGGCACAGGATGCGACCGCCGCGGTTCGGGCTGCGTCGACGATCGGCTACCCGGTAGTGATGAAGCTGGTGGGCGAGCGCTTGGCTCACAAGAGCGAACGCGGGCTGGTTCGCCTCGGTATCGCAGATGATGCATCGGCGATGCACGCCGCCCGGGAGTTGCTGGCGGCACGGCGGGACGATGACGGCGACGTCACGTTGCTTGTGGCCGAACAGATCGAGGGATCGCGGGAGCTGTTGCTCGGGTTGGTGCGTGACCCGGTGTTCGGTCCGGTCATCGTTCTCGGTGCGGGGGGCGTGACCGCGGAGGCGACCGCCGATGTACAAATGCGTGTCGCCCCGTTGCGTCGTTCCGACCTCGACGAAATGCTCGATTTGCTTCGCACCTCACGTCTGTATGGGGCGTTTCGTGGCAAACGGCCGGTCGACCGCGTCGCGCTGTGGAACCTGTTGGAAGGGGTGCAATCCTTGGCGATGGATCGAACCGACGTGTCGTCGGTGGACATCAACCCGGTGATCGTCACCGACGATGGACGACCGATCGCGGTCGACGCGCTGATCGAACTGCGAGACAGCGCGACATCGTCCGGGACGCCGGCTACGGGAGAGGTGAACACGCCGCAAACCACCGAACCGGTGGTACGGCGTCATGACGACTCGGGCTTCGATGCGTTGTTCTCGCCGCGCGGTGTGGTGGTGGTTGGTGCGTCCACGCATCCGGGGAAGTTTGGGTTCGTCTCGTTGCACAATCTTCTCGTCGGTGGGTACCGCGGTGAGATCGCCGCGACAAACTTGTCGAAGGAGATCGTGCTGGGTGTTCCTACCGTGGCTTCAATCACCGAACTGGCGTCCAACACCTACGACCTTGCGTTCTTCTGCACGCCAGCCAGCGTGAACGAGCAATTGATACGGGACTGTGCAGAACGCGGTATCCGAGCCGTGTTCGTCACGTCCGCCGGCTACGACGAATCCGGTTCGGAGTCCGAGCACGTGCAGATGGGCGAATCGGAAGGGGAGTCGGCACAGGAGCGCCTCGTGCGCGTTGCGCGGGAGTGCGGCGTGTTCCTCGCGGGCCCCAACGGGCAGGGTGTGGTGAGTACGCCGAGCTCGTTGTGTGCCCAGATCGTTGCACCGTATCCACCGGCGGGTTCCATCTCGATCGCCAGCCAGAGCGGCAATTTCGTCTCCAGTTTCATGAACCTGTCTCGAGCGACCGGCGTTGGTGTCGCGCGAGCCGTATCGGCGGGGAATGCGGCAGCAGTCGACGTTGCCGACTACGTCGTATGGATGTCCCGGGATCCCGCAACCGCCGTGGTGCTCAGCTACATCGAAGGAGTGGACGACG